>CANQZS010000108.1 GCA_947628385.1 uncultured Clostridia bacterium | reverse complement strand
TCTGCGGAGCGCGACAAGGGGCGCCGCCCCTTGACCCCGCGAGCTGGGCTCAGCTCGACCAGCTTTATATTTTGCGCCTACGGCGCAAAATTAAGGCAAGCCCTTGGCTTGCCTTAATTTTATATCACTTCTTTAAGAATAAGATATGCAACTGTAGTGAGCGACCTCGCTTCTACATAATTGCAGTCAATAATGTAATTGCCCTCTTCAAGCATTCGCTTTATCTCGGATACACGCTCAAATCCCGCCAGCGCTTCCTGCATATTCGGAATTACAAAATATGACTTCTGTATAATGTGCCGTACCTCAGTACGTATACCGTGAGGAACAGGCACCGCATCTGCATTTATCGGGAAATCTCCGCTTTCAAGCTCTCCTGTGCCGCAGCCGCCGGAAGCCTCCATGCGCCTTGCAATATCCTCCGCCGCCTGTCTGCCGAATACCAGAGCCTCAAGCAGCGAATTCGACGCAAGCCTGTTGTTGCCGTGAACCCCCGTATGCGAACATTCCCCTACCGCATAAAGCCCCTCAATGGACGACATCGCCGAGGTGTTTACATTGATACCTCCCATAAGATAATGCTGACATGGATATATCGGTATCATGTCCTTTGTCATGTCAATGCCCTGTTCAAGAAGATATTTGTATATCATCGGGAACCTGTTCTTTAAAAATTCCGGATCCTTATGCGTAATGTCAAGATAGAATTCGTCCGAATCAAGCCTCCTGCCCTCGGTAACTATCGCATGAGATACAACGTCCCTCGGCGCAAGCTCGAGCCTGTCGTCATAATTCTGCATGAACCGCTCCTTATTGCAGTTTTTCAGATATGCGCCCTCGCCGCGCACCGCCTCCGAAATGAGGAAACATTCCCTTGTATGCTTGTTGTTGAACGCCGTGGGGTGAAACTGTATCAGCGACAGATTTTTTATATTCGCACCCATTTCATATGCAAACGTAATGCCGTCTCCCGTGGCTATTGCGGAATTGGTAGTGAAATCGTATACTCTGCCTATTCCTCCCGTGGCAAGAACAAAATATCTGCTGTTAAAGGTGCAGTGCTCTCCTCCGTAAAGTACGTCCGCGGAAAATCCCGTTGAAGTCTTTTTCAGCCTGCAAAGCAAAGCGTTTTCTATTATTTCCGTGTTGGGAAGCTTCTTTACAGCCGCCTGAAGCTTGGTGGTTATCTCAAATCCCGTCGAATCCTTATGGTGGAATATCCTCCTGCGGGAATGACCTCCCTCAAGAGTCCTGTGGAGCTTTCCGTTCTCGTCCCTGTCAAAATCCACACCCAGTCCGAGAATGGTCTCTATTTCATGAGCGGCTTCATTCACAAGTATTTTCAGGCTGTCCGGATTGTTCTTGAATCCTCCCGCGATAAGGGTATCCTGCGTGTGCATACCCACGCTGTCGTCCTCCGGCTGATATACTGCGGCGATCCCGCCCTGAGCGAGCGCGGAGTTGCAAAGTATCATTTCCCGCTTGGTAATTACAAGCACCTTTGCCTCCGGCGGAAGATTTATAGCCGTATACATTCCGCCCGCGCCTGTTCCTGCAATTATAACGTCGTAATTCTTAGTCATTTTTACGATCATGCTTGCAAAGCAAGCATTCCTCCTTTCGGCGCTTTGTGCGGCTCTACGCGTCAGAGCGCAAAGTCCGCAGCTTGAAAAAAACTGCTTTTCAAGCTTGATAATGGAATATTTTCTCTATTGTACCATACATTTCCCATTAAGTCAAGGGCGAAGCGGAACTCTTTATGCCGGTCACTACCCTGTCGTTCCCCGCCAGATCCTTAAAGACCGAAACGTTTTCATACCCGCTCCTTTCAAGAAGCTCCTTAACGGCATTTCCCTGCTCATATCCTATCTCGAACGCCATAAGTCCGCCGTCCCTGAGGATCTCCCTCCATAAAACCGAGATCACTCTGTAGAATTTCAGCCCATCCGTTCCTCCGCGCAGTGCGATCTCCGGCTCGTGGCTGACCTCCCGTGAAAGCTCGTTCATCTCACTGTCTGTAAGATACGGAGGATTTGAAACTATAGCATCTATCCTGCGGAATTCGCCTATATCCTCAGGATCGGCAAAATTTTCAAGTATCCTGCCGTCGCAGACATCGCCCTTTATTATTTTCACGTCCGCTCCGTTGGCTTGGATATTCTTTACCAGATACGGCATGGCTTCGGAGGAAAGCTCTACTGCGTGAACTTTGGCTTTGGGGATCTCCTTTTTCAGCGTTACGGCAATACAGCCTGTCCCGCTGCAAAGATCGCAGATCTCAGGAGAATCGTTTCCCTGTGCGGCAAAATGCTCTATGACCCTTTCAACAAGTATCTCCGTATCCGGACGGGGAATAAGCACGCCCTCGCCCACAAAGAATCCTCTGCCGTAAAATTCCCATTTGCCAAGGATATATTGAAGCGGGATCCCCATGCAGCGCTTTTCCGCAGCTGCCATGAGCCTGTCCGCTGCCGGCTCTGGGATCTCCCTGTCTCCGTGGATTATAAGCTCCGGCTTGTCCGCACCGAGAATATCCTCAAAAAGGCAGTCGGTATCAAAGCGGGAGCTTTCCACTCCCGCCGCCGCAAGCATATTTGCCGTAATTTCATAAAGCTCTTTTAAGATCAAAGATCAAACGTCCTTTCAGAAAGAAATTATTCCCAGATGCTCCAAAAGAATTTTCGTTCCTATAAGAATAAGTATGATACCTCCGGCAATTTCAGCTTTGTTCTTGTATTTTGCGCCGAAGCGATTGCCAAGGATCACTCCTCCCAGCGAAAGAGCAAAGGTCGTAACGCCGATGATGAGGATCGCAAAAAATATGCTTACTTCAAGGAACGCGAAGGTTATCCCCACTGCAAGAGCGTCAATGCTTGTTGCGATGGCAAGCATGAAAAGCTCGCCAATTTTAAGGGAATATTCCGCTTCCTCGTCATCGTCCTTTTCGTGCAGCGCGTCAAAGATCATTTTCCCGCCGATAAAAAGCAGCAGGATAAAAGCTATCCAGTGGTCAAAGGATTCGATATATTTTGAAAATCCCGAGCCGAGGAAATATCCGATAAGGGGCATAAGCGCCTGAAATCCCCCGAAAAACAAAGCGATGATATAAGCGTGTCCGAGGTTTAATTTCCGCATATTCAGACCTTTGCAGACGGAAACGGAAAACGCGTCCGCAGAAAGTCCTATGCCTATCATAAACAGTTCAAAAAATCCCATAGTGTGAACTTCTCCCGATATTTGATAGAGCGGCGATCCGAAATTCACATCAAATCGCCGCTTTGCTTTAACAGCTTGTCAATTTAAATTTATGAAAAGGATCCCGTTTATATGCAGAAATTATTTGTATGACATTTCAATTCCCCATTGTACAATTTATTAAACAAGCGTGTCCATATCCTGAATGTGAAAATATTTTTACAAATATTTTCTTAATATTTCTTCCGGCACACCATCTGCCGCCATTTTTGCAAGCAGATCTGCTCTACCCTTAGCAATTCCCTCTGCTCTACCCTTAGCAATTCCCTCTGCTCTGCCCTTTTCCATACCGCGGGAAAAATTTTCTTCCATAAGAGTATTGTGATCCCATATGGCTTTCTGGCGAGCATTGTATTCCATACGTTTTTCCTCGTCCTGACTGATAACCTCAAGCTGATCGTATGCCTCTTTGATATATTCGTTTTTATTTGCTGCCATCTCAAATTCCTCCTTTTTCTCCGCTTTTAAGAATTTCACCCAATCGTACAGATCCGTGCCGTCCTCTATATTATACCATGTATGCAGTAAAATTGCAAGTACAGAAAGCAAAACGGACGGGAAACCACCTCTCCCGTCCGCAGGTACCGTATAATTTTTATCTAACGTCAGGCTTCATAAGCCTTGATGATCTCGCCTATGAAAAGCTTGTGGATCGGGTCGTTTCCGTTGATCGGCTTTACATCGTCAGCCATAAGGGAAACGTTCATATCCTGCGCGTAGATCTTTCTGCATACAAGGGTGAGCTTTGCCTCTTCAAAGGTAGTCGTTCCGTCGATAAATTCCGGTGAAAGCTTTGCCTTTGCAGCCTTATCACAGTCTCTTCCGGAATATGATCCGCAGAACTTTAACGCCGGACGGTATTTCTCGTCATAAAAGCTTGCTGTGAAAAGCTCGTTTTTCTCCATGAATCCAAAGGTATAGCGTGTGGGACGTACAACTGCCGTAAAAACGTTCTTTCCCCACATAACTCCCGCAAAGCCCCATGCGGCGGTCATGGTGTTGAATTTTTCCTTGTCTCCGCAGGTGAGCAGGAACCAGTCCTTGCCTATCCTGTTCCAAGGGTTGAAATCAAGCTCGTTTACATTGATCTCTTTCATAGTATCAAGTCCTTTCAGAATTTTTAGGTTTTATAATTAATTTTATTCATATATCTTTTGCGGAATTACACTATCGTTCCCCCGCCTACAACGACATCTCCGTCGTAGACGACCAGAGCCTGTCCCTTTGCCGGAGCGCGCTGGGGAACGTCAAATGTCACCCTTATGCGGCTGTCTCCCGACCTCTCCAGAATCCCCGCAGAATCCTTCATATTGTAGCGCGTCCTTGCGGTAATTCTCATAGGCTCGGAAATATCGGGAACGGAAATAAGGTTCACGTCCTCAGCCTCAACGGAGGCTTTCATAAGGCTTTCGCTGTCTCCGAGAGTTACGGTGTTGCTTTCGGGATCCTTATCGCAGACGAATACCGGCTTCCCGAAAGTCACTCCAAGACCTTTCCGCTGACCTATGGTATAACGGTGTATGCCGCCGTGCCTGCCGATAACATTTCCGGAAAGGTCTATAAAATCCCCCTCGGAAAACGTCCTGCCCGTGTGATTTTCGATAAATCCCGCATAGTCGCCGTCAGGAACGAAGCATATATCCTGACTGTCTGGCTTTTCGGCGTTTACAAGACCGTTTTCCTCCGCAAGAGCTCGTATACCGGATTTCTCCATTCCGTAAAGCGGGAAAAGCGTATGCTCAAGCTGGAACTGCGTCATGGCGTACAGAACATAGGTCTGATCCTTTTTTCTGTCCGCGGGACGGATAAGCAGCATCCTGCCGGTCGTTCCGTCACGCTCTATCCTTGCATAATGCCCCGTAGCAATGCCGTCAAATCCGAGCTCCAGCGCTCTTCTCAGCATTTTATCAAATTTTATGTGCCTGTTGCAGTATATGCATGGATTAGGCGTTTCGCCGCGTATATAGCTTTCGGCGAACCTGTCCATGACCTCGCGCCGGAAATCCTCCTTGAAATTGAATACAAAATGCTCGATGCCTATCCTCCTGCAAACAGCCTTTGCGTCCTCAACATCTGAAAGGGAACAGCACGTCCGCTTCAATATATCCTCTTCGTTTTCATATCCGTCAAAAAGCTTCAGCGTGCAGCCGCAGACCTCATATCCCGCATTTTTCAGCAGCAGCGCGGCAGCGGAGCTGTCCACTCCCCCGCTCATTCCAACAAGGATCCTTTTCATTCCAACAGCTCCTCAAAAGATCTCAGCACTATATCGGCGTGCTTTTTTATACCGTCGAATTCCTCAGCGTAGATCTCGTCAAACACTCCCGCCACGAAAAATCCCGCGCTTTTTGCGGATATTACCGCATGGAGAGAATCCTCAAAAACGGCGGTCTCCTCCGGTGTTCCTCCAAGCATTTCCGCAGCTTTAAGGAATATTTCCGGAGACTCCTTGCCGCAGCCTACCTCGTCCGAGGTCAGCACAAATTCCATAGCTCCCAGAATATCGTGGGCTTTTAAAGCGTCCTCCGCAAGTTTTTTCTTGTTTGAAGTCGCAACGCACATTTTTATCCCGCGTCCGGCGGCGGCTTTTATGAATCCTCCCGCTCCGTCCTTTAGCGGAACAGAGTTTATATAGCGCTCTTCAACGATCTTCAATATCCTTTCGCCTGTGGCTTCCGGAGAAAGCGGCAGTGAAAATTCCCTGACAAGATATTCACAGGCTGAATCAAAGTGCATCGTTTTCATCACCTTTGAATGGGACGGATCATAATCATGACCCGATCCCGTAATGAATTCGCAGTCGGAATCCGCCCAGACCGAAAGGCTGTCAAGCAGAGTGCCGTCCATATCGAAGATGATATATTTTATATTTTCGGGCAGCATCAGGTCACCCTTCCAAAGAAAATTATTCCTTTTAAATTATATCAGCAAACGGCTCCCTTGTCAACCCGACGGCTCTCTCCGTATCGCGGCTTCAGGACTGCTCCTGAATTATCCTTGAACCGCCGGCGGAGGATTTTTCCACTTTTACGCCGCATGGAATGACCGTCCGTAATTCGTCCACATGAGAGATAACCCCTATAGTGCTTCTGC
>CANQZS010000107.1 GCA_947628385.1 uncultured Clostridia bacterium | reverse complement strand
TGAATATGTGCCTAAATCCAATGTTACTCCTCCTCTCTGCAATAATTATACAGCGGAGCAGGTGGTATGTCAAGAAACGAGGTGAGAAGATGGATACGAAAGAAACAGCACAAACTCTCCTGATCAAGCAGATGCGACTGCTTTCACAGGAGAGTAAGAAAGAGCCGTCCCGTTTAGCGGAACTTACTGATTCAATGGTCAAAATCGTTCAACAATTGACTATGTCCGGTCTGATTTAGCGATTTTTCTTATAGCGGCAAAAAGCAAACATTCACCGTTTTCGTTGAGCTTACAGAAAAGGTGACATTGCTTAGGTTCTACGCGGAGCAGGTGGTATGTCAAGAAATGAGGTGAAAATATGCCATTTGAAATAAGAATCAGACTTATGAAGCTCGGACGGAATCAGGTAGACCTTATTCCGGAGCTAAAGAAGTACGGGATCGACAAGGTTTCACCTGCGGAGCTGTCCGTAGCATTGAAAGGCTTGTCGCAGTCTCCTAAGAGTCAGAATATCCTTTCTCTGTCAAACGAGATCGTGACTCGCTGGGAAAGCGAATCGAAATAGGACAACTCAATATCTGAATATAATTGAACGGAGGTGATAATATGATCGAAAAAGTTTTTGAAGTAACGCTGCCGAGCGGCAATAAATGCAAGATACATAACATAAGTCCGGAGGTCGGCGTTGATATTACGGAAGAGGAACTTCACGAGCGTGAACAGAGATTTGCTCGCACTTGGATGGAAATAGCATACGAGCAATGCATGAAGTTCATTGACGAAGGGAGAGAGCAAGAGGCAGAAAAGCTATGGACGGAAACTATTCAAAATTGTCCGCCGCCGTGGCTCAATGAAAAACAAACAGCTGTGGAATGACAAAAAAACGGACGTAAAAAAATCGGACAAGCTTATGAAAGGACGTGAAAATCTATGTGGATAATAATTTCCCCGTGGCTGCTTGGAGCAGTGATCGCGGCTATTGCGTTTCAAGCCGCTGAAAATATCACGCTAAGCATGACCGGAATACCGGAAGAGGAGGCGGAAGATGAACGTATACATAAACGCTCCTGAGAAGCAGAATATTTCAAAAAATGAGGAGGAAACAATATGGCAATAAAAAGCAAAGAAAACGAGCCTGCACCGGCAGCAACCGATACAAGCTCAGAGAATGAAACGTGTGAAAATGTTTCTACCGATAGTATAACAGAAAATGCGGAAAATGTCAAGGGCAAAATTCCGCAGGCGGTCATGAACACACTTAACGAGGAGATATTAAAGCTACAGGAATATATTGATGAGTACAAAAGGAAAATTCAATATTTGCAGAAAACGATCGACGACATTGAAAATTTTATGGAACAATTCGGAGGCGCTGAAAATGACTGAAAAATCAAACACATCTATTACATATATTCCCATAGGACACCTTGAGCCGCACCCAAAGAACCCGCGCAAGGACGTTGGGGATATTTCCGAGCTTGCGGATTCTATCCGCAAAAACGGCATAATGCAGAATCTGACCGTTGTTCCGTGGTTCCCCGCGAACCCCCGTGAACCGGAACATCTTGACGGGTATTATCGTATCCTGATAGGTCATAGGCGTTACGAAGCGGCAAGATCGGCAGGACTTGAGGTTCTCCCTTGCATTATTGCGGAAGGGCTTTCGATGAAAGAACAGGTCGGCATTATGCTTGCGGAGAATATGCAGCGTGCCGATCTGACAGAGCCGGAACAGGCAGAGGGCTTCCAGCTTATGCTTGATCTTGGCGACACGGTAAGCAGCATTTCCGAAGCTACGGGATTTTCCGAAAGCACTATCCGCCGCCGCTTGAAAATGTCTCAGTACGACATGGAGCAGGTCAAAAAGTCATATGATGCGGGAATGCGGCTTGAAGATTTTGACGAGCTTGAAAAAATCAATGATCCTGCCGTTCGGGAAAAGCTCGTTGAAAATTACAAGTCTAATAATTTCAGAATGGAGCTTGAAAATGCGCTCCGCAAGCAGGAAAGAGAGATATGGTTTGAAAGTGCGGAAAAGGTGTTTTCGGAATTTGCCGAAAAACTACCGAAAGCGGATTATGTTGCGTATCATTTCATAAGGACTGTTCCGATCCGTTCAAATATTGAAAGTATAAAGGAAATTATTGATTTTGACGAAAACAAAAAATACTATTACGTCAATACCGGTTACTCCATTGATGTTTTCACTGATAGGGAAAAACAGCAGGAAAACCGTCCGCAAGTATTTTGGAAATCACATGAAAATTCTGACGGATTGTTTGAATTATGCGCAACGATGGAGAAAATGCGTAAGGATTTTATAAAGAATTTCAAGGCGTTCCCTTGTAAAAAGGCGACTGAAATTCTTGAAAAGATATATGCGATATTTAACCTGCTGATAAAGCATTGCAATGATACGGAAGCGGTGGATATATATGACATTGCCAACATGACAGATATTAAAATTCCGGAAGATGATGATATACCGGCAGAAGATCTTGTTAATGAAAACGGTATAAAAGACCTGCGGGCACTTGTTCTTATGGCATACGGTATGCTTCCGCGAGTGCTGCTGCCTTATGACAATTTTACGGCGGAATATCGGGAAAACAGAGCCGTAGAACTCCGGCTGCATTATGAATTTCTTGAAATATGCGGGTATGTAATTTCCGATGAGGAGCGGGCGATCCTTGACGGTACGCACAGGCTGTATGTTAAGGGGGAAAAACCTTGACATATTCCGAACGCGAACAAAACCGTCGGGAGCTTTTTACAAATCCATACGGCAGATATAACTATTACCAGTTAAACGCAAACAACGTCGTTATAGGATCGCTTCTTTCGAAATATGCAAAGCTTATCAATATGTATTCTCCTATCGGCGATGCGCAGCGGGTGGAATTTGAGGTGAAAGCATGGAGCTTTTTATGCTGACTTTACAAAAAAGATGCTTTGCGAATGCAATTTGACATACCGAAGCTTGCCGTTCCGCAAAAAGAGGGAATAACTTATCTGTCTCTTGATCCGGACAAGCATATAGCAAAAAAAAACTGTTCGGCTGGCGGCGGGAACAGTTGGAAATATTTATTGATGATATTTTAGATAAGGAAAAAACAGTTGATCTGTTTCAAAAGGCTATTGAAAAATGGATGAAGAAAAAGGTATCAGAATAAGCAATTACAAATTTTATAAAGGTACAGACGGATTTATTATAATTGATCCGGAACGTAAAATAAAAAAATTCAAAAATCCTCGTGAGGCGGCAGTGTATTTTTCCGGAGCAATAGAAAGCATGACCTTAAATAAGTGCCTTGCTCTCATTGATAAGTGGGGATATAACATTTATACGGGAGCGAAAAAAGACGGGAAGGCATAAGCTTTCCCGTTCGGCGTCAAATAATATTTATACTATATATAATGTGAAAAATAAGGACGCGAGCCTTTTTAATGTCCTTGTTATAATATTAACTTTGTGCGGGATCTGAAATTATGAGGATAAGAAAAACGGTAGATTATGGGAATGAACGCTATATTACAAATGTCAATGCCCCAATGTTCGGAAATCATAAAAAACGATCCGGAAAATTGCGCGGTACTTCAGAAACTGTAAAAAAGATCAATGAAGAGCATTCTATAGATCTTTGTTTTGGAAAATTGAAAATGAATTTTAAACCTCACGACTGGCATATTGCTTGTACATATTCCGATGATAATTATTCCGATGATGAGGACAAGGTAAAAAAAGACAAAAGGAATTTTATTGCAAAACTAAAAAGCCGCTGTAAAAAGGTAGGGATCGAGTTAAAATATCTGACTATGACCGAGAGAGGAGTCCGTTCAAAAAAATGGCATCATCATTTCGTACTTCCGCAGGAGATCTCGGTCGCAATGCTGTATGAATGTTGGAAATTTGGTCAGATACGGATATTGAATACATTGTATCCGGACGGCGATTTCCGTGGGCTTGCAAAGTATTATGTCGACAAATCAAAGGGAGGTCAGCAAGATGACGAGCGTGCAAAAGGCAGAAGACGATACAGCTTTTCAAAGAATTGTATTGCTCCGGAAATAACATACGAAACCGGACTTTCGGAAAACTGGCTTTCTATACCGAGACCGCCGAAAGGCTGGAAACTAAAACCGGACAGCCTTTACAACGGTGTTGACAGTTGGGGTGGCTATCCGCTGCAAAAATATATTCTTGTGAAAATTGAGTAGGAGGTAATTGTTGTGGGCGATTATCAAGGCAGAGCATCTCTTTCAAGGCAAGAAGTAAAAGAAGCTTGGGAAATTGAAAAGCAAGGAAAAACAAGAGAAGAGGCGGCAGAACAGTTCTATGTTTCAGTAAGAACACTGCATCGCTTATATCGCAGATACGGATTTCCGTCGCCGAAAAATAAGAAAGGAGGTAAATGTGTATAAAGCCTGTTCGTATTGTTACGGAATACATCGCAAGGGTGAAGCTTGTCCAAAGAAGCCGCAGGAAAGAAAATACGAAAAAAAAGAACCGAACGAGATAATAAAATTCAGAAATTCAAGAGCTTGGCAAAATAAACGTGAATACATACGGCAGCGTGACGGGTATATGTGCCGTATTTGCGCTGTAGGATATAAAGATCAGATCGTCAGGTATGAGCCGGATATATCAGTTCATCATATAGAGCCTTTATCCGAAGCTTGGGAAAAACGTCTTGAAGATAACAATCTGATCTGCCTTTGTTCGTATCATCACAGTCAAGCGGAAAGCGGCAAAATTGACAAAAAATTGCTAAAAATACTTGCAATTTCATCAATTTTTTCTGATCCACACTAAAAGTTAAAGTAGTACCCCGCCCCTTTGTCGACTTTTTGGACGTTTGAGCTCACACCTAACAGCGCCCTTAAATAAATAAAAAGTTCCCAAAATGGGAGGATTGAATTTTTGAAGCTTGTAAAATGTCCTTTACAAAATGATAATTTTAGTGTATTTTGAAATCAACGGGGTGATATTGTGGCAAGACCGTCTAAGCCGGTTGATGTTATTCGTTCGGAAAGAAAAAGTCATCGTACAAAACAGGAGCTCGCTGACAGAGAGGCACGGGAAAAGTCTGTTCTCAGCGGTGAGCCGCTTTCCGAAAGGCAGGAGGTAAAGAAAAATAAAGTCGCTCATAAAGAGTTCCTGAGAATATCAAAGCTTCTGGCAAGTATTAATAAATCCGACGCTCTGTATTCGTCGGGAATAAATACTTATTGCATGCTATATGCTGAGATCCGTGAGCTTTATGATGATATGGCGGCAATCTCGGAGATCGCGGAAGAGGCTAAATCAGCCTTCCGTGAAGCAGGCAGATCCGGCAATATATCTGCTGATGACGCTGTTTCTTTCAGCGTTCAGATAAGAAAGCTTATTTCTCAGAAAACAGCTCTTATGTCGGCAATAGACCGGAAGCGAAGTATGATGCTTTCTATAGACAAAGAAAATATAATGACTATTTCCGCTGCATTGCGCAGCATACCCAAAACTTCCGAGAAACAAACAAATCCTATTGCGGATATTCTGTCTGAGCTTAATGGGGAGGGAGAAAATAATGACTGATCCGGAACTTCGCGGACGCTTTGACAGGCTCAAAGCCGAATATCTTTCCGATATGACGCGGCGGCACTTCGAGGAGCGGGCTTTGTATCTGAAAGAGTTTGACAGGAGCATTGATGTTCTCGGATATGACCTTGCAAAGAAATATTATGACCGGAAAATTTGGGAGTCGGAACAAAGATACCGTAAAGCCGAGCTGCGGTTCAATCCGTATCACGATCCCCAAAACGGGCGGTTCACAAGCGGGAGCGGGTCAGGGGTTGACAAAGCTGAAAAAAGTGATATAATAGAAACAGAAAGTGATACTGTGGCTCTTGAATACCAGCGGTAAGGCAGGAATAAAAACACCCTTGTCAACAAATCATATATTGACAGCGGAGAATATAAGCGCAAGTTTGATAATATTACCGATAACCCAGATGTTAATAAAGCATTATACGATTGTGCTAAAAAAGCCTTAAAGCACCGAAGTGGTACGGAGTTTGAGGATATGTATTTTATTGATTCGTCTTCCGGAAAGATCATTACACAAGAAGTAAATCAGACAGATAAAGAAAAAGTTGTATATTCAGACAAAACTGAAAGCACACTTAAATTATACAATGAAATAATTACTTTACATACTCATCCAAACAGTATGCCTCCAAGTGCCGCTGATTTTAACTCGGCTTTTAAAAATAAATATCAAAAAGGTTTTATTGCTTGTCATAACGGAAAAATATTTAGCTACACATCAATTGGAGAGGTAAATGAAAGCCTTTATAATCTTTACATTCAAGAATATATATCCAACGGCAAAAGTGAATATGACGCGCAAATTTCAGCATTAAACGAGAT
>CANQZS010000106.1 GCA_947628385.1 uncultured Clostridia bacterium | reverse complement strand
AAAGGCTCTGCCTTTGGAATCCGCAAGCTGGGCTCAGCTTGACCAGCTTTTCAATTTTGCGCTTCGCGCAAAATTGTTAATTACGCATTAAGCTCTGCGCCTTAGACGCAATATCTCCCACCATATAGGCGGGAGATATAAGATCTTTTTATATACTTTCATTATATCCGACAGGAAGATAAACCGTAACGAAATCTTCTCCTCCGTTAGGCTCTGCGGAGTATGTGTATTCACTGCCACCATAAACAATAGACTTCTTGAATGGACCTTCCGACTTGACTACCCGCTTTTCAAGCGGATCTCCGAACGGACTTACCGAACGTATCTCCTCTATGCTGTCAGTGAATATATTTCCGCTGTGGATAGTAGTTTTTCCGCTTTTGGTGCCTATGGGGAACTCATTTCCGGAGGCAATATGAATATCGAAAATTCCATTGACAATATTGATAGTCTCGCCGCCGAAAGCGTCTCCGATACCCGCTGCGGTATTTCCCTCACAGGCAAGACGATAATGTCCTGAATTTACGGATATGCTCGCCTTTCCGCCCATTGAACCTATTGCTACGGAATTCTTTGCGTGTACGGCAAGATCGTAATTTCCCTGTATGCTTATGTTTCCGGTGCCGTTTTCAAGAGTTCCTATAACGCAGCAGTTGTCGCCGGAGCAGTCGGCGGTTATGTCGGCATTACATTCAAGAGCTATCTGCCCGTTCTTGGTGCCTATGCCTATAACGCTCTGACCGGAGCTCTCAAAATCCATTTTGATGTTGTAGATCTTTATACTTGCATTTCCGGAAATAGCTCCGATACCGACTACGGACGGACCTCTGAGATCCGCATTGATCTCTCCGCGCACGATCTCTATTTCGGAATCCTTTCCTCCGACTCCTCCGCCGATGCCGACGATGTTGTCTCCCTTGGAATTCATATTGAGATCGCCGTCCATATCAAGGAGGATCTTTCCGAAATCCTGCTGGCAGTTTCCGCCGATGATGATACCGTTATTTCCGCTTACATCTATGCTCAGACTGCCGTTGCCTGAGAGTATGAACCTGCTCGATTCCGGAACGCGTATGCCCTCATATGAGAAGTAATTCGTTCCGCTGGTGTTAAGCATTACCTCGCAGTTGTTCCCGAGGGTAAGCACGGGAGAATCCATACCGTTAAGGTTCACATCGGATATATTTATTGTTCCGTTGTAGCCGTCCTCGCAGTGTATGCGCATATTTATCATTCTTGACAGATCTCCGGTTATTGATACCGGAGAGGTCTGCACGTCAATATCGGTATAGCCTCTTACAGCCAGAGCAACAACATCTACGGGATCCTGCTCGGTAAGGATATAGGATTTTCTTGCATAGCCTACGTTCTTGATGTTTATGTCAAGGATCTCATTCTTGATGTCTGCGGGAATATCCAGAAGCAGAACGGCGTTAGGCTTGCTGGTGTAGTAGCCCTGAATGAGGTCTACGCCGAGAGTGATGACTCTTTCAAGCTCTCCCTTTGTTTCCACGCCCTCGCTGAGGGTCTTTATGCCGTGCTTTTTAGCAAAGCTTATCATGTTGCCCACCAGATGCTGCTTGCTGCTGTCGGTGTCGATCCCGCTTATAAGGGAGCGGTCTATCTTGATGTAGTCGGGCTTGATGTTTATGAGCGAGGATTCGTTCGCATAGCCTGTTCCGTAATCATCAAGAGCTATCTGAGCGCGCTTGCTCTTGTAGCGGCGCTGCATGATGTCGATATTTTCCTGAGTGATCTGGCAGCCCTCGGTTATCTCAACGACGAGCTTATCGAAGATACCGCTGTATTCGCCGAATATCCTGTTATATTCCTGATCCGGCAGGATACAGCTCGGTATGCTGTTTATAAAGAGCTTTCTGCTGCGGAAAAAGTCCTGATTTTCCGACAGGAAGCTTATGGTATTTTCAAAGGTAAGTCTTTCGATCTCGGAGGACATTCCCTGTTTTTCGGCAATGCTTATCATTTCAAGCGGATTGAGCTTTATGCCGTTTACCTCGTCCGGACGCATAAGGGCTTCATATGCGAATATCTCGCCGGTGGCTGCGTCTACTACAGGCTGGAAGTTATAGTGTATGCGGTTCTCGTTGATAACGGTATTGAATACCTGAGTTTTTCTGAAATCGTATGCGCTGGTAGCGAAGCTTTCGCTGTCAAAGGCTACCGGTACCCCCGCGGAGGAATTCTTTGCGTCATAAGCGGCGTAATCCGCAGCCGCAAGCATATTTTCGGCATTGTTCTCCTCGCCGTTGAAAACGGCATATCCGCAGTATATGCGCACGTATCCGGTGTCCTCGGAGCTTACTGCCTCCTCAACGCTTGCAAGGAATTTTTCCGCATATTTGCGGCAGCCCTCGTCGTAAATATCCGTGAGCAGAATACAGAATTCGTTGGTAGCCGTTCTGCCGGCAAATATATTGTGCGGGTTCTCGTACCGCCTTAAAGCGTAAGAGGTCTTAAGTATAAGCTCGTCTCCGGCGGCTGTTCCGTTAAAGGAGATGACCTTGTCGATACCGCTTACCATAATGGTAACAAGTCCCACAGTACCGTAATTCGAGGAGGCTATTGAACGCACTTTTGCAATAAAAGCGTCCCTGCAAAGGAGGTTTGTTTCGGCGTCGTAATATTTAAGGCTTTTTATGATATTCTTGCATGAAACGAAATCTGAAACGTCGGTTATCATTGTAAATTCATAGTTGCGCACGTCAGCAGTGCGGATCCTTATCCATGTTTTGGCTTTTGCAGCCATGTAGATGTCCGCGCCGGCGTCGCACGGACAGGATATGAGCTTGCAGGCGAGCTTGCGGTAATCGGAGCCGTCTATTATCCCCACGGGAGCTTCAATGCCGGTGACCTCGGTAAAATTGCTTGAGATGCGGGCTTCGTCGCTGTCCTTATCGTAGCGTATTTCCGCGTAGCCGTCAATTCCTGAGATGAATTCGTTCATCGTATCTGTTTTGCTTTGTTCGTATGTATAGATATATCTTAGCACAGCTATAGATCCGGCGGCAATGACGACGGCGGCGGTGATGACCGCTCCCTTGTATGCGCCGGCGAATGCTGACAATATCACTAAAGCGGTCAGGACGCCAATTCCGACATATGAAAATATTATAAATGATCGTAGTCTTTTTTCTTTGTTTTTCATGGTTGAACCGTTTGCTTCCGTAGAAGCATTTCCTCCTAACTGCGATTTATGACCGGCTCCTGTCCGCTGGACGTGCAATGCTTTGCGTGAGCTCAGTATCCGGACATCATACTGATTTAATTATACAATATATTTATAAAAATATCAACAGCATTTTTTATTTTTGTATAAAAACTACAAATGCAGCGGTATAAAGTATACAATAAGGTAAAAAAAGTCCTGCAAAATATCTATTGTAATTTGAAAAAAAGTATGTTAAACTATATTCATACTGTTTATGACTGTTTCAGAGGTGTTTTATTTGTATAAATTCAAGATCGGATATGCAGCCGCCGCTGCAGCGGCAGTTATGCTGTGCGGCTGTACTGAAATTGCGGAGGAAGCCGTTCCCGTTTCAACGGAAATGACCGCACCAGAGGAAAGACCCTATCCGGCGGAGGTAGGCTCGCTCATCTTTAACGAACAGCCGCAGACCGTAGGCTCGCTTTCTCCGGCAGTGACGGAGATAATATGCGAGCTCGGATTCGCGGACAAGCTCACGGGGATAAGCATCTACTGCGATTATCCGGAGGAGATCGCAGGAAGAGACGTTCTCGGTTCGGCGGCAAATCCCGACGCCAAGGCGGTGATAGATTCCGCTCCTCAGCTGCTCATATCCCAGAGCCCCATTGCAAAAAAAGATATTACCGCTATAGAGGAAGCCGGAACACGGGTGCTGATACTTCCGTCCCCGTTATCAGTAGAGGAGCTTTATGCCTGCTATAACGATATTGCGGCTGTTTTCTGCGGAAGATCCTCCGGAGCGGAGGCTGCCGACGATGCTATGAGACCGCTTACGGACGCTCTGCGGCAGGCGGAGGGTTCTATAAGCAGCTTTGTTTACATAATGTCTCCGGAGCTTGCGGCGGCTACGGACAATACCTTTGCGGGAAATTTCTTTTCGCATTTCGGAGTCAATGCCGCTGCGGACGGTGAGGATATTGTTTTTACCGAGGAAGAGCTTATAGGGCTTTCTCCGGAATGGATAATAGTTCCTGAGAGCATTAAGGACGAGCTTCCGGAGGGAATATACGGAATGCAGGCGTTTCTTGACGGAAAGGTCATAACTCTTGACAGCGAAGCTCTGGAAAGGATAGAACGTCCTACGTCAAGGCTTTCCGGAACGGTCTATGAGATACTTGAACAGATAGATGAAATATCCCGATAAGGAAAGGGTGTTCTGAATGACGGACAAGCGGCTTATGCTGTGTGCGGAAATGGTGCGCGGAGAGCGGGTCTGCGATGTGGGAACGGATCATGCTTACCTTGCCGCCGAGCTTCTTTTGTCCGGAAAATGCTCCTTTGCAATTGCGTCGGATATAAACGAAAAGCCTTTAAAGGCTGCGGAAAACACCTTGCGCGGAGCGGGAGTCCTTTCAAAAGCGGAGCTTGTGCTTTCCGACGGCTTGAAAAATATCCCGCTTGAAAGCATTACCGATATAGTTATAGCGGGAATGGGCGGGGAGCTTATTTCAAAGATCCTTTCTGAATGTGGCGGGCTGAAAGGAAAAAATCTGATCCTGCAGCCTATGACTCGTTCGGAAAAATTGACAGCGTTTCTTTATGAAAACGGCTTTGAGATAGTTTCACAAAAAGCGGTCAGGGACAGAGGATCTTATTATACGGTAATAAACGCCGTAAAAACCGACGGCGCCGGAAGAGAGATACCTGAGCTTTTAAAATATATGGGAGCTCTTGATCCCTCAGATGAGAACGCGAGGGGATTTATCCTTATGAAAGCCAAGAGCCTTTTAAATTCCGGACGGGCTTTGCGGGATTCCGGACATTCGGAGGAAGCCGTAAAAAAAATTTCCCTTGCAAACGAAATGATTCTTGAAACAGGAGGAAAAACCATGTACACGGTAAAGGATATGCTTGCGTTTATGGACGTTATAGCGCCTATGAAAAATTTACACAGCGGAGATAATTCCGGACTTCTTGTGGGAGATGAAAATTCCCCCGTGACAAAAATTTTATTTTCTCTTGACATGACCTGCGAAGCCGTCCGCGAAGCAAAAAATATCGGCGCGGAGCTTATGATCGCTCACCATCCGGTGATATACCACCCGCTTTATAAATTAAATGAAAGCGATCCTGCGTGTCTTGCATTTAAAAATAATATTTCGTGCATATGCTTTCATTCGCCGCTTGACATGGCTGACGGTGGAATAAACGACATTATTTTTGATATGCTTGATCCCCATTTAAAGCTTAAAAAAATTTCTTGGTTCGAGCCTATCCATTCTGACGGAAGAGGCTATGGATTTTTATGCTCGGTAAAAAATGAAATTATGCCGAATGATCTTGCAAAGCTTCTTAAAGAAATTTTTAAATGCACGGTAGTGCGGTTCACCGACAGCGGGAAGCCTATAAAAAAGCTTGCGTTCTGTTCCGGCGGGGGCGGCAGCGATCTTCCGCTTGCAATTGAAAAAAATGCGGACGCATATATTACCGGAGACGTTAAGCACGATACGTGGATAACCGCACGCAACCACGGCATTGCTCTTTATGACTGCGGACATTTCCACACAGAGGATATTGTTATCCCGTATCTGATAAAAAGATTTTCCGAGGAATTTTCCGGAATTGAATTTGTACACGCGAAAGCCGATACGGATCCTGTGGAATATATTATTTAATTATATTTAAAATTGACCAAAAACATTTAATAAGCATATTATGTAAAGCATAAATTTTTCAAGGTGTGATGATATGCTTACAGAATATGCTTTGGACGTAAATGCAGAAATAAATTATGCAAAAAAATGGGCGCTTTCAAGGAATCCCGCATATTATAATTTTGAAAATGTGGGAGGCGACTGCACGAATTTTATTTCTCAATGCTTATACGCAGGCGGCGCGGCAATGAATTATACTGCCGACACGGGCTGGTATTATATTTCTCCGGATAACCGCGCGGCGGCTTGGACGAGTGTTGAATATTTATATAAATTTCTTTTGCGGAATAAAAATATCGGTCCTTTTGGGGAAATTATCCCGCTTTATGATGTGAAAAAGGGCGATATAATTCAGCTTGGAGACGGGGAAAAATTCTATCACGATCTGCTTGTTGTAAATGTAAAGGACGGTATTCCCCACATTGCCGCGCACACTTATGACGCCTATGATGTGCCGTTGTTTTCCTACAGTTATGGAAAGACGAGATGTATACGAATTATCGGTGCGCGAAGTGCGAAGATTAATGCTTAATTAACAATTTTGCGCCGCAGGCGCAAAATTGAAAAGCTGGTCGAGCTGAGCCCAGCTCGCGGATTCCAAAGGCAGAGCCTTTGGTCGCCGCCCGCAGGCGGCGAAACTCCCCTTTTCAAAGCGCTCTGCAAAGGGGTGAATTGCAAACTGCGTAGCTGTTTGCAAGAGGGGAACGCTCTGCAAGAGA
>CANQZS010000105.1 GCA_947628385.1 uncultured Clostridia bacterium | reverse complement strand
GTCTGTTTTTTTACAGCACCGGATAACAGCCTATGCAAGTGCCGTCGTCCGCAAGAGTATCCTGTTCATCACGGTCAAGCTGATGCCTATACTCGTCCGGTATCGGATCATCAGACCAGAGAACGTAATTTACCGAATATGTATCGGGATCACATTCCCCGTAAACATATCCGTGGAACTCGTCTCCCAGATAATCGCTGAGGTCGTATTTCTTACCGCCTATGGAAATATCCAGATCTTTTCCCTCGATAACGCTGCCCTTTACCGTCTCCCCGTCTATTGCCATCTCGGTAAGCTGTACGGCTAAAGCCGTATACACCGTTTTGGAATTTGCATTTGCGGCAAAGATCCTTGATTCGCTGATGTAATTAGTCATGCTTTCGCCCAGAACGCTGCCCTCGGCAAATTCGTCCAGAACAGCCATAAGATCATTTCCAATATCTTCTCCAAACGCGTCAAGCTCCTCCTCGGTAATGTCAAGGAACTCCTTTTCCGCGTCAAGGGCAAGGATCTCCCCGCCTTTCTTAGCGGTGATAACGACCTTCGGCAGATAAGAAACCTCCGTTGAACCGCTAACGAGCGATACCCTGTCAATTGTAAATTTGAATTCATCATCGGACGCGGAAACGGTTCCCTCTGCTTTGGCAGTGATCTCAGCTTCGGGAATATCTGCGGTAAGAGTGTAATTTTCGCCGTTCTTGGTATAATTTATGTTGATAAGCTCCGTGATCTCGCCGTCCATGTTCATTCTTACAGCCATGCCGGAGGAATCTTCTCCGCTTGTGATGTCCGCGTCTATCCTGATATTGCTGTCGTATTCGTCGTCATCGGGATAATCAGTGTTTATTTCGCAATAAACATTGCCGCTTTCGGCTGTTTCCGGATCTGCTCCGAGAACTGCGCCTAATTTTATAACAATGTTCATATGATCGTCAGCCATATTGGCGGTGATGTCAAACTGCATAAGGGTGTTGGTCTTGCTGTTGACCTTATAAACAGCATTTATTCCGTAATCACTGAACTCATCAAGCTGCTTGGTAAATTCCTCCTTATAATCGTCTATGGAATAATCATCACCGTACCAATATTTACTGCTTTCGATCGTTTCGTCAAATTCGCCGTTTGCAGCGGCGGCGTCAAATATCTGCAAAGCAACGGAACGTATATCTTCCTTGGAAATATCGTATGTAATGATATTTGCGGTCACTGTCTCGCCGGCAACAGTAGTTTCGGTCTTTTCCTCAACTACGGGAGGGTGTGAATCGGTATAGGAGCTTATGATCTCACGATAAGCGGAGATCTCGCCGCTTTCAGAAGCTTCAGATTCGTCCCTGACAACTGCGTCAAATTCGCCGAGATATTCAAGTATCTTGTCATACTCCTCCTGCGAAATCGCATACGAGGATCCGCTTTCCGGAGCAAATACCGAACCCGCCAGCTTTTCGGCGACGGTATCAAGATCAATGCTGTAAATATGCGTTCCGGAATCGCCTATAGTCCCGAACCTTGCAGAGTCGTTGTCCGCATAGACGTAAGCCTGTAAGGAAGTTCCTTTCGAGCCTGCGAGAGTATACATCTGTGAAGTCATACCGTCCTTGCTGTTGGAATAAGTCTCTCCCTTGAATTTTATTCCCTCGACTTCAAATTCCAAGGTAAAGGAACCGTTTTCCGAAGCCTTTTCCATAAGATCATATGTCTCAGAGCCGCTGCCCTTTGCTATAGCCTCGGCAGCGTTCTGAGAAGCAATGGCAAGGTATTCCTTAGGCTCCTCGTTCATCATTTTGCTGTAGTTCGTACAGCCCGAAAAAGCAAGTAAACTTCCCGCCGCGCAGAGAGCAGGACAGAGAAATTTCATGAATTTATTCAATATGATTACCCCTTTGCAAAATAAATTTAACAATACCATTATACACCCGCTAAAAATTGTTGTCAATAAAACCCGCAATTTTGTTAAGATTATGTAACTATTTTTAGACTTTTGCAAATATTTTCTTGCGGCTGCGGCAAAAAAATTGTACAAATTTACAATTAAATTTTAATAAATGCAAGTCATAAATTAAATTCATGCAAAAAATCATAAAAAAGTGAGTTTTTCATCTTGAAATTGCAATATTGCTGTGCTATAATAAACTTGTATTTTTATTTTAGGAAAGGAAGCGTTCCAAATGATGGAAATAAAAGTAACGCGTACCGAATCGCCTAAGGCTAAGCCTACAGACGAAAGCAAGCTTGGATTTGGTAAAATATTTACCGACCATATGTTCCTTATGAACTATGACGAGGGTCAGGGCTGGCACGACGCCAGAATAGTTCCCTACGGACCTATCCCCATGGATCCTGCGGCAATGTGTCTCCATTACGGTCAGGCTGACTTTGAGGGGCTGAAAGCGTACAGAACTGCAAGCGGAAAGATCCAGCTTTTCCGTCCGGATCAGAATATGGCTCGTCTCAATGTTTCTAACGATCGTCTTTGCATACCCCATATTGACGAGGCTTTTGCCATTGAGGCAATAAAGGCTCTTGTCAAGGTAGATGAGGACTGGGTGCCTCATTCCGACGGAACTTCCCTTTATATCCGTCCGTACATCTTTGCGGTAGATCCTATGCTTGGAGTTCATCCTGCAAAGCACCTTATATTTGCAATAATCATGTCTCCCGTAGGAGCTTACTATGCTGCGGGACTTGCTCCTGTAAAGATATATGTTGAGGAAAAATATGTAAGAGCAGTTACCGGCGGTACAGGCTTCACAAAGGCTGCCGCAAACTATGCGATCTCTCTTAAAGCACAGGAGGAAGCCGAAAAACAGGGCTATGCACAGGTCCTTTGGCTTGACGGTGTTAAGAGGAAGTATATAGACGAAGTCGGCGCAATGAATGTATTTTTTGTTGTTGACGGCGAAGTCATCACACCGAGCCTTGAAAGAGGTTCTATCCTTGGAGGGATCACAAGGAAATCCTGTCTGGAGCTTCTCCGTTCAATGGGTTACAAGGCTACTGAAAGGGATATAAGCATTGATGAGCTTGTTGAAGCTTACAAGAACGGCAAATTTGACGAAGCATTCGGAACGGGTACAGCTGCTGTAATTTCTCCTATCGGGGAGCTTAAATACGGCGATCTTGTTATGCAGATCAACAATGGCGAGATCGGACCTATTTCCCAGAAGCTTTATGATACTCTTACCGGTATCCAGTGGGGCAAGATCGAAGATACACACGGTTGGACTACTCCCGTTGGTGAGTGCTGCTGCAAGTAATTATTAAGATAATAAAAAAACTAAGCGGAGCTGTTCAAAATGAACGGCTCCGCTTAGTTTGTATAAAAACATATTAAATTGATTTTGAAACAGTCCACCGGACTGTTTCAAAAAGTTTACATAACATAAGCTGTTAGTTTAAGGGGGCGCCCTCAGCCAAACGAAGTTTGGTTTTCGCAGAGGCGTTCCCCCTCTTGAATCCGCTTCGCGGCTTAGACGACGCTTGCGTCGTTTTATTCACACCCTTGCGGAGCTCTTAAAGGCAGAGGATTCCGCGCTCTGACCCCGCAAGCTGTGCTCAGCTTGACCAGCTTTTCAATTTTGTGCCTACGGCACAAAATTGCAATTACCTTTTCAAAATCAAGCCGGCACACATAAGCATGCCGGCTGTATGATTTGTATAAATTAATTAATTGCCAAACGTCTGGAGCATTTCTTTGAGCGCGGAAGCCTGACCGTTCAGCTCCTCCGAAGCCGCTGCGCTTTCCTCTGCATTTGCAGCCGCCGATGAAACATAATCCGCAACAATGTTTATCTTGCTGTTTACGTCCTCCATGCAGCTGCTCTGATCGTGAGATTCCTCGTTTATCTTTACGATTATTCCGTCGATCTCATTAGTGTGCTCAACCACCTTTTTAAGAGATTCCGAAGCCGCGTCCGCATAAATAAGACCGCTGTTTACCGCATTTGAGGAATGTTCTATAAGCTTTGAGGTCTGGATAGAAGCGTCTGCACTCTTTCCGGCAAGATTCCTTACCTCGTCGGCAACTACGGCAAAGCCCTTTCCTGCCGAACCCGCTCTTGCTGCCTCAACGGAAGCGTTAAGAGCAAGGATATTTGTCTGGAACGCAATATCCTCAATAGTTCCGATGATCTTCTTGATCTCCTCGGAAGCGTTCGAGATCTCTCCCATAGCGTCAAGAAGCTTGTGCATCTGCTCGCTGCTTTCCTTTACGGAATCGGCAGTGTCCCTTGCTATGCTCCTTGCCTGATCCGTTCGCGATACGTTGTTGGTGATCTTTTCGGAAACGATATTCACTTCCGATACTATATCATTGATGACCGCCGTCTGCATTGAAACGGATTCCGCAAGCTGATTTGCGCCGTTGGCAACTCCGCCCGCGCCTCCGAATACCGCTTCGGACGCGCCCTCAATGCCGTCAAATACCTGACCGAGCGAATGGGATATATTGTCAAGGGACTCCTTTATAGCCGCATAATCGCCGCGGTATTCTATATTTGAATCCGTATTGAAATTTCCTCTTGAAATATTGTCGAGCCTTTCGGAAATATCCTCTATATAATCCTTTACGACACGGTTGTTTACTTCGATCGTCCGGCAGACGTCTCCTATCTCGTCCTCGCCGTCATAGTTAAATGAAACGTTCAGACTTCCCTGTGAAACAAGTCTCGCCGTATCGGCAACGTCCGACAGCGGCTTGAAAACTCTTTTGAGAAGTACAGCCACATATGCCGATATTATCCCGCTGAAAAGGAACGTCATTGCAAGGAACACTATGATTATTGTAAGCATTCCGCTGTGATATTCCGAATAATCAAGAGAATATCCGAGCTTCCAGTCGTTTATTTCGGTATTGATCTGCGCAAAGTTTATGGTCTTGCCGTCGTAATCCTTGATACGCTTTATTTCTCCGTCGGCAATATCCGCAGAATAGCCCTCCATAACGTCGTCGAGCCGGACAGTAACATCGTTTCCGTCCGCGTCAACGGTGGGCATATAATCCGCATTTTCGTGAACTATTATACTTCCGTCTCCGGTAACAAGGATAGCATAGCCGTTTTCGTCAATATGGAGAGAATTTATTATCTCGGCTATCTCATCTATGAAAATATCTCTTGCAAGCGCGCCGATTATCCGTCCATCTACCTCTATCTTGGTGGTGCAGGTTATTACCTGTCTGCCGGTCTGAGCATCGGTATACGGGTCAGTGATTATGATACTATCGCTTGAGACGGCAGCCTTGTACCAATCTCTTGTGGTAGGATCGTATTCCCCCGGAGCTGGATTCCAACCGCCGCCGAAAAGGCAGCTTCCGTCGGCGTAGCCTATATATACGTCAAAGGAATCCGGATCGCGGTTTATGCAGTCCTGCAAAAACGGCAGACATTCCTCCTTGTTTTCGGCATAACCTCTGTCTACGATCTCATCGGCGATAAATTCTGTCAGGGATCTTTTCTCTTCGAGCCATGAGCTCAGCTTGCTGCTGCAATCGCTCAGCTGAGCGGAGATCGTCCGGCTCATTTGTCTCTGGTTCACTACTGCCGTTACCACGCATGCCGAGAGTGCTACGAAAGCTATTGACAGTACAGATATTATGTAAATATGTGTTCTGAGCTTAGCTTTTAAGCCTTTATTCTTTTTATTGAACACTGCTATCACTCCAAAAATCAAATATATATAAATTATAACATAACATTTACCGCTTTGCAATACATTTCTGGAAAAAATCGTATTCATATATTATTTTTTGATAAATTATACAGAAATTTGTAACTATTTTTATTCTGAATACGGATAATGGATAAAAATTGCACAAAAATTGCTTGAATCATTTATTGAAATTTTATATAGCCGACTTTTGTATTACAAAATATTTACCGGATACTTATTGACATTGTATGCTTTGTGTGATATAATTTTCCCGTTCCGGAAAATCGTTTCAGCCGTTTCAGCATAAGATGGATATACCGCTGCGGAATGAAAAACATTTGCCGGACGGAAAGGATATTCGGAGGATTGCTATGGACTGGTCTTTCATAACGGAATATTACCCTTTATATATAAGATCCGCTGTTCTGACGGTCACTATCGGAGCGCTGGGGATCGTTCTGTCGGTAATTATCGGGATGATCTGCGCACTTTGCAGATATTACAGGATCCCTGTGCTTAACGGGATCGCCGCAGCATATACCGAGCTTTCAAGGAACACTCCCCTTATAGTCCAGCTGTTCTTTCTCTTTTTCGGACTGCCAAAGGTGGGGATAGTCCTGTCTCCGGAGGTCTGCGGCACAGTGGGGCTCGCCTTTCTCGGAGGAGGCTATATGTCGGAATCATTCCTGAGCGGACTTGTGTCGGTGCGCAAAACACATCTTGAAGCTGCGGCAAGTCTCGGACTGAACGGCTTTCAGACAATGACGAGCGTTATTTTCCCGCAGGCTGCGTCGGTATCGGCTCCGGCGGTCTGCGCGAACATCATATTTCTCCTTAAAGAGACCAGCGTATTCAGCGCGGTATCTCTTGCCGATCTAATGTATACGGCTAAGGATCTTATAGGAATGTACTATAATACTACGGAGGCTCTGACAATGCTGGTCATTGCATACCTTATCATGATCCTCCCTATTTCGGTAATATTTACGCTGCTCGAAAGGAGGATCCACCGTGCGGGGATATGAAG
>CANQZS010000104.1 GCA_947628385.1 uncultured Clostridia bacterium | reverse complement strand
GGTGAATTGCAAACTGCGCAGCTGTTTGCAAGAGGGGAACGCTCTGCAAGAGAGAGCGTTCCCCTAAGCTAACGTTTTATATTATGTAAACCTTTTTAAACAGTCCGGTGGACTGTTTAAAAATCAATTTAATATGTTTTTATACAGTCTAACAGGCTTGCGATCAATGCAAGCCTGTTATTTTGTTTAACTTTTCTACAGCGGACGGGTATTTCTGTTCCGCTGCTTTTTTGAGCCAGAAAAGCGCTTTTTCTTTATTTTTTGTTACACCATCACCTGCTTCGTACATTTCAGAAAGCTCATATTGTGCGTCCGGACTGCCTTGCTCGGCAGCTTTTCTGTACCAGTATGCAGTCTCCTCACTATCTTTTTCTACGCCTTGACCGTAATAGTACATGGAGCCTAAATTATACTGTGCTTTCGGATCGCCTTGCTCAGCCGCTTTTTTGTACCATAATGCGGCGTTTCCGGCATTGCGCAGAACTCCGTCTCCTTTGAGATACGCTTCTCCTAAACAGCATTGGGCTTTGATATGGTTCTGCTCGGAGGCTTTTGTGTACCAGAATATCGCTTGGCTCTTGTCCTGAGAAACGCCCTTTCCGCTGTGAAGCATATTTCCAAGTCGGTATTGCGCTTCAGCAAGACCTTGCTCGGCAGCCTTTGAGTACCATTCTGCGGATCTTTCATAATTCCGGCAGATACCTTTGTTTCCGTCGCTGTAAATTTCTCCGAGCATGAATTGCGCTTCACGGACTCCGTTTTCCGCAAGCTTTTTGTACCAATGTACAGCCTCCTCATAATCCTTGTCAATAATAATACCGTTATAATACATATCGGCTAATTTTGACTGAGCGTCCGTACTGCCCTGAACTGCGGCGCGCTTGTACCAGTAAACTGCACTTGCGGGATCCTGTTCGCCGTCAGTGCCGTACATATAGAAATTCCCAAGATAAAATTGTGCCTGCGCATTGTTATTTCCTGCGGCTCTTGAAAGAAGTTCAACTGCTTTTTTCTCATTTTTATTTGTATATTTTCCCTCGAGATACAGCTTGCCAAGATATAGCTGTGCCGAGGGGTTACCATTATCCGATGAAGACTCCAGAAGTGATATTGCTTCCGGGATATTTTGTTTTATATATTCACCTTGAAGATATATCATGGCAAGCTCAAATTGAGCGTAAGCATTGCCCTGATTTGAAGATCTTGTATACCAGAAAATTGATTTTTCGGGATTCCTTTTAACGCCGTCGCCGGAATAGTACATTTTTCCGAGGGCGTATTGAGCGGCATCGTCGCCGTTTTCGGCATTCATAAGGCTATCGTAGTAATTGAATTACAAAAGTATCACGTTCCTACACTAATTGATTTAATATAATACAATTATAAACTAAAAGTATATGATTGTCAATAACTTTCAGCCTATTAACATAAATTTTATAATATAGTATCATAATATTACGGGGTGAATGTTATGATAGAGTCAATGTGTGCTGAAATGGGACGGCGCGTTCGTGAGCGCCGTGAAATGATAGGATATACAAGAGAAAAATTTGCGGAAAAGCTTGATATTTCCGTTACATTTGCCGCTGACATAGAGCTTGGAAAAAAGGGAATGTCGCTTGACACTCTTATAAAAATATGTGAGCTTTTTTCCGTTTCGGCGGATTATATAATCTGGGGTAAGGGTGAACACACGGAAAACAATATTTCCGAGCTGCTTTCCGGACTTGACAAAAATGAGATCGGATATGCGGAGGATATTATAATATCATATGTAAAAGCGGTATCTGAGGTTAAATTGAAAAATCGTTTTGAGAAACATACAGAAAAATGAAAGCGCAGTGACGTTCTCTCTTTTGCGCCTACGGCGAACGACCGGTAAATTTATTGCGTATTTTATTAACAAATGAAATATAAAAATTATTTTATTGCACATTTGCCACAAAACAAGCTTGCAAATAAGGAAATTATAGTGCGTTTTGCAGGAAAATAAAAAAATCCTGCAAAATTTCAAAAAAGGTATTGACAAACGGGAAAAAGTAGTGTATGATATAAACATAGTAAAAGCAATGACGCTTTGACGGACGGGTAAACTGTCTGCCAAAGCGCCTTTTTTATTCAAATTCTATAGGGAGGAATTTTTATGTCAGAAACAGTTAATCAGGGCGTTAAAAGCGTTCCCGAATATTTCGGCTGCAACGTTTTTAACAAGGAAACTATGAAAGAAAGACTTCCGAAAAACGTTTACAAGTCTCTGCTGAAAACTCAGGAGCTTGGCGTAGCACTGGACGTTGACGTTGCGGAGGTTATCGCAAATTCCATGAAGGAATGGGCTGTTGAAAAGGGCGCAACTCACTATACACACTGGTTCCACCCAATGACAGGCATTACTGCCGAAAAACACGATTCTTTCATCTCTCCTACAAGCGACGGAAAGGTCATTATGGAATTCTCCGGAAAGGAACTCATCAAGGGCGAACCGGACGCTTCCTCTTTCCCCTCCGGCGGTCTGAGAGCTACCTTTGAAGCAAGAGGATATACCGCTTGGGATCCTACCTCTCCCGCTTTCGTTAAGGACGGTTCACTGTACATTCCTACGGCTTTCTGCTCCTACACAGGCGAGATCCTCGATAAGAAAACTCCGCTGCTCCGATCTATGGACGTTATCTCCGAGCAGGCTATACGCGTACTCAGACTTTTCGGCAATACCACCGCTACAAGAGTTACAACTACAGTTGGTCCTGAGCAGGAATATTTCCTCGTAGATAAAAAGCTTTACGATCAGAGACGCGATCTTATCCTTACCGGCAGAACTCTGTTCGGCGCAAAGGCTCCTAAGGGTCAGGAGCTGGAGGATCACTATTTCGGTAATATCAAGGAAAGAGTTTCCGCTTATATGAAAGATCTTGACGAGGAGCTGTGGAAGCTTGGTATACTTGCCAAGACAAAGCATAACGAGGTCGCTCCCGCACAGCATGAGCTTGCTCCTATTTTTGCGACTTCTAACGTTGCTTCCGATCAGAACGCTCTTACTATGGAGATAATGAAAAAGACCGCTCTGAAACACGGTCTGGTTTGCCTGCTCCATGAAAAGCCTTTTGCCGGCGTAAACGGCTCCGGAAAGCACAATAACTGGTCTATTTCCACAAACGACGGTCAGAATCTTCTCGATCCCGGCGAGAATCCCAAGGATAACATTCAATTCCTTACATTCCTCGTAGCGGTCATAAAGGCTGTAAATAATTATGCCGATCTGCTGAGACTTTCGGTAGCTTCTGCGGGCAACGATCACAGACTTGGCGCAAACGAAGCTCCTCCGGCAATAGTTTCCATATTCCTTGGCGATGAGCTCCAGACGATCCTTGACGCTCTCGAAACAGGCAAAATGATAGCCACCAACAAGGACAAGGAATTCGTTATCGGAGTTGAGGCTCTGCCGAATTTCCCCAAGGATACCACCGACAGAAACAGAACGTCTCCTTTTGCATTCACAGGAAACAAGTTTGAGTTCAGAGCGCTTGGTTCTGCGGATTCTATCGCCTGCACAAATATGATACTTAATACTATAGTTGCGCACGTTCTTAAGGAATTTGCAGATAAGCTTGAAAATTCCAAGGATTTCTCCTCCGACTTGAATAAGCTCCTTATCGAGACTATCAAGGAAAACAAGAAAGTCATCTTCAACGGCAACGGTTATGATGAGTCATGGGTCGAGGAAGCGAAAAAGAGGGGACTTCCCAATCTGGTTTCAACGGTTGACGCGGTTCCGCACTATTCAGATGATAAGAATGTTGCTATCTTTGAGGAATTCAAGGTACTTACAAGGACCGAGATCGAGTCCAGACAGGAGATACTTCTTGAAAATTATTCCAAGATCATCAATATTGAAGCACTCACCATGGTTGACATGGCAAGAAAGCAGATAATCCCCGCAGGACTGGAATTCACCAAGAGCCTTGCGGACGCAATGGTCGCAAAGAAGTCTCTGGGCGTTAATTTCGACGCGGAAAAGGTACTTATCGACAAGGCTTCCTGCCTGACGAACAGTATTCTTGAGGCAACGGACGCGCTTGACAGCAAGCTTCTTGAAGTCAAGAACTATGAAGACGGCGAACCTGCGGCAAGATATTACAGAGATGTTGTTTTTGCAGCAATGCAGTCTCTCAGAGCGGTAGTTGACGAGCTTGAAACTATTGCTCCCGAAAAGATGTGGCCGTTCCCGACATATGCGGATCTTCTTTTCAGAGTTTGATATGAAAGCTTCTATTATCCGAGATGTGTGACTATACTGCCGTATTTTCATACATTTACTCACTTTACAAGTGCGGATAGGAAGTCCCTGAACCTATCCGCCAATCTCCCTGACACCCGTTCGGAAATATCCGGACGGGTGTTTTTTACGTTTTATCTAAAATATCCGTCAAATTTCTTTTGCCATATAAAAAACGCAGCATGATAACTTCTTTGCCTGATTCATTTACTGTGTAAAACATAAGGTAATTTGATATAACAATGTATCTTAAACCTTTATTGGACAGCTTTTCGTCATGATAAACCGGATAGATAAAAGGAGAATCATTTAAGTTATTTATTTTTTCCTTTATTTGTTTATAGATATTTTTTGCTGCAATTGGGCTGAATAGTTTATTTGAAATATAGCTGATAACATTGTCAAGGTCATTTTCAAATTCCCGTGTAAAAATGATTTTATATTCCATATTTCTCTTCCAACCTTTTGAAAGCTTCTTCCGCAGGAACGGTCCTGCCGTTTTCGACATCTTCCATAGCTTCGGAAAGCTTTTTTGACAGATCTTCTGCGGAACGCACGATCACCCGTTCCGGCGCAGGGATCCTTACATCAAAAGGTATTCCTCCCGTAAGGTTTACCTGACAGAGGAACATATTTACCGCTTCGGAGATCGAAAGTCCCAATAATTCAAGAGTTTCCTCGGCATTATGCTTGACGTTTTCATTTACTCTGATATGCAGTGTTTCGGTTTTTGCCATAAGATCACTTCCTTTATATATATTGTATCACATTTATTACACGAATTCAATACATTTATAAAAAATTCCGTCCGAAAATTTCTGGACGGGTGTTTTTATGCAAAATGGCAGGAAGCTTTTCCTGCCATTCTTGATATATTTTAATAAAACTGTGATGATCGCAAATTTTAATTGCGGTCATTTTTTATAGTCAATACAATATCCGAAATATTTTCATCAATATTTGGGATCGCTATATCCATAAGGACGGACAAATACTGTTTTATCTGTTCGCTTTTCGTGGAAGTTACAGCAACGTTATATACAACATTTGATATGGCAAATGTAAATGCTGCCGCAATAAGCGATGACAGCGCCAGAATAATACCGATCAGAGCCATATCGCTGCCAATACAGTAAATTCCGGTAATTACCCCGCCGATTATAGTTAGTATAGCCATAACTTTAAGGAACGTACATACTTTGTAGGGATCTTCTGTCAATGGATTTGATAACCATGATTTTGATCTTTTGCAATATGGACATGTTGTTTCAATTTTGTCGGAAAGCTTTCCGCAGTTAGGACAGTAATTTTTCATATACTTGTTCTCCTTTTTTATCATATTATAAAAGCAAAATACATCTCTTGATTTTACTTTAAGAAATATATTTTACCTTTATATTTGAATTATAATACTCATTTTGCGAATTGTCAATATAAAAATTTGATTTTTGAGTATTTATATAAATTTCTGACAATAATATTGTATAATATGCCTAAAAGGAAGTGTTCATATGGCATTTGGAGATCGTTTGCTTGAAATTCTTGAGGAAAAGGAAATTTCACAGAAGGAGCTTGCCGCAATGCTCAACATTGCTCCGTCCACACTGAACGGGTATATAAAAAATAAACGTCAGCCGGATTTTGAACTGGTAAGGCGTATTGTTTTTATTTTGGACACAACAGCGGATCATCTTCTTGAATGTCCGCAAAACGATAAGATCTCCGTAAAAGAAATGTCTCTTATTCTCAAAATGCGAATTCTCAGCGAGGAACAGCAGGATATGATATACGAACTTGTGAATATAGTATCTAAAAATAAACGCGGGACGTAGGTTTATTCTGCTTCAAAACAAAAGCAGCCACCGTCATAAACGGTGACTGTTTTTTATTTTGTGATAACTTTTTTATGCCAGCATTTTTTGGAACATTCCGGACATTTCAAAATACGGTCGCTGCCGTAATGAACGGAAAATATGACCGCTTTTTTTGACGGAACATATCTGTTGCGGCAGTTCTGACATTCATAATATCCGGAATCCCGTTCAAGCAGCACTGCATAAAATTCAAATACTATTGCGGTGATACCTCCGGAAATACATAGGAAAATACTTACAAACGGTTCGCTTGCGGCTATAAATGATCCGCATATGACCATTATCAGCGAAATGAATACTCCCGACAAGCCGATGAAAAATTCCGCTTTTGTAAGTTTTGTGTTCTTATCCTTTTCAAGTTCAGAAATGTCCGCAAGGTTTTTTTCGGCTATCTCCTTGTAATTTTCCATGGCAATTTTTCCTCCTGTAAGCAGTTCGTTTACACTTATTCCCAGTATTCCGCAAAGTTCAAGCATGATCGAAGCATCGGGCAGAGAACGTCCCGTTTCCCATTTTGAAACGGCTCTGTC
>CANQZS010000103.1 GCA_947628385.1 uncultured Clostridia bacterium | reverse complement strand
CCTCTTACGGTGACGATAGGCTCGTTAGGGAATATAGGCGTTCCCTCCGGAACTGCCCATACGTCGCAGGAGAACCTGAAATTCCTTAGATATTCAAGAAATTTTTCGCTGAATATCCCCTTGCTTCTCAGGTAGGAAATATCCTCCTCATCAAAGCGGAGCCCCTCCATATATTCTATAAGCTGTTCAAGACCGCACATTATCGCGAATCCGCCGCCGTCCGGAACGCTGCGGAAAAACATATCAAAATATGAGATCGTGTCGCCCATTCCGTTCTCAAAATATCCGTTAGCCATAGTAAGCTCGTAAAAATCCGTCAGAAGCGTAAGATTACGGTCGTTATTTTTCATATATGATCTTCCCCTTTCGCAAATATTTATTCCGTTATTTCCGAAACAAATTCTATGCCGCTGTCTTTCATTATTTTATATGCGGCAATATTCATAAGATCGGCGTCATGGTAAGGCGCGTCGTAGGTCTCTACACAGTTTATGGGAATTATTATCCTGCACGCTTCATTTTTCTGCGTAAAATATGTTTTAACGGAAAGGCACAGCTGCAAAACGCAAATATCCGTGCAGTCTCCGGTAACAATAAATGTATTTGCCGGCGAGCTATGAAGATGCTCCCTGAGCTTGTCCTCATGGAACCCATTGGTAGAATTCTTTTTTATCAGCAAATATCCGCCCTTGGCTTTTATCTCGTCCACAAGCTCGGATTCGGCAGTATTTTCAATGCAGTGCGGAGGAAATGCGGAAAATTCCGCACAGCTTTCACTGTGGCAGTCCGCAAGGGCAACGATCGGTATATGCTTTTCCGAGCATTTATCCATAAGCGAAGCTGTGGGAGGGATTATATCCTCCACCAGCGGCGAAGCCATTGCTCCCTGACGGACGAATCCGTTTACTATATCAACGACGATCATCTCGGTCTTTGCCGGATCAAGCGATGAGATCCCGAGAGGACCGGCTGAAAGTATTTCATCGGCAATGCTGCGTATAGCTCTTCCGCAATTTTCAAATGTTTCTTTGGAAAATTTTCTCATAGTGTACTCTTCCTTTCAACATAGCTTAAATAGCTAATGATTCCATTATAATACAACAAATTATTTATTTCAAGAGATTTATTCAAAATCATTGAAAATTCTGAAAAAAATGTTTTCAGATCCGGCACTGACAGACTGTACGGACTTCTGAAACATAAGCAAATTCAGGAAAGGTCTAATATTATGAAATTATTACAGAAATTACCTGCTATTATAATATGCTCCGCCATGGCGTTTTCCTTTTCGGGCTGCAAAACGGTAGATGATTCCGTTCCGGCATATGCGGAAGCCTCCGTTATGTCCGACGGAGAAGCTGCGGAGGATATTACGGAGACGTCCGTATCCGAAACCTCTGCGGCGACAACAACTACTACCGCCGAAACCAAGCCTCCCGAGCCGGAATATGCGACCGTAAGCTTTGCCGTTACGGGAGACAATCTCATACATTCCAGCATATATGATCAAGCCGGCAGACGCGCCGGCAATGAGGGCTATGATTTCAGCTATGCCTATGAAAATATTGCCGATATTATAAAAGCGGCTGATATTGCCGTTATCAATCAGGAAACTCTTATTTGCAACGGGGAATTTGCTCCGTCATCATATCCGCTGTTCAACAGTCCTCCTGAGCTTGGGGAGCATATGATCGACATCGGCTTTGACGTATTCACCATTGCCAACAATCACACTCTCGATAAAGGTACGGACGGTCTTTCCGCCTGTCTTGACTTCTGGGACAGTCACCCCGAAGCCGTAGTATGCGGCGCATACCGTGATAAAGAGGACGAGAGCCATATCCGCATAAAGGAGGAACAGGGCGTAAAATTTTCCTTTCTCTCATATACGGAATCGCTTAACGGGCTGTCGCTTCCCGCAGATTCTCCTTTGGTAATAGGCAGAACTGACGATATTGATCTTATCTGCGAGCAGATCAGGAGCGCCAAGGAAATTTCCGACGTATGCGTCGTAGCGCTTCACTGGGGAGTGGAAAATTCCGACATCATCAGCGATTATCAGCGCAATACTGCAAAAGCACTTGTTGATGCGGGAGCCGATATTATTATCGGGAACCACCCGCACGTACTGCGCGGGATCGAAGAAATAGAGCGTGAGGACGGTTCCTCAGCACTCTGTGCATACTCTATGGGGAATTTTATTTCCGCCCAGAGTGTGGGACAGAATCTTATCGGCGGTATACTGAACTTTGATGTAACGGTTTGCATTGAAAATGCTCCTGAGGACGATACAGGTCCGATCATCAGGAATATTGAGCTTATTCCGGTTATAACGCATTATGACGGCAATTATCAGAATGTGCGGCTTTATCCTCTGGACGAATATCCGCGCGAGCTTGCAGATTCCCACGGTGTAAGAAGAATGAGTCAATTCGGCTATGATTATATTTTTGATGTACTTGAAAGGAACATTGACAAAAAATATTTTGATCCGGAGGAATACTACGAGATCTCCGACTAAGCTTCTAAAGCCGGCGTAAAAGCATCGCCGGCTTTTCTATTACCTGTTGTCTATCTTTTCCGGATAAAGATCATGATGAGTAAGACGTTCGACCGCTACCTGTTCCCACATCGTACCTTTCTTTCCGTAATTGCAGTACGGGTCAATGGAGATCCCTCCGCGGGGAGTGAATTTTCCCCAGACTTCAATATATTTCGGATCCATTAATTTAATAAGATCTTTCATGATTATATTAACGCAGTCCTCGTGAAAATCTCCATGATTACGGAAGCTGTAAAGATAAAGCTTCAAAGATTTGCTTTCCACCATTTTCACATTCGGAACATAAGAAATATAAATTGCCGCAAAATCCGGCTGTCCCGTAATAGGACAAAGGCTTGTAAATTCCGGACAATTGAATTTTACAAAATAATCGTTTTCCTGATGCTTATTAACGAAAGCTTCAAGTACCTCCGGAGCGTAATTGTCCGGATATTTTGTTTTCTGATTTCCGAGAAGCGTGATCCCCTCTGTTTCCTGTTTTGTTCTTTCTGACATTATGATCCTCCTTTAACCTATAAGCGGATCCTTTGCTCCGTTCGCTTCAAAAGCAGCGATCCTGTCGCGGCAGGTGCCGCACACGCCGCAGGGCTTTTCCCCGCCCTCATAGCAGCTCCATGTAAGCTCATACGGAACGCCTAGCTCCAGACCTGTTTTTACTACCTGAGCCTTTGTCATTCCCACGAAAGGAGCTTCTATCCTTACCTGTTCCCCGCTGCCGAGCCGGACAGCCTCATTCATTGCTTTGTTGAATTCAGCCGAACAGTCCGGATAAGCGTTTCCCGCAGAATCGTCCGCATGGGCGCCGTAAAGGATCACTCCGCAGCCCTTGGAGATCGCCACGCTTGCCGCTGCCGAAATAAACAATCCGTTCCTGAACGGCACATATGTTGAAACCGGCGAACCGTTACTCTTTTCAAGCTGCTCCGCATAGCTTTCATGGGGAATTTCCTCCTGTGAATGTGAAAGTAGCGAGCAGCTGCTGAAATCAAATATCAGGCTCAGATCGAGCTTTATATGTTCGGTCTTATAGAATTCCGCAACGGCGTCCGCAGCGGAAATTTCCTTATCATGCTTCTGTCCGTAAAATATTGAAAGTGCAATAACATTTTCCGCGCCGTATTTTTTTACCGCCATTGCAAGACAGGTGGAGCTGTCCACTCCGCCGCTGAATAAAACAAGTGCTTTCATAATTAAACCTCACTTTAAAAGAGTTAAGAGTTTTTAAAAGAGTTGAGTGTTGAGAGTTAAGAGTTGAGATAAATTAGTGATCTTTAATTTATAATTATAATTATAAAAAATAAAAAAATTATTTATTTAATTTGAAAATATAATTTATCGCGCAGATCGCTGTCCATGTCAAAACGTCCCCGAAGTGTGGAGGTAACTGTTTTTGCGGACGGCTTTTTTATTCCCCTCGCAGTCATGCAGCTGTGATTTGCTTCAATAAAAACAGCCACGTCCTCAGAGCCGCTCGCGATCTGTATTATTTCCGCAATATCCGCGCCGAGACGCTCTTGCAACTGCAAACGCTTTGCAGCCATGTCCGCAATACGTGCTATCTTTGAAAGTCCCAGAACCTTTCCTTTAGGGATATACGCTATCGTAACTTTCATATCATACATAAGCGCAAGATGATGCTCACAGTACGAAAAGGCCTCTATATCCTTTACCACAACAATATCGTTTTCACCATGGGAAAAGCCGTCCTCAAATGATCTGTTGAACATTTCCGCAATTTCCGCATTGGTGTAATTCATTCCCTCAAAGACCTCGCCGTACATTTTTGCAACGCGGGCGGGAGTTTCCCGCAGACCCTCACGGTCGGGATCGTCACCAAGCGCGATCAAGATCCCTCTTATATGTTTTTCGATCTCTTCAAAATTTATTTTATTCAAATCAAACACCTCTTTTATCCGGATCCCAAATAATTTTGTGCAGCTGGAGCTGCAAATTCACGCCGTTTAATTTTTTTTCAAGCATAAAATTCACCATATCCTCAGGAATTATTTTACCGAAAACAGGACTTAAATAAATGTGACATTTTTCGGTCAGATCATATCCCGAAATTATTTCGGCAGCTCTTTCAAGATCGGAGCGGCTTCCCGAAACAAATTTTACAGTGTCCATTTTATCAAGGAATTTATAATTTTCCATAAGCATGAATTTTTCCATTCCGCTTGACGGAAGCTTATAATCAAGTGTGATCGACGGACGGTTCGGGAAAATTCCCGCGGCTCCTGAAATATCCGCCGCGCCGTTAGTTTCAATTTCCACATTAAAATTATTTTTGCAAAGCAGCTCCAGAAGCGGGATAATTTCTTTTTGTATCAGCGGTTCGCCGCCGGTAACGGTAATATTTTTTATACCGGAATTTTTTGCGGAATCAAGTATCTCCTCCGCAGTCATAGGAATAGATCCCGCATTTTTTTCATTTGCCCATTTTGTATCGCAGTAGGAGCAATTTAAATTGCAGCCGGTAAATCTTATAAAAAAAGCAAGCTGTCCCGCTTTTGTTCCCTCGCCGTTTATGCTTGAAAAAGTCTCGGCAATATTATATTTGTGCATAAAAATTCCTCAATTCCTTGAATAGCGCGCGCAGTTGTTGGGAGTTTCGTAAACTGTGACCGATCCCACCGAATATCCCAGAGCTTCAAGGCGCATATAAAAATATTCCGCAAAATTTTCCGCAGTGGGACGGAAATCCACCTCGATCAAATTAAAATTTTCATTTTTAAGTGCGGAAACAGTTTCATTTTTCAGGGAATTTTTTTCGTAAATAAACGCATGATCAAAGCTGTCCGCAAGATCCTTAAGATCCTTTTTTATATTTCCGAAATCCGTTACCATTCCTCTGAGCTGACCGTTTTTGTGAAGCTTTTCCGCAGTTATTTCCGCAGAGATGACCCATCTGTGTCCATGGAGGTTGCTGCATTTTCCCTCATATCCGTAAAGGAAATGCGCGCTGTCAAAAGCGGCTTCTGTTTTTAATACGTACATAGGATCCCTCCGTAATTTTTTAAGCAGAAAATAAAAAAAGAGTATGAAAGGACTTCACACTCATGCGTTCAGTCCCGGTTTTGTTTTTGCGCAGGAGGGTACAAATGAACTGCGCTGTTAAATTCAACAAATTGATTATATCACACTGTCTTAAATTTGTCAATACAAAATTTCGTATAAATATTGAAATCCTGCAAAAAATGCGTTATAATTTAAATTGCAAAAAATCAAGATCCCGTAAAGGATAAGCATAAAACGTGAAAGGAGAAATGCTTGCATTGCAGGCATGATAATAAAAATGAATTTTTCGCCAAAGTCTCTTGACTTTCTTTTTGAAAACCGGCTCAATGACAGCAAGGAATGGTTCAGCGAGCATAAGGAGGATTACAGGAATTATGTGCTTTTTCCGTTCCGCGAATTAGTTTCAGATCTTACCGAAGCAATGCTTGAAATAGACGATAAATTTATATGCGATCCGAAAAGGATCTCACGTATCTACCGTGACGCGAGATATTCCAAAGGAAAATCAATTTTCCGCGATCATCTCTGGTATACGTTCAGCAGGACCACTGACGCATACAGATCTCTTCCGGGATACTATTTCAGTATTTCCCCCAATGGCTTTAGCTACGGCTGCGGATATTATTATGCTTCTACCGGAACAATGACGAATATCCGCTCTCTTATTTTAAGCAAGGACAAAGCCGCAGTATCCGCGCTCAGAGCCTACAAGGCACAGGACGTTTTTGATCTTTACGGAGAGCTTTACAAAAAGGATCATTTTCCGGACGCTTCGCCTGCTGAAAAGGAATGGCTGAACCGTCGTGACATAGGCGTTTCCTGTGACAGCAAGGATTTTGAGCTTCTTTTCAGTGACAGGCTTGCAGACAAGCTTATCAAAGATTTCAGAGCAATTTCCCCAATATACAAAATGTTTATAAAGGCTGATACCTTAGAATGAAATAAATTTATAAAAAAGATTTTGTATAAAAACATATTTAAACTAATTTTGAAACAGTCCACCGGACTGTTTCAAAAGACTTATATCTAAAATAAATCGTTAATTCAAGGGGGCGCCCTCTATCGCAGGGCAGCCCCCTCTTGAAGCCGCTATGCGG
>CANQZS010000102.1 GCA_947628385.1 uncultured Clostridia bacterium | reverse complement strand
GCTTATGTACAAGAGCTTTTTTCTTTAACATTCTGCTTACCGCAAGAGCAAGCGCTATAGTCACCGTAGCGGGGAGATCGCGGCTATGGCTATGGTTATGCCGGTCATGAGCATATCAAATACCGGCTCTCCGCGCAGTATACCGGCTCCGCTGACCGCCGCACAGACCACAAGACAGATGATCGCGATGATCTTTCCAAGCTCGGCAAGTCTTTTCTGCAAGGGGGTCATTTCATCTTCTATTTCGGTAAGCATACCGGAGATACGTCCCATCTGGGCATTAAGACCGGTGGCGATGACCTTTGCTTCCGCAGTGCCTTTGACGATGACCGTTCCGCTGTATACAACGGTGTCTTTTCCTATGGAATTATCGGTGTCCGCAGGATCTCCCGATGTTTTGGAGGCTGCCGTGGATTCGCCGGTAAGTATACTCTCTTCGGCAAGCAGTCCTTTGCAGGAAAGGATCACGCAGTCTGCGGGGACCTTGTCTCCTGCTTCGAGCCGGATAATATCCTGCGGAACGAGCTCCGCAGCGGGGATCGTGACAAGAGAGCCGTCCCGCCAGCATTTTGCCGAGGGAGCGGTCATGCTTTTAAGAGCGATAAGAGTTTTTTCCGTTCTGTACTCCTGTATAAATCCGAGAACGGCGTTCAGCAGCACTATAATGATTATCGTTACGGCGTCGTAGATCTCACCGAGGAAAAAAGATACTACGGTCGCCGCAAGCAATATCATTATCATAATGTCTCTGAACTGACCGATAAAAATTTTCAGCGGCTGAGCCTTTTTCTCCTTTGCAAGGGAATTTTCCCCGTATTTTTTCAATGCTTCCGCCGCCTCCGCCGATGACAGTCCGCGCGGACTTGAGATGTAGGGTCTTTCAAGAATTTCCAGCATAATTTTTCCTCCTGAGAATTTGTACAATTGCTTTTACACTAACTATATTCCAAGGCAAGTCCGAATATTCCCGCCGGAAAAACTTGTCCGTGCAGAGAATACAGCAGTTTGCCGCAAACGGACAGTAAATTCCGCAAAATTTTGTTTTATATTCCTATTGATTATTTCCGGCAGTTTATTTATAATAGTATAAGATGAATATATTTTGGAAAGGAATTTTGACATGAGCGATTGCAAAGTAGTAAAATTTGGCGGAAGCTCGCTTGCCGATGCCGGTCAGTTCAGAAAGGTAGCGGATATTATACTCTCGGATCCCGAAAGAAAATATGTGGTAGCCTCCGCGCCGGGAAAGCGCTTCAAGGAGGATATAAAGGTCACCGATATGCTTTATGCCTGCTATGAAAAGGCGGCTAAGGGCGAGGATTTTGAAAAGGATTTTTCCGCTATAGAAAAGCGCTATAACGATATTATTTCCGAGCTTGGACTGGAGCTGTCACTGGAAAAGGATTTCAAACGCATAAAGGATTCCTTTGAGCATATGGCGGGACGTGATTATGCCGCTTCAAGAGGGGAGTTCCTTAACAGCAAGGTGCTTGCGGCGTTCCTTAAATTTGACTTTATTGATCCGGCAGGATATATCAAATTCAAGGAGAACGGCACGTTCGATCTTGATACTACGATAATGCTTTTAAGACCGAGGCTTGCGGAGAGCGAGCACGCTGTTATCCCGGGGTTTTACGGTTCAATGCCGAATGATACTATAAGAACGTTTTCAAGAGGCGGTTCGGACGTTACGGGTTCGATCGTGGCAAGAGCGGTCGATGCTAAGATATATGAAAACTGGACGGACGTTTCAGGGTTCCTCATCTGCGATCCGAGGATAGTTGACGATCCCGCGCCGATAACTACCATAACCTATCAGGAGCTCAGGGAGCTTTCCTATATGGGAGCGGGAGTTCTGCATGAGGACGCTATATTTCCGGTGAGAACGGCAGGTATCCCTATAAATATCAGGAACACGAACAAGCCTGAGGATATGGGAACGATGATCGTAGCTTCCTCCGACGAGGCGAGCAGATATGTAATAACGGGCATTGCGGGAAAGAAAGGGCTTTCCGTAATAAACATTGAAAAGGACATGATGAACAGCGAGCTTGGCTTTGGCAGGAACGTGCTTCGTGCTCTTGAAAAGAATAATGTAAGCTTTGAGCATATGCCCTCCGGAATAGATACGATGAGCGTTATTGTTGCCACAGACGCGTTAAAGCCTGTTCAGCAAAGTGTTCTTGACGAGATAACGTTCCGTGTGCATCCCGATCATCTTTATGTTGAGGACGATCTTGCGCTTATTGCCGTAGTAGGGCGCGGCATGAGAAAGAACCGCGGTACGGCGGGCAGGATCTTTTCCGCGCTTGCTCATGCAAGGATAAATGTAAAAATGATAGATCAGGGGTCTTCCGAGCTAAACATAATCATAGGTGTAAGTGAGGAGGATTTTGAAGCTGCGGTAAGGGCGATCTACGAGATCTTCGTACTTACTCAGGATCAATAATGTTACAAAGCGCAAGCGCGCCAGCGCCGCACTCTGACGAGTGCGGCGATTTTTTATCACAATTTTGCGCTGCAGGCGCAAAATCAATTACGCATTACGAATTGATCTTAACGCTGTAATAATGTTGTTAATACTGCACAAAAAGTTTGTAAATATTTTTTGGAGTAATTTACATAATTTTCTGGACATTTATATGCAAATATTGTATAATATATACAGATTAATGCCGATACTTGAAAGGAGCTGTGTTTTATGAACGAACAGGATATAAAGGAGCAGATATGCGATGTATGCCATAAGATGTGGCAGCTCGGCTGGGTAGCCGCAAACGACGGGAACGTCTCGGTAAAACTCGGGGACGGCACCTTCCTTGCCACACCTACCGGAATAAGCAAAAGCTTTATCACTCCGGAAAAGATCGTGAAAATAGATGCGGAGGGGAATGTTCTTGAAGCACAGAACGGCTACAGACCCTCTTCTGAAATAAAAATGCACCTGCGCTGCTACAGCGAACGTGATGACGTAGGCGCCGTAGTCCATGCACACCCGCCTACAGCAACAGGCTATGCCGTTGCAAATATCGCTCTTGACGGGTATACTATGATAGAAGCGGTAATTGCCGTAGGCTCAGTTCCCGTAACGCCTTACGGTACACCATCTACCTATGAAGTTCCGGAGGCTATCGCCCCTTATTTGCAGGAGCATGACGTTCTGCTTTTGCAGAACCATGGCGCATTGACCGTAGGCGCAGATCTGCTTACGGCTTATTATCGTATGGAAACTCTTGAGCTGTGGGCTAAAATAAGCCTTACCGCTCATCTTCTGGGCGGCGAAAAGGAAATTTCCCGCAAGAATATCGACCGCCTCTGCAAAATGCGCGAACAGTACGGCGTTACCGGAAAACACCCGGGCTACAAGAAATATCCTAACGGCAGCAATTGATTTTTGGGGAGGATCATATGGAAAGACCTGATATTGAACGCAATGTGCAGACAGATGCTAACCGCGATGATATGCGGCGGATCAGCCGTATCTTTTCGGCGGCGTTCTATATTTGCGCAATATTTCCTGCGATCCCGCTTATAGTTTCGCTGGGCAGCTTTACAGCGACGCTTATAACGCTTGGAACCGCCGGAATGGATCCTTTGACCGTGTTTTCATCTATTCTGGCAAACGGAGGTCTGATCGCCGCGTATTTATGGTCATATTTAAAGGATAAGCGCGGCACGATCGCTGCGATCGCGGCGGTGATCCTTTGGTGGCTGCTGTACGTACATGCAGATCCTGAGGGGCTTATCATTGTTGCCTTGGTCACTGTGCTTCAGGCAGTGTGCTTTGCACAGTACAAAAAGCTTGACTATCTTAAAACGCAGGAGGGCTATCCCGATTTTTACAATCTGAGCAGATCAGAGGGCGGCAAGCGTATCATGTCCGACGAGCAGATCAGAGAAAGCATGAAATTTTATGAGACTGACATGGGCGCGCTTGAAGCCGACGGCAGCAAGCTTAAAGAAAACAGCGAAAAGCATACTGCAAATACCTATATGGACGAGCTTTTCACGGACGGAACAGACCTGACAAAGGGAAAATAGTATTCAAATAAAATTATTATAAAGGAGTTTGATGAACATGAACAGATTTATCCTCAATGAAACGTCTTATCACGGCAGCGGTGCAATTTCCGCCATTAAGGACGAGGCGCAGGGCAGAGCTTTTAAAAAGGCTTTCCTTTGCTCCGATCCGGATCTGCTGAAATTCGGCGTTACAAAGAAAGTCACAGATATTCTTGACGGCGCGGGAATGGCTTACGAGATCTATTCCGAGATCAAGCCGAATCCTACTATCGAGAACGTTCAACACGGTGTTGCGGCGTATAAGGCTTCCGGCGCTGATTATATCATCGCGGTAGGCGGCGGATCTTCAATGGACACCGCAAAGGCTATCGGAATTATTATCAACAATCCGGAATTTGCAGACGTTAGAAGTCTTGAGGGAGTTGCGGACACCAAGAACAAGTGCGTTCCCATTTTTGCAGTTCCCACAACAGCAGGAACAGCCGCAGAAGTCACCATCAACTATGTTATCACGGACGTTGAGAAAAACCGTAAAATGGTTTGCGTTGACCCCCACGACATTCCCGTGGTCGCTTTCGTTGATCCGGATATGATGGAATCAATGCCCAAGGGTCTTACCGCCGCTACGGGCATGGACGCTCTTACACACGCTATCGAGGGATATATTACCAAGGGCGCATGGGAGCTTTCGGATATGTTCCACCTGAAAGCTATTGAAATTATTTCAAGAAGTCTCCGCGGCGCAGTTGCAAACACCAAGGAGGGTCGTCTTGACATGGCTCTGGGTCAGTATGTTGCGGGAATGGGCTTCTCAAACGTAGGACTTGGAATAGTTCACTCAATGGCTCACCCTCTGGGCGCGCTGTATGATACTCCCCACGGTGTTGCAAACGCTATAATCCTCCCGACTGTTATGGAATACAATGCTCCCGCAACAGGCGAGAAATACCGCGAGATCGCCAGAGCTATGGGCGTAAAGGGCGTTGACGGTATGTCTCAGGAGGAATACAGAAAAGCCGCTATCGACGCGGTCAAGCAGCTTTCCAAGGACGTTGGTATCCCCGAAGATCTTAAAGACATAGTTAAGACCGAGGATATTCCGTTCCTTGCGCAGTCTGCGTATGACGACGCTTGCCGTCCCGGAAATCCGAGAGAAACTTCCGTTGAGGAGATCACCGAACTTTACAAGTCGCTTATGTAATTTACCTGAGCGAACAACGATCTGCGCAGTGTCCTCCGGCTGTCCTCCGGAAGCGGAGGATACTGCTTATTTTTTACGGAACCGAGGAATTTAAAATGCTAAAGAATATACCTAAGATCCTTTCACCGGAGCTTCTGAAAATACTTATGGAAATGGGTCACGGCGATGAGATCGTGATCGCCGACGGGAATTTTCCCGCCGAAACAATGGGAAAACGCGTCGTGCGCTGCGACGGTCACGGCGTTCCCGAACTTCTCGATGCAATTATGCAGCTTTTCCCTCTTGATACATATACCGAAAAGCCCGTAATGCTTATGGAAGTCGTTGCCGGCGACGATGTTGTTCCGGTGATCTGGGACAAATATAAGGAAATCATAAATAAGTACGAGCCGGAAAACTGCAAAATTGAAATGATAGAGCGTTTTGCGTTCTATGAAAGGGCAAAGACCGCTTTCGCCGTGGTTTCTACCGGCGAGGAAGCCTTGTACGCAAACATAATTCTCAAAAAGGGTGTTGTAAAATGATAAGAACAGCTCTTGCGTTTGATCTCGGCGCGTCAGGCGGGCGCGCTATGCTGGGACATTTTGACGGTGAAAAAATTACTCTTGAAGAGATACATCGCTTTGAAAATAACCCCGTAAGAATAAACGGTACGCTTTACTGGGACGTTTACCGGCTGTTCTATGAAATAAAACAGGGAATTTCCAAGGCTGTACAGGCAGGCGGCTTTGACAGTACCGGAGTTGACACATGGGGCGTGGACTTCGGTCTTATCGGAAAGGACGGCGCACTGCTGGAAGCTCCCGTTCACTACCGTGACGGACGTTCGGAGGGAATGTCGGAAGAGGCGCTGAAAAAATTTCCGCGGGAACCGTTCTACAAAATAACCGGAAATCAGTTTATGGACATAAACACGGTATTTCAGATAATGGCTCTGCAAAAAAAGCGTCCCCACATTCTGAAAAATGCGGAAACGCTGCTGCTTATGCCGGATCTGTTCAATTATCTTCTGACCGGCGAGAAAAAAAGTGAAGTTTCCATTGCTTCCACTACCCAGATGATGAACGCCGTTAATAAGCAGTGGTCGGAAACTGTTATGGATAAGTTTAAGATCCCCAAAAGGCTTTTTACCGAGATCGTTCCGTCGGGAACTGTTGTGGGAAAGCTTCAAAAGGATATTTGCGCGGAGCTTAACGCTCCCGAAGCGGAAGTTATTGCCGTTTGCGGACACGATACCCAATGCGCTGCGGCTGCCGTTCCCACCGAGGAGGAAGATTTTATCTTTATTTCCTGCGGAACGTGGTCGCTTTTCGGCACGGAGCTGAATGGACCGCTTATAACGCCGGTTTCCGAGGCGCTGAACATCACAAACGAAACAGGCTGCGGAGGAACTACGACTTTCCTGAAAAACATAATAGGCTTGTGGCTTATTCAGGAATCCCGCAGACAGTTCAGGCGCG
>CANQZS010000101.1 GCA_947628385.1 uncultured Clostridia bacterium | reverse complement strand
GCGCTCTGCGGAGCGCGACGAGGGGCGCCGCCCCTCGACCCCGCAAGCTGGGCTCAGCTTGACCAGCTTTATATTTTTTCAGACGCAATATTTTTTACATAAACAGATCAATTATAAATTTTATCATCGACGCCGTTCCTAAAAAGAACAGCACCACTCCCGTAATGAACGATAAACACGATTTGTCACTTGATACCATAAAAATTCCTCCTTAAAATTATTCCAGCTTCATCTGATCCGGATCAATAAGATCCTTTGCAAGATTTCCTGCCGCAGGAATATTTTTTACAGCATATTTTTGAACGTTTTCCGCCATTTCCTCAGTGACAATGTACGCATTGTCTATGACCGCCTTTGATTTCAGCGCCATTACCTGAACGCCTATCGTGTCCCTTGCAGCCTTGGGGAGGATCATTCCGGTGTTGAATACCATTGCTCTGCCGTTGGAGGAACGCAGCAGAATATCGGTATTTTCCCGAACAACAAACATTTTTATAAGCTTGGATTTTGAGGAGTACGCTCCCGTCAGCTTTTTGCGGTTCGTCTTTGTTTCATATGCGCTCAGTGGGACCTTTGCGGCTTTTCCGTTTTCAAATATCATTATCAGGTACCCGCTGTAATCATTTGTAGTGGCAATAGCAGATACATTTTCATATTCATCAAATCCAAGCTTGACGGGAATAAAATCTCCAAGCTCGGAAGCCTTGGTATCCTTGAATTCACTCGCTTTTGATTTGTAGACCTGACACTTGTCGGTAAAGAAAAGAAGCTCGGTCTTGTTTGAAGCCTCCTCGGAAAATACCATAATATCGCCGTCCTTTAGCTTCTGCTCGGAAGCCATTCTGAGAGACTGCGGAGTTATTTTCTTGAAATATCCGCTGCTCGTCATAAACAGATTTACGGAATAATCGGGAGTATCGTCTACAGCTTCCTCTTCCTCTTCATCACCTGCGTAATAGAACATTGTCCGTCTCGGCTGCTTGTATTTTGCGGAAATTTCTTTTAATTCGTCAACAATGATCCCTTTGATCTTTTTATCGCTGGCAAGGATACCTTCCATTTCCGCAATATCCTTTTCAAGATCCTTTATGTCCGCAGTGCGCTTTAAAATGTACTCTTTGTTAAGGTGACGAAGCTTTATTTCCGCAACAAATTCCGCTTGCACCTCGTCGATTCCGAAGCCTATCATCAGGTTAGGAACGACTTCGGATTCCTCCTCGGTCTCACGTACTATTTTGATCGCTTTGTCAATGTCAAGTAGAATTTTCTGCAAGCCTTTTAAAAGGTGCAGACGTTCCTTTTTCTTGTTTAATTCAAAAAATGTTCTGCGCTTTATACATTCCTTGCGGAATGCGATCCATTCATCAAGAATTTCATAAACTCCCATTACCTTTGGAAAACCGCCGATGAGAATATTGAAATTGCAGGAATAATTATCCTGAAGCGGAGTCATGCGGAATAATTTTTTCATCAGCTTATCCGGATCAACATTTCGCTTTATGTCGATGGCAAGCTTTAATCCGTGAATGTCCGTTTCGTCCCTGATGTAGGAAATTTCACGGATCTTACCGTCCTTTACAAGCTCGATTATTTTGTCCATTATCGCTTCAACAGTAGTTGTAGGCGGGATCTGCGTTACCTCTATGCAATTTGATTCTTTGTCGTAATTATATCTTGAACGTACTTTAATCGAACCTTTGCCAGTGCGGTAAATTTTTTCAAGCTCGTCCTCATCGTAAAGCATAAAGCCGCCGCCTGCAAAATCAGGACCCTTTAGGGTGGAAAGAATATTATGCTCGGGATTTTTTATGAGCGCGATAGTGGTTTCGCAAATTTCCTCCAGATTAAATGAGCATACCGCGCTTGCCATTGAAACGGCAATTCCCACATTTGAATTTACCAGAACGGACGGGAACGCCGCAGGCAGCAAGGTCGGTTCAACGGTTTCATTATCGTAATTCGGAACAAAATCTACAGTATCCTTGTCAATGTCGCGGAAAAGCTCATTGCAGATAGGATCGAGCTTTGCTTCCGTATAACGCGAGGCAGCGTAAGCCATGTCGCGGGAATATGCCTTTCCGAAATTTCCCTTGCTGTCAACATAAGGGTGAAGAAGCGCTTCGTTTCCACGGGCAAGACGCACCATTGTTTCGTAGATCGCGGCGTCGCCGTGAGGATTTAATTTCATGGTCTGACCTACGATATTTGCCGATTTCGTTTTAGGACCTGTAAGAAGTCCCATTTTGTACATTGTATAAAGCAGCTTTCTGTGAGACGGCTTGAAGCCGTCTATTTCCGGCAGCGCACGGGAAACGATAACGCTCATTGCATAGGGCATATAGTTTTTTTCAAGAGTATCTGTTATCTGTTCCTCCGCAACTATACCGCTTCCGGCAATATATGCGTTTGAAGAGGGAGCGGTATTTTTTATATCGTTTTTTTTGCTTTTTCTTGGCAATTTATTTCACTCCAATCAATTATTCATCAAATCGAAATGTCGAAATGCAATTTTTATAACGTTTTGGAATTTCTATCGGAACATCATAACCGAGTTCCTTTAATGCAGGCGGAATTATTCTGTTTCCCAATTTAAATAATTCATGATTTTCGGGAAATAAAAATGTCCAGTCCGCACCGTCTTTATTTACAACAAGACGGAAATATTTATCAATATCCGTGTCCGGAAAACCGGCTTTTTTTAGCAGGATATGATGTTCAAAGCCCTCATCTATCTGTGAAGCTATGAGCCTTTCTCCGTCGTGGGAAATAAGAACGAGAAGCGGTTCGTCAGCATTTACCGCAGCATTGAAATTTTCCTCATCGGGATATTTTATTATTTCCATAATAATTCCTCACAGTTTTAAAATTAAGAAATATCAGCCATTTCAAGATATTGATTTCCGAATTCCGCAATGTAGTCTTTTCTGCCCTGTAAATTATCTCCCAACATCAGATCAAACATATTTGCCGTAGCTTCAATGTCTGTGGGAATTACCTTTATCAGACGCCTTGTAGCGGGATTCATTGTGGTAAGGGACATCATTTCCGGATCGTTTTCGCCGAGACCTTTTGAACGGTCTATTTTATATTTCTGATCGCCGATCATTTTCAGTATTTCGTCTTTTTCCTTTTCATTGTATGCAAAATAAGTTCTGTCCTTTGTATTTATTTCAAAAAGGGGAGTTTCAGCAATATAAACGTACCCCTCCTCGATAAGCGTAGGAGTCAGACGGTACAGCATCGTTAAAATAAGCGTTCTTATCTGGAAACCGTCAACGTCCGCGTCGGTGGCGATAATTATTTTATTCCATTTTAAATTATCAATATTGAATGTTGAAAGATCTTTATTTGCCTTTGAACGCATCTCGACTCCGCAGCCGAGGACTTTTATAAGATCCGTAATAATATCGCTTTTGAAAATTTTATTTTCGTCCGCTTTAAGACAATTGAGAATTTTTCCGCGGACGGGGATAATAGCCTGAAATTCCGCGTCACGGGCAGTCTTGCACGCGCCCAGAGCGGAGTCTCCCTCAACGATAAAAATTTCTCTTCTGGAAAGATCTTTAGTGCGGCAGTCCACAAATTTCTGCACCATATTTGAAAGGTCGATATTTCCGGCTAATTTCTTTTTAAGGTTCTGCTTTGTTTTTTCGGCGCTTTCACGGCTCCGCTTATTTAGGATCACCTGCTCGGCAATCTTAAGAGCGTCATCGGGATTTTCAATAAAATAAATTTCAAGCTGATGCTTGAGAAATTCCACCATTGCCTCATAAATAAATTTATTTGTAATTGCTTTTTTTGTCTGATTTTCATATGAAGTAAGAGTTGAAAATGACGATGAAACAAGCACAAGGCAGTCCTGAACATCAATAAATTTTATCTTGCTTTCATTTTTCTGATATTTATTGTTGATTTTCAGATAAGTGTCTATCTGCGAAACAAAAGCATTCTGCACAGCCTTGTCCGGAACGCCTCCATGTTCAAGAAAGCTTGAATTATGATAATATTCTATTTGCGAGATCTTATTTGAAAACGCCACTGCAAAGGATAATTTGACCTTATATTCCGGCTTGTCGTCACGGTCGCGTCCCTTGCGTTCACACTGCCAGAACTGCGGGGGAGTGATATAATTATTTTCAAGGATCTCATTTATATAATCGGAAATACCGTTTTCATAAATGTAGGTATTTTCCTCAAATTTTCCGTCCTCATTTTCGTATCTGAAAATAAACGAAATGCCCGGATTTACGACCGCCTGTTTTTTCAGCGTTTCCTCAAAATATTCTCTGCCGACGCTTATATCGGTAAACACCTCCAGATCGGGACGCCATTTTGTGCGCGTTCCGGTCTGTTTTCTTTTTGATGGAGTTTTCTGCAATCCGCCGATGTTTTCGCCCTTTTCAAAATGCAAATTGTATTTGAAGCCGTCGCGATAGATCTCTACATCTGTATATTCCGAGGAATACTGCGTGGCGCACGCGCCCAGACCGTTAAGCCCGAGGGAATATTCATAATCTCCGCTTTCGTTATTTTCGTATTTTCCTCCCGCGTAAAGCTCGCAGTAAACGAGCTCCCAGTTAAAGCAATTTTCAGCGGGGTTAAAATCCACCGGACAGCCTCGTCCGAAATCCTCTACCTCAATGGAATTATCCTGAAAATATGAAATTATTATCTTGTCTCCGTGACCGTCTCTCGCTTCGTCTATGGAGTTTGAAATTATCTCAAAAATTGAATGTTCGCAGCCCTCGATGCCGTCCGAGCCGAAAATTACTGCGGGACGTTTTCTTACTCTGTCTGCGCCCTTTAATTTAGTAATGCTTTCGTTACCGTAATTTTTTGCTTTTTTACCAGCCACTTTATATCTGCCTTTCTTTTTTATTTATTTTATTATGATATTAACTGCCAGCGCAGCCTTTGTAATGCGTGCTTCGCTGCCGTCCTCATTTATTTTTGCAATATATCTGCCGTTTGAAAAAATAATTTCTCCGCTGTCCGTTAAATTAAAATCGAGAACGCCTTTTTTGATGATCTCCTCGCTGCCGTCGGGAGAACGCTTTATAAGCACTCTGCTGAGCGGCATTATTCCCGAATTATTATCATCGGAAGTCTTATTTATTTTATTCAGTTTTTCGGCATTGATAATATTTCCCTCAATAATTATATCCTTTTTGGAACGTTCCTTTGTTTTTGTATTGTCGAATTGATCCCTGTCGCTTTTTAAGGATTCTCCTCCGAATATAGTTGTGAAAAAATTCAAAAATCCGAACAGCCCTTTTATCAGCCTGTAGGGGAACATTATAACATCTTTGAAGGTTATTCCGCTTTTGGGCTTTTCGCCGCCGTAGGGCTGCCGTATGTAATACAGATCTCCCTGTTTATCCTCGTGCGGGTGGAGAAAGTCATATGTATCATCTGCAATTATTTCCGACATTGTTTTTGTGTTCAGATCAAGGAAAGCTATGGAGCTTGGACCTGTTGCGGAAACCATTCCGTACTGATCTCTTGCATATCCCGCAGTGGAAAAATATATGCCGTTTTTTGTTTTTGACCAGCAAGGATATTCCTCGGCAGTGTCGCCGTCGGTGTATTCGTCATAATGCCCCTGCATATCCATAACGGCAATATGCAGGAAAGATGAATTTGCGCCCATGCTGACGGCAAGCCTGCCGTCCTTTATGTCAAATGCTCCGAAAACAAAATCATTTGAAGCCCTGACAAGTCCCTCCGCGTCGTCGGCAGGATCAAAGCTCCTGTGGTAAACGCTGCCGACGTTTTCTAAGTTGACGGCGTAGACAAGCTCATCTCCGCAGATCCCAAGACCGGTTATTTTTGCGGGCAGAAGCTCCGGATCTACATTGTCCGCCGAGTACATTCCCATAAATTCCGCGCCGCTGCCGGAGCTTTTCCATTCCTTGCGCTGACGTATGCTGCGGACTGTGTCGCGGTATTTTATTATTTTTCCGCATGGTATCTCGGTCAGCGCTTTATTTTCATTATTGAAACAGTATATTTTATTTTCCGAAGAGTAAATTATTTTCATTTTATGCTCCCTTTCAGAATATGAATGAAGCGGCTGCCCAACCGTCTTTCTCTCTTGTTTCAAGGTGCGTGAAGCCTTTTTCCTTTATCGCGTCAATGACCTCATTGCAGCGCTCGGTGATTATTCCGGAAACTATAAGTAAACTTCCGCTTTTCAGAAAATTCTCAAAAAGCGGGGACATTGCAATAAGCACGTCCGCAACGATATTTGCCGTTATAATATCGAATCCGCTGCCGATCCTGCCGCAAAGGGACTCGTCCGTTACGATATTCCCGCAGAATGTTTTGTAAATATCCTCGGGAATATGGTTTTTTGCAGCGTTTTCAGCGGCAATATTCGTGCTGTTCTGATCTATGTCTACCGCAGCGGCGCTTTTTGCTCCGAGAAGTATCGCGGCAATTGAAAGTATACCGCTTCCGCAGCCAAGATCAAGGATCCTTTCGCCGCCGTGGAGATTTTTCTCCAGAAGCTCAAGGCAGAGTTGGGTCGTATTATGCTGACCGGTGCCAAAGCTTGAAGCGGGATCTATTTCAAGGATCTTTCTGTTGCCGCCGCCGGAATATTCCTCCCATGACGGCTTTATGACGAGCTTTTTGCCTACTGTTATGGGCTTGAAGTATTTTTTCCAGTTATTAGCCCAATCCTCCTCACGGACGCTTGCAAGCTCAACTGCAAGTCTGCCGAATGTGTTTTCGGGATCTCTTTCTTTAAGAGCCGCCATTTCGGAGCGGACCGAGGAAAGCATATCTTTTCCTTGAGAATTATCGGGAATATATACCGTTACGCAGGCTTCGCAGTCCTTTA
>CANQZS010000100.1 GCA_947628385.1 uncultured Clostridia bacterium | reverse complement strand
GAATAGGTATCATAAAGCTTTGTGCTGCCTGTGCCGTTCTCATAGGAGAACGAGAAAACGTAATAGTAATAATAGGTGTTGTTTTCCAGAGCCTGTTCGTCCTCGATAAGACCGTTGGGGTTAGGCTCAGGATCGGTATAGCGCGTAGTGCTTCCTGAAACGGAGGCTATATAATGAGCCGTATCTCTCAGATATGCTCCGAAATTATTTCCGTAGCTTGCTCTTACGGATTCGTCCAGAGCGTTGAATTCCTCTTCGGTTATCTGCTTTCCGTCGGAACGGTAGATCTCATATCCGTCCACAACGCCCTTGCTCGGTTTTTCCCAAGAAACGTTGAAGGTGTTCTTTCCTGAGGACGCGACCTTTACATTGTTGGCTCTCATAGGCGGCAGTGAAACAATAACGGTTTCCGAAGCAAGATCAACCACGGTGCTGGTTATAAATCCGGTCGTATCGTTGGGATTGAAGATCCCGTGATTGAAAACATCGGTGAAAGCCATTACATAATAGCGGTATGTGCAGCCTCTTTCGATGTCCTCGTCAACATAGCTGCATGATTCAAGTCTCATCCTGAGATTATTTGCGATTTTGTAGCCGCTCCAGCTTCCGTTTTTGTATGTATTGCGGTAAACTACATAGCCCTCGGGCTTTTGAGATGTATTGTCGGAATGTCTTGCATCATCGTTCCATTTGAGGGAAATATTGCTGTAGTTCTGACCCACTGTGGCGGTAAGACCTGAAGGGTCGGTAATATACTTATCCACGCTGCCGGTCACCGTCTGACCGAACTGACCGCGGACGTATCTTTCGTCGGTGTCTCCCTCTACGATCTCATATTTTCCAAGATCATTGTTGAATTCTATATGATAAGCCGTTACCTGTATTTCCGGAATAACGTAAAAGGTGTATTCTACATTTGAGGGAAGTCCCTTAAAGATATAGGAGGTGCCTTTTGTGCTTATCGGCTCTTCTGTAGCCACGCCGTTGACGTTATATCCTACGACATAGTTTACGTTTTTGGTAACATTGCCGGAAATGCTTTTCCATGTTATTCTTGCAGCCTGATATGCAAAGTCTACGTTTACGCCCTCGGTTATTCTGAGATCAATGGCGCGCTTGTATTCCTCATCTTCCGTCCAAAAGAAATAGCCTATCCTGTCGGACTGGATATAGGTATTTCCGTCGATCTCAACGGTGACGTCAGCCGCCTTTGCGGTAAGGCTCAGGAATTCCAGCTCCGGCAGCAGCATCATGCAGAATGAAAATGCGAGCACTGCCGAAAGTACTCTCGATACCAGCGGTCTTCTTACATATATAATATCGTCCTGCCTGCGCTCTCTGCTCTTTTCTGCAAAGCCGTTCATGCCGGACAGATCGCCGCTTTTATCCGAGAACGGCATATCTATAAAGCAAAGCAAGGCATACCAGAGCTTGACGAAGCCCGAAGCTATGCCGCACAGAACGAACATAACGATGTTAGCTTCGCCGTTTTTCCGCAGTCTGCGGAGTATCTCCTTTTTTTTGTTAAAATTTATCATATAAACCTCCGGAAAAGCGTTTTTTTTGATCCTTTATCCAAGCTTAGGGCACACTACGCCCATTATTATATAATACAATGATAACATATTTCCCACCAAAAGTAAAGCGATTTTTTTACTCAAAATTGCACAAAATTCCGCAAAGATTCCCTATGATTTGTATAATCACATCTGCTTTCTTCTACGCCATACTCGTCGTCAAGGCGAAAATAGGGGCAATCGTCGTTAGCTCCGCTGAGGAAGCGCATCATTTCGTCCTCGTCAAGATCCACAAGGCAGCAGTATGTACCGCTGTATTCGTCGTAGGAATAATTTATACATTTTTCGCAGTTCATAGACAGATCTTCACCTCTTTGTTTATCTCCATGCTTTCGGGAGTTACATTGCAGTCGTAGGCAAGGAGCTTTACGCCCTGTTCGGAAGCCCTTGCAAGCGCCTCTCCGAACTGAGGGTGGGTCTCGATGTTCGGCGCAAAATACTTTACTCCGTTCATTTGTATAACGAACATAAGATATGCTTCAAAGCCCTCAGAAACGGCGTTTATAAGCCCGTTCACGTGCTTGATCCCGCGTTCTGTAGGCGCGTCCGGAAACATTGCCGCGCCGTCACTTTCAAGGGTCACGCCCTTTACCTCGAGGAGTATCTTTCTTTTGCCGGTTTCAATATAAAAATCGAAACGGGAATCTCCGTATACGTATTCCGCACGGATATTCCCATCAGGAAAAAGCTTTGGTAGGAATTCTCCCGCCGCCTTATTCGGCGCAAGACTGTCCATATTTATCAGCCTTTCGCCCTTTTTTACCGCTACAAGATCGTATCCCGTACTTCTTTTCGGGGAATCCGACCTTTCAAGCCAGACCGTACAGCCCTTTACCAGAAGCTCCTTACATCTTCCGGTATTTCTGACGTGGCATTTTTCCGTTCTGCCGTTTATATCCGCATAGGCAATGAACCTGTTCGGACGTTCTATAAAAATGCCCTGAACGATATTATCATATCTCATGTGATCTCTCCGATCTAACGGTGCTTTTCGAGATTTTTCCGCTTTATGGCGATCCTTACCAGATCGGACATTACCTTTTTGCGGCTTTCCTCTTTCATGGATTCCGCACGTTTAAGATCGTTTTTCCCTCTTATCTTTATCATAGCCGGAGGGATCGCCTCCAGAGCCTCGGACATTGCTTCGGCATAGCATCTCGGACAGCGGCAGCAGCTGAATCTTTCCAGCACCTGCGGCAGGAGCTCGCTTACAAGCTCGCCGGTAATATCTATTTCGGCGGATCCTATTCTTTCGATCCTTTTTTTAGAGGTTATCCTTTCGTCCTTGAAATTATTGTCAAGTATCGGGTTGGACGCGGTTCCGGCTCCCGTAAGCAGCCGCATTACCGCCTCGGTCTTATTGCTTTTGTTCCTTGGCATTATGAAGCTCCTTTCAATTTAACTGTTTTGCTCAGGAACCTTTTCCACTATCTCCGGATAAAGCGATTCCGCAAGACGGATATAATCCTTTGCAGCCTTGCATCTTGGAGAATACTTAGTTATTACCTCCTGATGAGCGGGAGCCTCGGCTACTGCCGCAGAAACGGAGATCTTGACGTCAAGGACCTTTGTATGGAGCTGATCCGCCACGATCCCGACCATTTCCTCTACGTCCTTTGAAAGGGCAAGACGGCTGACATACTTTGTAAGAAGAATCCCGCGTATGTTCAGTCTTCTGTTATAGTATTTTTTTACGGCAAGGATAGTTTCCCTGAGCTGGGCAAGTCCCTGAAGCGAAAGTATTTCGGGAGTCATGGGGATTATCAGGTCGTTTGCCGCCGTATAGGCGTTGATCGTAAGTATCGAGAGTGCCGGCGGGGTATCAATGATGATATAGTCATATATATTTCTGACCGTATTGAGAGTATCCTTAAGGATAAATTCCCTGTGCTCGCTGGTAAGTTCGAGCTCACTTCCCGAAAGCAGGATATTTGATGTTATGACGTCGCAGATGTGAGTAGATTTTATGGAATCTCCTATACTGCACTCTCCGGTCATAACGTCATGGATAGTATAGCCGGTATCCTCAGCGCCCAGCGAAAAGGAAAGATTCCCCTGTGGATCCATATCTATCGCAAGAACGCGTTTTCCTCTGCTCACGAAGATTCCTGCGAGCGCGGCGCATGTCGTGGTTTTTCCAACGCCGCCCTTTTGATTTGTAACAACGATTATATTCGCCATAGCTTTATCAGCTTCCTTGAAAAAATATTGTTGTTCAGCGCTTTGCTTTTTTGGCAGCGGCTCGCTTGCGTTCCGCGACCTGACAGTCAAAAACGAATCTTGCAAGCTTTTCCTCCTGAGTCTGGTTGACGTTGAGGAACTGGCATCCGTAGCCCACAATATTTCCCTTATCGTCCTTTTGCACGCGCAGGACTTCGGCAAGCACCTGCATTTCGCCGTCAAAGAAGTGGAGCATTACCTGATCTCCCGGTTCAAAGTCAGAATTTGATGCAAAGAGCACTCCTCCGAGGTTAAGGTTTATAAAATGGAGCTCTATGGGGTCCTCAAAGGAGAACATTTCCTCGCCGCGAATATAGAACGGAGACATTCCGTCGAAATCCACCGTTACCTTGAAGCTCCTGCGGCGTTCCTGCAAAAGCTCGCCGTCGGACACATGAAAATTCACCTGATATTCCGTACAGAGGTCTATGACCGTATGATATTTTATTCTGTCTCCGGTTATGTATTCAAATATGGCGTCGATCTCCTCGCCCTTGGCGATCACCGGAAAATCGCTGCCCTTGAGCATAACGAGTTCTGATCCTTTGATCTTAAAGAAATCCTTTGGAAAGAAAACTTCGTCCGTAGAAATTATCATTCTCCCCAATGAATTATATATTAGCACCCTGTTTATTTTATCTTTATTTATCATTACGAACCTCCGATACTGATACTTAAATATATTATACAAAATTTTTTTCTCTTTTGCAATAGAATTTTTTTATATTGTGAAATTTATTTCATATTTCATTATATTTTTGTGAAAATTACTGTAAAATCAAATTTACTATGTACAATTCCGCAAAAAAATGTTATAATAAATACATATATCAGCTTGCCGAGCCGGACAAAACCTTTGGTTTTGTTTTGCACAGACTTGCGGGGAGCGGCTGAACGATTTTTCCTTAGGAGGTGGCGCGCTGTGCGCAGAATGATACGAGTAAGTGAAAAGCGTCTTGCGGCAAGATACAGCCGACGTATATTTCTTGCGTCTATACCTGCGCTTACCGTGCTGATCTCGCTGCTTGCCGTGGTTGTAGTATTTGTTATATATCTTGACGCCGATGTGCCGCAGGAGGTCTACCTTACTATTTTCTATGCGGCGTATGCTTCCACGGCATATGGAGCCGTAGTATGTCTTATAGGCTCCATAATGGAGGACATACTTATAAAGGCTCATAGGGAAAACACCTACATACAGATCTCCGGCTCGGTCATGGTAGTGTCGCAGCACAGCCGCAGCGCGTATATTGACGGCAAATGGGTGCATTACAAAAAAATGTGGGTCATCGACCTTGCCGACGTTGAGAATGTGGAATGTATACGCAACCATCTTACCATAAAGACAAAGGCAAGGTATTTCCATGAGGACGCAAGCTGGATAAGCTATCATAAAACCGATGACGGGATCTCCTTTGACCGCTGGTGGTACAATGAAAACGGGGGAAAGAACGTAGATTCCGTTGATATAACGGATTTTTACACATTCGGCGACAGGATAGCGGATCACATAGACCATTGCGCGGGGAAAAGCCGTCAGCGCGAGCTCCGCAGACAGGCATTCAGGAATGAGATGCTTGAGATAGCGAAAAACGTAAAGCGTCCGCAGAGGCTTCCGGACAGATATAAGGAGCCTGAGCGTAACCCCTACAGAAGCAAGCTTTAGCTTGAAATGGGAAAATTTTTCATTGAAAAATTTTCATTGTATCTGATCTTACTTGGGGCGCATAATAATATCAAGCGGAAAAGAAGTTTAATATCAAAGAAAGGCTCTTCCGGAACGGGAAAAGCTGTGACGGTTCCGGCAGAGGACCGATCTCTCCCTAACAAAAAACGTCTGCGGTCTCCCGCAGACGTTTTTGTATCTTTTCAGATAATAATATCAAAGACCTCTTTTTACGTAGCTCGTGTGAAGAACTTCGTGTGCCTTGTGACTTCCCGGCTTCTCAAAGAATTCCTTGTAAAGCTCCTGAATAGCAGGATTCTCATGTGAACGTCTGTGTTCCATTGCAGCGTCCTGATCGTACAGTGCCTTTGCACGGATAGCTTTAACGTCCTCAAAGTTGCGGACGGAAGCAGGTACCTGAGGCTGACCGCCGCCGTTTACACAGCCGCCGGGACAACCCATGATCTCAATGAATGTGTAGTCTGATTCACCCTTTTGTACCTTTCTGAGAAGCTCAGCAGCGTTTGCTGTTCCGGAAGCAACCGCTACCTTGATGTCAAGATCGCCGACCTTGTAGGAGGCTTCCTTGATACCCTGTGTGCCGCGGACTTCGGTAAAGTCGATATTTCCGGCTTCCTCACCGGTAATGAACTTGACTGCCGAACGGAGAGCAGCTTCCATAACGCCGCCTGTTGCGCCGAAGATAACGCCTGCGCCTGTGGAAATTCCCAGAGGCTCGTCGAACTTCTCATCGGGCAGCTCGGTGAACTTGATTCCGCATCTCTTGATAAGACGTGCAAGCTCTCTTGTGGTGATAGAAATATCAACGTCAGGAACGCCCGCCGCGCTTTCGTCGTCTCTGCCTATCTCAAATTTCTTTGCTGTGCAGGGCATTACGGCAACTACTACCATGTCCTTAGGATCAATATTCAGCTTCTGGGCATAGTATGTCTTTGCTGTTGCGCCGAACATCTGCATAGGAGACTTGCAGGAGGAAAGATTTTCTATCATATCGGGGAAGTAGTGCTCGCAGTATTTTACCCAGCCGGGTGAGCAGGAGGTTATCATCGGGAGCTTTCCGCCGTTCTTTACGCGTTCAACAAGCTCTGTAGCTTCCTCCATGATCGTAAGGTCTGCGCCGAAGTCGGTGTCGAATACCTTATCAAAGCCGATACGTCTGAGAGCGGCAGCCATTTTGCCCTCAACATTGGTTCCCATAGGATAGCCGAATTCCTCGCCCAGACCTGCGCGTACTGCGGGAGCGGTCTGTACGATAACGAATTTCTTTTCATCGGCGATAGCGTCAAGCACCTTGGAGGTATCGTCCTTTTCAGTGATAGCTCCAACGGGACATACAGAGATACACTGTCCGCAGGAGATACAGCTCGTTTCGCCAAGACCAAGCTCGAATGCGGAGCTAATGTGGGTCTTGAAGCCTCTCTCGTTTGCGCCGATAACGCCTACGCCCTGATTTGCATTACATACTGCAACGCAG
>CANQZS010000099.1 GCA_947628385.1 uncultured Clostridia bacterium | reverse complement strand
CACTGAGAGACCGCAAGCTCGGACGCACCCGCAGAGATCATCAGCAGACAGAACAGCAGGAATTTCCCGTTAAGGATAAGCTTCCTGAACGGTACCCCGCCGTCACCCTCGGCAGCGAACGGTAGCAGCGGGACTTTCACGAAAAGCAGCGCCGTAAATATGGGAACTATTGCCCAGAGAGCCGTAAGTATGCGCCAGTTTTCTATTCCCGCCGCTGCAAAAAACAGCGTTGACAGAATGATGACTCCCGCCTGTCCCCAACAGTAGAACGAATGGAGCAGACTCATTGACGAAGCCTTGGCGCTGCCGGGAAGCGAATCAACTATCGGACTGACAAGCACCTCGTCAAGTCCTCCTCCGACCGCGCAAAGGATCGAGGAAAGCACAAGCCCCGCAAACGGATCGGGAAATATGCTTGTAAAAATTCCCATTCCAATAAGTCCCAGCGCGGAAATAAGATGTGCGATCACCATGGAGCGGCGCACTCCGAGCAAATCGGCTATTTTGGAGGAGCATATATCCGTCACTATCTGCGTGGTAAAATTTACCGTTATCAGCAGCGCGATCCTTTCAAGAGAGATCCCCAGCGTCCGGTTGAACGTAACAAAAAGCAGCGGGGAAAGATTGTTTACTATTGCCTGTGTTATGTATCCGGAATAACAGGCGGCAAGGGTGTGCTTGTATGTGAATTTCATATTATTCTCCCGTATCTCGTTATTCTATAAAAACATTATATATCATATATAGCTCACTTTAAACAACAAATGATTAATAATTTGCTGTATTATTTGAAATGATTTGAAAATCACAATATTTTGCACAAAAACATCTCTGAAAATATGTAAATTATTTTTGAAAAGTATAGTGACAATGCCTGAAATTTGTGTTAAAATATTATCAATGGCAGAATACGATCGCCCCAAATGTAAAAATCTGTAATTTTTGCGGCGGGGCTTTTGCGTTTTTTGAAATTTTCTGACAATTTATGGAGGTAACTCAGATGAAAAAATTCAGAAAGCTGCTGGGAGTAATAATGTCCCAGCCCGACGCTCCATATCAGCATAAGCTGCTTTCGGGGATAATAGAGCGCGCTTTCAAGCTCAATTACGACGTCGCCGTATTCTCGACGTTCGTTAAGGACGAGCTTTCCAAGGATTGGCATGACGGCGAATCAAATATTTTTTCAATGATAAATTATTCGCTTCTTGACGGGATAATTTTCGTTCCGGATACGCTAAGAGTCAATAACGTGGATAAAGCTGTGGAACAGGATATTCTTAAAAAATTCAAAAAGCCGGTAGTATCTGTCGATATAAAAAGCGAGCATTTCAGCAGCATTTTTACGGACGATATTCAAAGCATAAAGAAGATGATCTCACATCTTATAGAAAAACACAGGCTTACGGATATTGCATTTATGACCGGAATAAAGGGACACCCTCATTCCACTAACAGACTGACCGGATATTATGAAGCGCTGGTGGAGCATGATATTCCGATAGATCAGAGCAGAGTTTTTTATGGAGATTTCTGGTATGAAAAGGGCGAGGAGGTCGTTCAAGCGCTTATGGCGGATCCGCGCCCGATGCCTCAGGCAATAGCCTGCGCCAGCGATACTATGGCTATAAGCGTGTGCGAGGCTCTGAAAAATCACGGTTTCAGGATACCGGAGGACGTTGCGGTAACGGGATACGATTCTATAGAAGCCGGAATAAATTATGTTCCCTGTATAACCTCCTGCGAGCTGCCGTCGGAGATCACGGGAAAACGCGCGGTAAGTATGCTCCACAGTCTTATAACCGATACGAAATTCATAGACGAGACTTGCGGAACGGATATAATTTTCGGAAAAAGCTGCGGCTGTCCAAACGAAGCCGCCGAGGAGATACGCCAGAAGTACAAGACATGGCGTGACGACGATTATTCGGGAGCGTTCAATTCCACATATAATTTCATGCTTGAGGCTCTTATCTCCGAAAAGGAGCTTGAAAACTACATGGCATCTCTGGCATGGTATTCCTATCTTATAGGCAGATCGTCGCATTTCAGCCTTTGTCTTTGTGAAAACTGGGATAATCTTGGTGAAACGGATCAAAATCAGGATTACCGCCGTACAGGATATTCCCGCAGAATGACATTGCCGCTGAGGAAGATGGGCGAGGAAAAGCGGGTAAATCCGGAGCTGGAATTTGATCTTTCCGAAATGCTGCCGATGATCTTTGAAAAGCGTCCCGAACCGAGAGCGTTTTATTTCAGCCCTGTAAACTTCAATGACAGATGCTTTGGCTACGCGGTATTTTCGGACGATGAGAACAATTGCTATCCGTCCTGCTACTGTCAATGGATGAGGTATGTATGCACATCTCTTGAAAGCCTGCGCCGCCAGAGGAACCTTATGTATATGTACAAGAAGATGGAGGATAACGCCGTTACCGATCTGCTTACGGGGATATACAACAGAAACGGTTTCAATATGTATTCCGAAAAGATATTCAGGACGATAAAGGAAAACGGCGGTTGTCTTACGATCATAATCGGAGATCTGAACAATCTTAAATACATAAACGATTCATTTGGTCACGGCGAGGGAGATTTTGCCATAAAATCTGCGGCGGACGCGTTCCGCTCGGCGTGCAGGGACGATATGCGGTGCTACAGGATAGGCGGCGATGAATACGTAATAATAAGCGGTTCTGTTGCGTCAGAGGATAAGATCGCAGAGACTGAGAAGCAGATAAACGATTATCTTCACGGTATAAATGAGGCAGCTGACAAGCCGTATTCGATAACCATAAGCATGGGGAATTTTTTCGGACCGGTCACGGAATATGATTCCATTGAAAAGCCGTTCAACATAGCAGACGGCAGAATGTTTGCGGCAAAGGAAAAATTCAAAGAGGACGAGGGTTTTTACTACAGAAAGTCAAGGACTGTAAAATAAATTCCGGAGGGCGCTTTATCAAAAGGCGCCCTCAGCCTGTCGAAAAAGTAATTACTATTTTGCGCGAAGCGCAAAATATAAAGCTGGTCAAGCCAGACAAAACCTTTGGTTTTGTTTTGCCCAGACTTGCGGATTCCAAAGGCAGAGCCTTTGGTCGCGCAAACGAACGCAGTTCGTTTTTCGCAGAGCGGCGAAACTCTCCTTTTCAAAGCGCTCTGCAAAGGGGTGAATTGCAAACAGCGCAGAGCTGTTTGCAAGAGGGGAACGCTCTGCAAGAGAGAGCGTTCCCCTAAGCTAACGGTTTATAAGATGTAAGCCTTTTAAAACAGTCCGGTGGACTGTTTTAAAATCAATTTAATATGTTTTTCTACAGTCTGAGGGCGCTTTATCCAAGGCGCCCTTTTGCTTTTCCGAAATATCCCGTGATATTTTTTTCTTTTTTGTGCAAAATAATTTTTGAATACCTATTGACAAATACCCTTAAGGGGTATATAATATAAATATACCCTTATGGGGTATGTGCAAAAACCGCTTCTCGGAGGGAGGATCACTTTATGCCGGTCAGAAAAGCCTGCGCCTGCTGCGAAAGATCTACTATAAGATCGGAGGAGGAACGCAAAAGACTTATACACCGTCTTAACAGAATAGAGGGTCAGATACGAGGGATCCGCGGAATGATCGAAAATAACGCCTACTGCAACGATGTGCTTATTCAGTCGGCGGCAGTGAATTCAGCGGTAAATTCATTTAATAAGGAGCTTATTGCAAGCCATATACGCGGCTGCGTCGCAAGAGATATACGCGAGGGAAAGGACGACGTGATCGACGAGCTCGTAGTTACATTGCAGAAGCTTATGAAATGAGGTGCATATTAAAATGATGCAGTTCAATGTTACGGGAATGAGCTGTGCCGCGTGCAGCGCAAGAGTGGAAAAAGCCGTATCCAAGGTCGCGGGAGTGACCTCCTGCTCGGTAAGCTTGCTGACAAATTCCATGGGAGTTGAGGGCTCTGCGGAGGTCAAGGATATAATTTCGGCGGTGGAGAACGCCGGCTACGGGGCTTCGGTAAAAGCTCCGGCTTCGGAAAGGTCCGGCGCGGCTGCCCAAGATGAGGATATTCTCGCGGACAAGGAAACTCCCAAGCTGAAAAAACGGCTCATAGCTTCACTTATTTTTCTTGTGGTACTGATGTATTTTTCAATGGGACATATGATGTGGGGCTGGAAAATACCTGCATGGCTGGAGGGCAACCACGTTGCTCTTGGAATGATACAGATGCTTCTTGCGGGAATAATAATGGTCATAAATCAGAAATTCTTTATAAGCGGATCAAAGGGACTTATACACCGCGCTCCTAATATGGATACTCTGGTGGCAATGGGCTCTATGACGTCGTTCCTGTGGAGCGTTTATGTCCTCTTTAAAATGACGGACGCTCAGGTGCATGGCGATCATGAAGCAATGATGTCCTATATGATGGATCTTTATTTTGAATCTGCGGCAATGATACTTACTCTTATCACACTGGGAAAAACTCTGGAGGCTTATTCAAAGGGAAAGACTACTAACGCTCTTAAAAGCCTGATGAAGCTTTCCCCAAAGACCGCAGTCGTAATAAAGGACGGCGCTGAGACAGTCGTTCCTATAGAACAGGTGCGCAAGGGAGATATTTTCGTAGTGCGACCGGGAGAAAACATTCCCGCCGACGGCATTGTCACCGAGGGAAGCAGCGCGGTAAACGAATCTGCTCTGACGGGAGAAAGTATCCCTGTGGATAAGACCGTAGGAGACAGCGTTTCAGCCGCAACAGTGAATCAGTCCGGCTTTCTGAAATGTGAAGCCTCCCGCGTCGGTGAGGACACCACGCTCTCGCAGATAATAAAAATGGTAAGCGATGCGGCGGCAACGAAAGCGCCCATAGCAAAGATCGCGGATAAAGTTTCGGGAATATTTGTGCCTGCCGTAATAGGGGTCGCCGCAGTCACGCTGATAGTATGGCTCGCTGTGGGACAGACTGCGGGCTACGCTCTGGCAAGAGCCATATCGGTGCTTGTTATAAGCTGTCCATGTGCTCTTGGACTGGCAACTCCCGTGGCTATAATGGTCGGAAACGGCGTAGGAGCAAGGAACGGTATACTTTTTAAAACGGCAGTCTCGCTTGAAGAGGCGGGAAAGGTAAATATCGTCGCTCTTGATAAAACGGGAACTATAACCAAGGGCGAACCGGAGATCACGGATATTATTCCCGCAGAAAATATTCCTGAAGATGAATTTCTTGAGCTTGCGGCTTCTCTTGAAAACAAGAGCGAGCACCCTCTTGCGGGAGCGGTCATCAGAAAGGCAAGGGAAAAAAATATCCCTGTCGTTGAGGCATACGATTTTGAAGCGTTTGCGGGGAACGGTCTTTCCGGTACGGTAAACGGCAAAAAGCTCATTGGCGGAAGCGTGAGATTTATTTCCGAAAAAATAAAAATTCCCGATGAAATAACCGCAATCGCGGATAAGCTGTCCGAAAAGGGAAAAACGCCTATACTTTTTGCCGCAGACGGCAGCTTTGCCGGAATGCTTGCTGCCGCCGACGTTATAAAAGAGGATAGTCCGCAGGCGGTCAGGGAGCTTAGAGAAATGGGCATACGCGTAGTAATGCTCACCGGCGACAATGAGCGTACCGCACGGGCTATAGGAGAACAAGCCGGCGTAGACGAGGTTATCGCGGGAGTCCTGCCGGACGGCAAGGAAAGCGTTATACGTTCCTTGCAGGAAAAGGGCAAGACCGCAATGGTAGGCGACGGCATAAACGATGCTCCCGCGCTTACGCGCGCCGACATCGGCATAGCGATAGGAGCAGGTACGGATATTGCCGTAGACGCCGCCGATGTTGTTCTTGTAAAAAGCAGGCTCAGCGATGTTCCCGCAGCTATAAGGCTCAGCAGAGCGGCTTTGCGGAATATCCATGAAAATCTTTTCTGGGCGTTTTTCTACAATGTTATAGGCATACCGCTTGCGGCGGGAGTCTGGATACCGATATTCGGCTGGACTCTTGATCCCATGTTCGGAGCGGCGGCAATGAGTCTTTCGAGCTTCTGTGTGGTATCGAACGCTTTGCGGCTGAACTTTTTTAAGGTGAGAAAGGACGTAAACGATACTGCCGGTGATGCCGATAATAAAAAGATCCTGAAAATAAAGGGAATGATGTGCGAGCATTGCGAGGCAAGGATAAAAAAGACTCTTGAATCGTTTCCGGAAATTGATACTGCAAATGCGGATCACAAGAAAGGGATCGCGGAGATCCACATAAATTCCGGTATCGACATTGACGGCATACGGGCTGCGATAGCCGAACAGGGTTACAAATTGATCTCAATAAAATAAATTTAAATATTGGAGGAATCTATTATGTACAAAACAGTTCTTGAAGTTGAGGGAATGATGTGCGGTCACTGTGAGGCTCATGTGAATGAGACGGTGAGAAACGCTTTCAGCGTAAAAAAGGTAACGTCCTCGCACAGCAAGGGTCAGACGGAGATAATATCGGACGCTCCGCTTGACGAGGAAAAGCTCAGGTCGGCAATTGATGAGACGGGATACACGGTCAAGTCGGTAAAGACGGAGGAATTCAGCAAAAAGGGAATATTCAGCAAATAATATTTTTAAAGGAGGAAACGATCATGGAGATCACAAAACAGACGATAATGGGAGATATGCTCCAATATGACGGAGGGATAGCGTATATTCTCATGCAGTCGGGAATGCACTGTGTAGGCTGTCCGTCGTCTATAGGTGAAACGCTTGAAGAGGCGTGTGCTGTTCATGGCATTGACGCTGACGCTGTACTTAATGACATCAAGGAATATCTTGCTTCAAAGAAATAATATCTGAAAAGCTCCCTTTCACTGTCAAAGCGAAAGGGAGCTTCATTCTGCCGAAAAAGTAATTACAATTTTGCGCCGCAGGCGCAATATGCCCCATGCCTTAAAAACACAATTAATAAAAGCTTAAATAAGTTTCGGCAGTCAACAGCTCACTGGGCTGTTGACTGCGATTTTTAAAATATTTACCGTAAGTTTAAGGGGGCGCCCTCTATCGCAGGGCAGCCCCCTCTT
>CANQZS010000098.1 GCA_947628385.1 uncultured Clostridia bacterium | reverse complement strand
GATCCCTTACTTTGACAGCATAAAAAAAGTAGAATTTTCATCAATAACAGGAGAGGGCACCGAGGATATTCGTATCCTTATATCAGAGGCTCTTTCCGATGAGGAATAATTACATCTCATTCAGAATTTTTAACCGAAAGGGGAAAATATAAATGTTTGTTTCAAAAAATTTATCGGTAAATGAAAAAGGAGACCTTACTATAGGCGGTATTGACACCGTTGAACTTGCTAAGGAATACGGCACTCCTCTTTACGTTATGGACGAGGAGCTTATCCGCGAATTTTGCCGCAGCTTCAAGCAGTCTATAGATAAATATTATGACGGAAAAGGTCTTGTATGCTATGCAAGCAAGGCTTTCTGCTGCAAGGCTATGTGCAGGATAATGATGGACGAGGGGATCGGTCTTGACGTAGTGTCGGAGGGTGAGCTTTACACCGCTCTTTCGGTAGGATTTCCTATGGATAAGGTTTGCTTTCATGGAAATAACAAAACAGATGAGGAGCTGCTCCTTGCAGTAGAAAATAACGTAGGCAGAATAATCGTTGACAATATTTATGAGCTTGAACGCCTTAACGAAATTGCAGGAAAAAAAGGCATCAAGGCAAACATTATGTTCAGGATCAAGCCGGGAGTTGACGCTCATACTCACGATTTTGTAAAGACCGGTCAGATAGACAGCAAATTCGGATTTGCACTTGAAACAGGTGAAGCCTTTGAAGCCGTAAAAAAAGCAGTCTCCCTTGAAAATATTGATTTAGTCGGACTGCACTGTCATATCGGAAGCCAGATATTCGATATTGACCCGTTCGTTCTTGCTGCGGAAATAATGATAAAATTCATTTCCGACATCAGATCAAAGCTTGGACACGAAATAAAGGAGCTTGACCTTGGCGGCGGGTTCGGTATCAAATATACAAACGATGATACTCCCGTTCCTTACGACAAATATATGGAAAATGTTTCCGCAAGGGTAAAGGAGCTTTGTGCCGAGAATAATATAGAACTTCCCTTTATCCTTATCGAGCCCGGACGTTCCATTGCTGCGCCTGCCGGAATAACTCTTTACACTGTAGGCGGAGTAAAGCAGATCCCGAATATACGCACCTATGTTTCCGTTGACGGAGGAATGTGTGACAATCCAAGGTATGCGCTTTATAAATCAAAATATGACGCAGTTGTAGCAAATAAAGCTTCTCTGCCAAAGGATACGGTCGTAACTATAGCGGGAAAATGCTGCGAAAGCGGCGATCTTATAGGCGAGAGAATGCCGCTTCAGCAGACTGTTCCGGGAGATATTATTGCAGTATTGGCTACAGGCGCATACAATTACTCTATGTCCTCAAATTATAACAGGCTACGCAAGCCGGCATTGGTTTTTGTAAATAACGGCAAGTCCCGTGTTGCGGTAAAAAGAGAGACTCTTGAGGATATTATCAGAAATGACGAGGAATAATTTTAAAAAAACTATTTACTTTTTCACTATAATGTGCTAAAATGATAATAGCATATTAAACCAATGTGAAAGGATATGGTAAATGTATGAATAATAAGCTTAATTCCGAACATATGGACGATCTTTTTGAAGCAATTCTTTCCCTTAAAAACAAAGAGGAATGCGACGCCTTTTTTGAAGATCTTTGTACGGTCATTGAACTCCAGTCTATGTCACAGAGAATGCAGGTAGCTAAAATGCTTACAAATAAAAAGGTATACAAGGATATTGTTGCCGAGACCGGCGCAAGCACCGCTACTATCAGCCGTGTAAACAGAACTCTTAATTATCAGGGAAGCGGAGGATATGCCCTTGTTTTCAGCCGTATGAAAAAAAAGGACTGTGACAAGCAATGAGCGGCTACAGAAGCTTTTCTTACTTTTATGATCTGCTGACAAGGAACATTTCCTATAAAAAGCGCGCTGAATATTTCGACGAGCTTATAAAACGTCACGGCGGCAAAAAAAATATCCTCCTTGACCTTGCCTGCGGCACCGGAAGCCTTTCTGCGGAAATGAGCAGAATGGGATACGATGTCATCGGTATTGACAGCTCGGAGGATATGCTTAATTTTGCTATTGAAAAAAAGATAGAAAACGATCTGAATATTCAGTACCTTTGTCAGGATATGACAAAGCTGGATATGTTCGGCACTATTGACGTGACTGTCTGTGCATTGGACGGGATAAACCATCTTCCTGATATTTCCGCTGTTGAACGCACTTTTGAAAGAGTCTCTCTTTTCTGCGAACCTGAGGGACTCTTTATATTTGATATAAATACTCCATATAAGCATAAGAATATTCTTGGAAACAATACTTTTGTTTACGATATGGAGGAGGTATTATGCATATGGCAGAACACCTACAGCAGCGGAGAGGATAACCGCGTGGATATGTCTCTTACATTCTTTGAACAGCTTGAAAACGGTCTATACAAACGCTATGAGGACGAATTTTCCGAAATTGCATATGATATGGATATAATCGACAAGCTTCTTGTTAAAAATGGTCTGGAGATCGCGGCAAAGTATAATTATGACAGCTTTGATCCTCCTGAAAAAAACAGTGAAAAGCTTGTCTATGTAACAAGAAAGGTATGATAAAATGGCTCGTATAGTCAGGACAATTTCCGCTGACGCTTCGGTCACAGCTACAGCAATAGACGCTCTTGACATAGTTTCAAGAATAGAAAATATACACAAGCCCTCAGCCGTTGTTACTGCTGCTCTTGGACGGCTTTCAATAGCCGCATCGCTTATAGGGATAGGCTTAAAGGGTGAAAAGGACTCAGTTACGATACGCCTTAACGGAGACGGAGCAACAGGCGCTCTTATTGCAGTTGCAGACAGCAGGGGAAATGTAAAATCGTATGTTTCAAATCCAATAGTTGAGATACCTCTTAACAAATTCGGCAAGCTTGACGTTGCAGGAGCTGTAGGTCGTAACGGAACACTTTCGGTAGTAAAGGATCTGGGACTTAAGGAGCCTTATGTAGGACAGGTACCCATAGTTTCCGGAGAAATTGCGGAGGATATTGCAAGCTATTTTGCGGTAAGCGAACAAATTCCTACGGTTTGCGGACTGGGAGTGCTGGTCAATCCAGATCTGAGCGTAAAGGCAGCAGGCGGCTACCTTATACAGCTTCTGCCGTTTGCAGACGAGAAGTGTATTGATATTCTCGAAGCAAATGTAAACAAGCTCCCTCCGGTGACAAAAATGCTTGATTCCGGAATGACTTCCGAGGACATTGCAATGAAAGTTCTTGACGGTCTTGAACCGGAGCTTCTTGATTCTTTCGGCTGCGAGTATAGGTGCGATTGCAGCAAGGAGCGTGTGGAACGCGCACTTATCAGCCTCGGCAGGGAAGAGCTTACAAAAATGTCGGAAGAGGAGGAAAATATAGAAGTCTGCTGTCATTTCTGCGACAAAAAATATAATTTTTCCAAAGAAGAGATAAAAGGACTTATAAAGTAAACAGATTTGTTTATGCTGATCCCCGACCATAGTTTGTACAAAAGATCAAGCAAAAACTCGCATATGTGTAGTTTTGCACAGATCCTTTGTCTAAACCTTGATCGGGGATCATTATTATAATATCTTTTTCACGGTTTCCCGCTCTATGAGCTTATAGGGAAGCTTTATTTTTTTGTTGGTTTTTTCCTCATTGTTGATATTTGAAATAAGCTCGTCAACAACAGTTCTGCCGATCTCATAGCATGGCTGCTCGATAGTTGTAAGCTCAGGCGTATACATACTGCTGAGTGAAATGTTGTCAAATCCGCATACGGAAATATCCTTGCCTACTTCAAATCCGTCAGCAAAAGCTTTTTTTACCACTCCTGCGGCAAGAATATCCGAAACGCAGAAAAAAGCGTCCGGAGGATCCGTAAGTCCTCTGAAATATTCAAAGCCTTTGGCTCCGTGGCTAAAGTCGTATGTTCCCTTATAAATATATTCCTCTCGTAATGGTATTCCATTATCAAGAACAGCTCGTTTGTAACCTTTTTCACGATCAAGTGAGGAAGTCGAAGCTACGCTTGTGGAGATCATTCCGATTTTTTTATGCCCGCAGCGTATCAGATATTCGACAGCCGCATATGCTCCTCCCTCATCATCAACGGAAACAGTCAGAACATCTGCGCCCTCCACACGTTCGCAGCAAAGAGCAATATAATATTTATCGTTTAGTTCCATAAGAGTCTTGGCGTCGAGCTGAGTTCCAAGAAGTATAGCAGCGTCGGCAGTACGGTTGAATATCATATTCAGCAAACGCATTTCCAGATCATATGTACTGTTTGAGGTGCTCAACAGAATATCATAACCGTGGTCAGAAGCCGCATTCTGCATACCTCTTATGATCTCGCTGTAGAATGTCTGCTCAGTAGAGGGGATTATAGCAAGAATAATATTAGTTTCACATCTTCTAAGATTTCTACCAAGGAAATTAGGGCTGTAGCCAAGCTCTCTTATAGCGCTGTTGACCTGTTCAGCAGCTGAAACGGAAACTGCGGCACTGTTATTCAGGACTCTTGACACTGTAGCAACGGAGACACCTGCTGCCCTTGCCACATCTTTTATAGTTACATTCATGTATATAAAATTCTACCATTTTGAGAGAAAAATATTCTTCTTAAAAGGGCAGCTCTCCTTTCAAAAAATAAGAACCATAATATATAATTCTATAACATATCCTGAAATTTTTCAATTGACATAATATATAAAAAAATATTCATTTATTTTACAAAAGCTTTTCATTATTGGTAAGAGAACGATTTTCCTTGTTGTACTTTTCCAGACGTTTTTTCTCCCTTTTTTTGACATTTTTATCGGTAAAAATGTTTAAAATAGTAAGCACAGCAAGCAGGACCGTTACAATTACAGTAAAAAGATGCTTTTCTGCAAGAGCTTCAGTCTGCACCTTGGGCTTATTTGACGAATTCGGTATTGAATACAAATTGGAAACGGTATATATGTACGAAATTGTGCCGATAATATTAAAAACCACAGGAAGCCATATTTTTTCAAAGCAAGCCAGAATAGTTCCCAAAATAAGAAAAAAGGCGCTTATCAGCAGTGCGATGCCCAGATCTCCGTATTTTTCATAATTTACCACTATTATGGAGATCCCGCCAAAAATATCTATAAAGCCCGAAATTATTGCAGCAGCGGCAATAGTAAGTACCATTGTGAAAATTCTTGCTTTTTTCATATAAATTTTCCTTTCTCGTTGATAACTGATATAAATAGTATATCACAAAAAATTTACTCATGCAAGCGGAATTTGAATTTCTATATTCGACAAGTTATTTTAAAGTTTAGGTGTAAAATAACCAAATAAAAAGCATTGATAAATCGGGTCAAATTGAGAATAGTAATAAGGCGGGTCAGCCGCAGGAACACGATGAAAGGAGAGTTTTGTTTCCCGATAGAAATAAAGCGGAATGTAAAAAATGAAAAATTTTATAAAATTTGCTGCGATCATGGCAAACATGCTTATCCTGACAGTATTAGGCGTCATAACATACTATAACCGCTCGCTGCCTAACAACTATTATATTGCTGTGGGCAGCGAGCTAAAGGTTTCGGATCTTATAGCAGCGGTACCATGCGGTAATGCTTATACGGCAGGATTGACCATTCCGGCCGGAAATACTGATGTTAAACGTGTTGAATTAAGATTATTAGGAATTATTCCAATTAAAACGGTAAATATACAAGAGATAAACGAGCCGTTCCTGATCCCGTGCGGAAATCCTTTCGGAATAAAGCTGCTTACTGACGGAGTGATAGCCGTAGAGCTCAGCAGCTTTGAAACAGGGGACGGAATAAAGTCTCCCGCCTTGGACGCGGGCATCAGGACAGGCGATATTATAAAGACTATAGATAATGTTAAGATACTTTCAAACGACGATGTATCAGATGTGATCGAAAAAAGCGGGGGAAAACCGCTTTCTGTTGATTTGGTAAGAAATGGAGAAGAAATTTCATTAAATGTAGTACCTGAGATGTGCATGGCTGACAACAGCTACCGTATCGGAATGTGGGTAAGGGACAGCTCCGCCGGAATAGGTACTCTGACATTCTATGATCCGGAAAATGGCAGCTTTGCCGGACTCGGACATCCTGTATGCGACGTTGACACAGGCTGTATAATGCCGCTGTATAAGGGCGAAGTGGCTGAGGTCACTGTAAACAGCATAAAAAAAGGGAAGTCCGGAGTTCCCGGAGAATTGGTGGGAAGCTTTTCCGCCGGAGGAGCAATAGGCACTCTTTATGCGAATTGTGAAAACGGTCTTTACGGAACTCTTGAAGGCTTTGATATTGCTGCCAAGCCTGTTCAGCTTGGGCTGCGTCAGGAGATCGAGACCGGAAAAGCCTATATTTATACCACCATCGAGGGAAAGAAGCCTCAAAAATACGAGATCAACATAGAAAAGATAGATCTTCAGGATTCTCACGACGGAAAAAATATGGTCATAAAAGTCACCGACAAGGAGCTTCTTGAAAAAACAGGAGGGATAGTTCAGGGAATGAGCGGAAGTCCCATAATTCAGAACGATAAGCTTATAGGAGCCGTTACCCACGTTTTTGTAAACGATCCTGCAAAGGGATACGCCATATTTGCAGATACAATGTACGAGTGTTCGTTAAATATAACGGAATTGCAGCCCGCAGCATAATGCGGAAATACAGATCATTTTGTGTAAACCGGTAAATTCTTGCCGGTTTACACAAATATATTTAATAATATATGTACTATATCAACAAATTTCCTGCAACTTTTTTTACTAAAAAAAAGCAAATTTTTTTGAAAATAGTATTGACAAAACTGCTTTGATAGTGTATAATAAATTAGTCGTCAAAAATGCGGCGTATCTGGGAGCTTAGCTCAGCTGGGAGAGCATCTGCCTTACAAGCAGAGGGTCATAGGTTCGAGCCCTATAGTTCCCACCAATCCGGCCCGGTAGTTCAGTTGGTTAGAACGCCGCCCTGTCACGGCGGAGGTCGTGAGTTCGAGCCTCATCCGGGTCGCCATTATGCGGATTTAGCTCATC
>CANQZS010000097.1 GCA_947628385.1 uncultured Clostridia bacterium | reverse complement strand
CAATTTTAGCTACCTCCGGAATATCCTCTATCTGACCGTCTATCATAGCCCTTTGTTTATGAGGAACCGTCGCCGCATGATCGACGCAGAAAATATTATCCGCCATATGTCCGATGATCCCCACCACATTGCGCGTTCCTATATCAAGGGCGAATATCTCGCTTTCCTCCTGAGGACGGAGAACGGCATTGACCTTTGACGCAGCTGATCCTGAAGCTCCGGATCTGCGGTCAGTTTTCTTTTTTGATCTTTTTTTTGAATCTTCACCTGAGGCTTTTACGCTTTCCTTTATTTCATCTGCCGCAGAACCAACGGCTTTGGTATTTTTTGCGTTTTCAGTCATTTTTCATCACCCATTCAGCATATCAGAGCTTTTTCTCATAGGATCTGCATATATCTCCTATAAGAACAGATCCTCAGTCTTTTATTTTCAGAACCGATTTCAGCTCCTTGACAACATCGGTCTCCGAGATGACAAGCAGCTTATCCCCGCTTTTCAGCATGGACTGACCTCTTGGGATTATCATACAGCCGTTTCTGGTAATGGAAACGATGTTGAACAATATCGGGAGCTTAATATCCATAAGCATTTTTCCGTCATAGACATAATTTTCCGGAAGCTGAACCTCAAAAAGCGTGACCTCTCCCCTGTTCAGAGAAAGGAGCTGCTTGATCCTTGAGGTATCCACCTCTCTTTCAATAAGCGAAGCAATACTGTTAGTGCTGTTGATAACGTTATCTATTCCCAGAGCCTGCATTGCGGCAACATTTTTGGGATTGTTGGATTTTGCAACGGTTTTCTGGACCCCGAACTTCTTTTTGGCGAGCTGACAAGCTATAAGATTCGTTTCGTCAGAGCCTGTAACGCTGACAAACGCGCTTGAATCCTTAAGACCGGCGCTTTCAAGCACTTCCAGTCTTGTTGCGTCTCCGCAGATTATGGGAATATCCATTTCATTTGCAATATGCTCGCAGACCGAGCGGTCGATCTCAATGACCGAAGGCTCATGGCCATGCTCAATTAATGTGCGGACGAGGTAATATCCTACCTTTCCTCCTCCGATGATCGTAACCTTCAAATAAATTCAGCTCCTATCCGGTCAACCCGCAAATTTTGCTATTATGAACCTGTCGCCTTTCAGGATCTCATAGTTTGTAAGGAACATTCTGCTTACGGATCTATCCGCGTGCTCAACAGCTACCAATACCTCGTCCTCTTCAAAATCTATCTCGCTGACGCGTTTTCCTACAAAATCCTTGGGAACGTCGATCTCGTACATAAGGATCGTATGGTTCCCCACATTGACTGCCTCTGCGGAATCCTCATGCAGAGCTGTACACAGCAATGATACCGTAAGATTTGTCGGACAGATCGTTTCAAGACCGAGATCCTTGAAAACGTCGTTCTTTTTAGGATCGTTGACGCGTGCAAAAACTCTTGGAACGTGGAAAAACTCCTTAGCAAGCTGAGCTACCATAAGATTCATGTTATCATCAGAGGTTACCGCTGCAAGAGCGTCACAGTTTTCGATCCCCGCGCGCCTGAGAACGTCCTGATCTATGGCAACGCCGAGCGTTGTATAGCCGTTGAATTCCGGAGACAGATTTGAGAACTGCTCCTGATTGCTGTTGATAACGGAAACATCGTGTCCCTGCGCCGAAAGCCTGTTGCAAAGCGTAGATCCGACCTTTCCGCAGCCGATCACCAATACATTCATTTTAAGAATCAGCGTCCCGCATTAACGGAACTTCTCCTCTCATCAAGAAAATATACAAACCTATTATACAACATTTCTCCATAAATTACAATAGTTTTCATACAAAAATTGCTCGGGATATTATGTGAAAGTTATGTGAAACAGTATTTTTACTTGATTTTTTGTAAACATTGTGTTATAATGTATGTTATGAGATGTTAAAACGATTTGTAAGAGCAATCTAACAGGAAAGGAAGAATCGAATGAGTTCAAACTACAACTTTTCAAACATTACTCAGGAAATCATTGATTTTGCGTCGCTCTGCGGAAAAAACGGCGGAATATCTCCCGAGCTTTACACAAAATATGACGTCAAGCGCGGTCTGAGAGATATTAACGGCAAGGGCGTTCTTGCCGGACTTACCGAGATCTCGGAGATAATTTCATCTAAAACCGACGCCGATGGGAACTCAGTGCCGTGCGACGGCGAGCTGTACTACAGGGGGTACAACATAAACGACCTTGTCGCCGGATTTACGGGAGAAAAAAGATTCGGATTTGAAGAGATAACCTATCTGCTTCTTTTCGGAGAGCTACCCGACGCCGAGGCGCTCGGAAGATTCAACAGGCTTCTTGCCGATTACCGCAAGCTTCCAACTACATTCGTAAGGGACATTATAATGAAATCTCCAAGCGACGATATTATGAACGGTCTTGCAAGGAGCGTTCTTACGCTTTATTCATATGACGATATGCCGAACGATACCTCGATACCGAACGTTCTCAGGCAGTCTCTGGAGCTTATCGCGCTTTTCCCGCTTATAGCCGTTTACAGCTATCAGGCTAAAGCCTATTATCACGACGGGGACAGCTTTTTCATACATCAGCCCGTATTCGGATACTCAACTGCGGAAAATATCCTGCATATGCTTCGTCCGGACAGCAGCTTTTCACCTCTTGAAGCCAATATCCTTGACCTTGCGCTGGTTCTCCACGCGGAGCACGGAGGCGGTAATAATTCCACCTTTACAACTCATGTTGTTACATCTTCCGGAACGGATACATATTCCACAATTGCTGCTGCTCTGGCTTCTCTTAAAGGTCCTAAGCACGGCGGAGCAAATATAAAGGTCACCATGATGTTCAACGACATGAAAGACAAGCTTTCAGACTGGGAGGACGAGGACGCTATCCGCAGATACCTTACAAAGCTGCTTCATAAGGAAGCCTTTGACAGATCCGGACTCATCTACGGAATGGGTCACGCGGTATACTCAATATCAGATCCAAGAGCCGCTATCCTCCGAAAGGCTGTAAAAAAGCTTTCCGAGGAAAAGCATATGGAAAAGGAATACGCTCTCTACAACAAGATAGAACGCCTTGCTCCGGAGGTAATTGCCAAGGAGCGCAGGATCTATAAGGGTGTTTCCGCAAATATCGACTTCTACAGCGGATTCGCATACAGTATGCTGGAGCTTCCTCCGGAGCTTTACACGCCTATATTTGCAATTGCGAGGATCTCCGGCTGGTCTGCTCACCGTATCGAGGAACTGACAAATGCCGGAAAGATAATCCGTCCCGCTTACAGAAGCGTTCAGGATCACAGGGATTATGTTCCGCTTTCTGACAGAAATGCAAAATAAAAAAAAAACTGACCTCCTATGTTTTTTGCATAGGAGGTCGCTGTTTTCAGAGTTGAAAGTCAAGATAAAATGCGTAATTATTTTAACTCTAAGCTCTTTTATAACAAAATTTCATTTGCTTTTTGCCGGATCTTTTCTTGCGGAAAGATATTCCTCCTTATGCTTTTCGTAGTATTCTTTCATATGTTCCGAGATCGAAACGGAAGAATACATCGAAAGCAGAAAACGGAATCTTTCCTTTCGTTCCTCTTTACGCGAACGGATATGGTCTTTGAGCTCCTCATAACGCATGACAATATCGTTTTCTTTTGAGAACCGGCGTACCTTTGCAACGATATTTGTAGAAAATGCAACGTCTATTACTAAAATTCCATAGAAAAATCCCACACAGAACGAAAACGCAAGGTTCTGTGAGAACCATTCCAGCGCGTCAAGGATATGCGGGTGTATCCCGAAATAATATACAGCGCTGAGAACAGCCCAGAAAAAAGAAAATTTAGGGCAGATTATACCTCCGATATTCCCCCACTCGCTGCTGTAGTCCCAGAGCTTTATCTTCATATGCTTGATGAAGATCACTCCGGCAATGTATTCCACCGCAGTTATGCAAAGCGCCATGGCAATAAAAAGTACGGTCTTTCGCCAAAGACCAGACTCTATTGGAATGACGTTTTCCAGTCCCGCCATGAAATACAGAAGACAAAGGCTGAATCCGTAAAGCGGCAGACAGGGTCCCGCAAGGAATCCCGGGTTTATCCACTTTTTGGCTGAGAAAAATCTGCGGAAAACTACCTCCAGACACCAGCCTAAAAGACTTCCGATAAAGAACAAAAAAGCTGCTATAAGAAACGTTGACATAAAATTCCCCCATTTTCGACAAGCTTCCGTTTCAAATATGGTATCATAATGTTATAGATTTTTTTAAAGAATTTTATTAATTTTTCAGGAAAACGCCTGCTTCCGCAATTTGCAAATTCAACAAAAATTTCATTCATAGTCATTATTTAGTAAGAAAAATATGGTATAATAAACAAATTATTATAAAAACTTTCCGAAACGGGGTAGTAAAAATGTCACACTGGATAGAAAAAACAAGTATTTACCACATATATCCTCTCGGCTTCTGCGGCTGCGAAAAATTCCGCTCCGAAGCCAAGGATCTTGAAAAAGGACGTATCCTAAAGGTCATAGAGTGGATCCCTCACCTGAAAGAGCTGAATATGAACGCCGTATATTTCGGACCTGTGTTTGAATCCTTTGAACACGGCTACGATACCACCGACTATTACACTATTGATAAGCGTCTCGGAACTAACGACGAATTTGCCTATGTCTGCGAGGAGCTGCACAAAAACGGCATACGCGTTATTCTTGACGGTGTTTTCAACCATGTGGGACGAGATCATTTTGCATTCAAGGACTTGCAGCAGAACGGTCAGGGCTCACGTTACAAGGATTGGTTCTCCGGAGTGAATTTCGGCGGACGTTCTCCTTACGGCGACAATTTTTCCTATGAGGGCTGGAACGGTCACTACAACCTTGTAAAGCTCAATCTATGGAACAATGAGGTCGTTGAACACATTTTCGGCGCGGTAAAAATGTGGATAGAAAAATTCGGCATAGACGGCATACGCTTTGACGCCGCCGATTGCCTTACCGATGATTTCATAAAGAGGATACACAATTTTACACGGGAGCTCCGTCCCGATTTCTGGCTTATGGGAGAAATTATCCACGGTCAGTATAACCGCTGGGCAAACCACGATATGTTCGACTGCGTTACAAATTATCAGTGCTACAAGGGAATTTATTCCTCCCACAATGACAGGAACTATTTTGAGATCGCACATTCCATTGAATATCAGATAGGTCAGTACGGCAATATCTATATGTACAATTTTCTTGATAATCACGATGTTGCGCGTCTTATGTCCGTTCTGAAAAACCCCGCTCACGCTCAGTGCTGCTATACCATGATGTATGGAATGTACGGCGTTCCGTCTATCTACTACGGAAGCGAGTTCGGCATTTACGGCGCAAAGGGTCAGGGCGCAGACGCTGACCGCGCTATCCGTCCATGCCTTGATCTTAACAATATTCCCGACAGGAACGACGAGCTTCTGAAACACATTTCCAAGCTGGGCGCGATAAGAGTGTCGCTTCCGGCGATACAGTCTGGGTCTTATGCAAAAATGGATCTGAAAAACCAGACTTTCCTTTTTAAACGTGAACTGAACGGCGATACTGCATATATCGCGCTGAATATCAGCGACGGAGACTATACTTTCAGATTCAATACACCATACGGAAGTCTTACCGATCTGCTTAGCGGACAGAAATTCGGCGGCGGCAATGCGGAGATCACCGTTCCGCAGAATAGATCAATGATACTTGTAAACAGCGATACAGCTCCAAAGCTTGAAAATATTTCCGAGGAGATCGTTGTTCCGGAAGCTCCCAAAGCCGAGGAAGTCCCCGCTCCCACAGAGTCCCCTGCTCCGCAGCCTGAGCAGCCAGAACCGCAGAACAACGGCACGCGCGGACTTGGCGTTCCGGAGGGACGGAAAATAGTTATCGGCGGACATTACAAGCATTTCAAGGGCGGAGATTATGTAGTCCTGAATGTTGCAAAGGATCACGAGACCTGCGAGGAACAGGCAGTTTATATGCAGATCTATGACAAGCCCACCGTTTGGGTGCGTCCGTTGAAGATGTTCCTTGAGGACGTGGACGACCATGGAAATGTAAAGCCGAGATTTGAATATCTTCCCGAATAAAATATCAGTGACCGTCTGAAGTAAAGGCGGTCACTTTTTGTATTGCCGTTGACAAACAGGACAAAATATTATATAATAGTATCAGCTAAAAATAATGGAGGTGTTCTTTATGATCACTGCTACCGCAACAGAAGTCCAAAACAATTTCATGCAGTATTTACAAGCTGTACGATCCGGAAATGAAGTGCTTATACTAAATGACGGCAAAGAAGTTGCAAGGCTTATTTCCCATGAGGAAAGCGGCACTTCTCTGACCGATTCGCTTATCGGTGTGCTGAAAAATGATTACGATGAAAAAAAGATGAGAAGCGAAAGGATAGAAAAACATGAACGTACTGATCGACACAAATATAATTCTTGATGTACTTTGCAACAGAAAGGATTTTGCTGATTCATCTGCACTTGTGTGTAAACAGCAATATTCGAGCAATAACGCCAAATGAATTTCTAAAAAATATGTCGTAAGGGACTGCCGTCTGACAGTCCTTTTTTGTTCGATTTTAGCGCCATTATATGGCTAAATATTAAATAATTATGAATTTTATGTAAAATTTCTGCTCGTCAACTTTTATTTGGAGCAAAATTTAATCTCTTGTGTAAATCTATTGACAAAATGTATCGAAAAAGGGTAAAATTGAACTGTAGCAGGAGCAAATGTTAAGGTCTGCATTTTATTTTTAAGGAGAAAGTTAATTATGAAAAAGTTTTTATCACTTCTTGCGGTAGCGTTGGCTGTTGTGTGGTTGGGCGGGTGCAAAGCAAATGACATAGAAGATCAGTCTGCACAAGTAAATGAGGAGAACACTGCCGTTACAGAAAATATTGAGATCAAAACTATTGAACCGCCTGAAGATGGGTGGACTTTAGAACAATTAAATAATTTTATATACATTAATGGTGTTAATTATAGTTATCCAATTAAATTAAGTGATTTAGGAAAAAATTTTATCGCAGATGATAATATGAT
>CANQZS010000096.1 GCA_947628385.1 uncultured Clostridia bacterium | reverse complement strand
AACGTTGATGAACAGGAGTGATAGTATGGAAAAATTCAGAAAGCAGCTTATATTCAGAACGGTATTTGTGTTTATATTTGTTGTTTTAATTGCAGCGGCATATATCGTTATCTATGCAAATATTGATGAAAAACCGGTATCCGCAGCATATTCGTCGGGATTCTGCACGGGGCTTCTGGCAGCAGCGGCTGTTTATGCGGCAAGGTATATTCCGGCGTTTAAAGATGAAGAAAAGTTAAAAAAGCTTTATGTTGCGGAGAATGACGAGCGGGAACGTTTTATCCGTGAAAAGACTGCAAGCGGAAGCTTTTCGGTATTTGCGTTTATTTTAGGCGCGGGGATCGTAATTTCCACGCTTGTTTCTCCGGCAACTGCGAGTGTGCTTGCCGTAGTTCTTGCCGTAATGGTACTGGTAAAAATGATATTTAATTTTTATTTTCGCCGCAAATACTGATAAATTATAATTTAGTGTTGAGAGTTAAGAGTTGAAAGTGGAGTTGTTGACAAATTTTTTAATAGTATTATTTTATATCAGTTTGTCGAAAAAGTAATTACGCATTACGCATTTATCTCCACTCTCAACACTATTTTTGTGTATATTGTACAATTGACATATGTAAAAAAATATAGTATCATTGTATTATAATTTTAATACAATTCTGAAAGGAAGTGCTGTCATGGGAACAGTCCTTGAGGTTAAGGAGCTTTCCAAAAAATATCCAAAGAAAACAAACTTTGCCGTAGATAAAATAAGCTTTTCCGTCAATGAGGGAGAGATATTCGCCCTTATAGGTCCTAACGGCGCAGGAAAAACCACAACTATACGCATGATCTCCACCCTTATTCAGGCTACTGATGGCGACGCGATCGTATCAGGTCACAGCATTATAAAAGAACCCGATAAAGTCCGCGAAAATATCACCTATCTTCCGGACGAAGCCGGTGCATACAAAACTATGACAGGCATAAGCTACCTTAATTTTATGGCAGGTCTTTTTGCAAAGGATCAGGAAACTCTCGACAAATATGTTGAACGCGGAAAGGCTATCTGCGGTCTCGGAGACCGGCTGAATGAAAAGATCGGCGGCTATTCCAGAGGAATGATAAGGAAGCTGCTGCTCGCCCGCGCCGTTATGACCGAGCCTAAGCTTGCTATAATGGACGAGGCTACCTCCGGTCTGGACGTTATAAATGCGCTCGAGATCAGAAAAATGATAAAAACTCTTGCAAAGGAGCATAATATGTCGTTCCTGCTCTCGTCGCATAATATGCTCGAGATAGAATATGTTTCCGACCGCGTGGGCATAATGACAAACGGCAGGCTTATGGTCGTAGGCGGTATAGACGAGCTTAAAGAACGTTACCAAGCCGCAAACCTTGAGGAAGTTTTTGAAAGGGTGGTGAAAAATAATGAAGTTCGGTAATATTCTAAAAAAAGAGCTTCGTGAATTAATTACCGTGCAGGCAATATTCAGCATGATATTTACAATGGTACTGCTGATAGTTATGGGACAGATAATGGGCGGCGCAATGGAGGAAGGCTTTGACACATCACAAATAACCCTCTGCAATCAGGACGACAGCGAATTTACCGCCGATGTTCTGAAAAAAGTAGACGATTCCGAAAGCACGAATATAAATTATGTTGAGCTGCAAAGCGATGATTACGCCGCCGAAATGGAACGTCTCGGCATAAAGAACCTTGTAATTATCCCGAAGGGCTATGGAGAAAGTATCACGGAAAAACAAGAGCCCGCTCCGGTAAAGTTCGTAAGCGTTTTTCAAACCGGAGGTATCACATCTTCTATAGGCACTATTACCGCTTCTGACGTTATAGGAGAGATAGAGACCGTATGCACCAATGAAGTTCTTTTGAAAAGCTACGGGCTTTCCGATGAGGAAATATCACTTATCCGTGATCCTATGCAAACGGTCGAATACACCGTAAACAATGAAAAGATAGCAGAAGTCTCACCTTCCTCATTGGGAGCAATATATATGATGCAGTCAATGATAGCCCCCTTTGCAATATTTTTCCTGCTGTTAATGGCGTCGCAGATGATAATGACCGCAATTTCCACTGAAAAGATAGACAAAACTCTTGAAACGCTGCTTTCCGCGCCTGTTTCGAGAATGTCCGTTCTTGGCGCAAAAATGGCAGCCGCCGTAATTACCGCGCTTCTGAACGCGCTGTTTATGATAGTCGGATTTGTGTTCTACATTATCGGAATGATGGGCAGCACAGTAGGGGAAATTTCCATGAATGCAGGTCCCGAAACCATTGATGTTCCCGTTTCCGAAGTAACAAATATGGGTCAGGCAATGGCGGAACTGGGGCTTGCGCTTACGCCGATGAGTTATGTGCTGTTCGCGCTCCAGCTTTTCCTGACAATAGCCATAGGACTGGCGGTTTCGCTTATTCTCGGAGCAATGGCAACAGATGTAAAGTCCGTTCAGACGCTTACATTGCCAATTATGGTAGCCGTAATGATACCGTTCTTTATCACAATGCTTTCCGATGTAAATTCCATGTCGCTCGGATTTAAGGTGATAGTATACGCAATACCGTTCACGCATACATATACAGCCTTGACAAATCTGATGAATGGTGATATGCTTATATATTGGATAGGGTTAATATATCAGATAATATTCTTTGCGGTATGTATGTTTCTGGCGGTCAAAATGTTCACCACAGACAAGCTGTTCACGGTATCGTTCAACAGTGATAAGAGCAGAAAAAAGAAAAAGGCTCAGACTGAGGAACAGTAGGCAGCTTCCCCATACAGCATCTGCAATGCTTGGAGGAAAAGCTAATGGAGGAAAAAAAGGTAAAGATCTATACTCCCAAAGAAAAGCGTCCTGTGCTTCTCAGAGCCTGCGGAACGATCTTTTGTCTGGGAACAGCGCTTTTGTGGATATTTTCCTCCGGACTGAACATTTCCAAGGGCGATATGCTGATAATGACGGGAGCAGCTGTAATGCTGATAAATTTTTCAATTATCGGAGCAAGAGCCGAAAGGCGCAGCAAAAAATTATATGAGGAAATAAAAAAGCTTCGTGAAAGCAGCGAAGACAGATACAAATAAATATATTGAGAGCCGCCCGAAATGGCGGCTCTCAATTTTTTATCACATCATCGCTGCAAGTCTTTCATTTATAGCGTTAAGGAACGTTTCTGTGTCTACAGGCTGCTTATTTTCAAGCTTGGAAATAAGCGCAAGATTCTTGTCCATTATTCCGTCCTCCATAGTCTTTATAGAAGCCTTTTCAAGCTTGTCTGCATAGTCCGCAAGAGCAGGGATATTGTCAAGCTCTGCTCTCTTGCGGAGCGCTCCGCTCCATGCAAATATCGTTGCAATAGGATTAGTGGAGGTCTTTTCACCCTTTAGATAATTGTAATAGTGACGCGTTACCGTTCCATGAGCCGCTTCATATTCATAAACTCCATTGGGAGAAACAAGTACAGACGTCATAAGTCCGAGACTTCCGAAAGCCGTAGCAAGCATATCCGACATAACATCGCCGTCGTAATTCTTGCACGCCCAGATAAATCCTCCCTCTGAACGTATAACTCTTGCAATAACGTCATCTATCAGCGTGTAAAAATATTCGATACCCGCAGCTTCAAATTTTTCCTTGTATTCGTTCTCGTAGATCTCAGCAAAAATATCCTTGAAACGGTGATCGTAGGTCTTGGAAATAGTGTCCTTTGACGCGAACCAGAGATCTTCTTTTGCGTCAAGAGCATAGTTGAAGCATGATCTTGCAAAGGAAGATATAGAATCGTCAATGTTGTGGACGCCTTGTATAACGCCGTCGCTCGTTTTGAAATCATGGATAAGAGCGCGGGTCTCTTTGCCGTTTTCATCAGTTACTACAAGCTCGGCTTTAGATCCCTTTGGAACCTTCATTTCAGTGTTCTTGTAGATGTCTCCGTATGCATGACGGGCAATAGTGATAGGCTTTGTCCATGTGGGGATATAAGGAACTATTCCCTTTACAAGAATAGGCTTTCTGAAAACCGTTCCGTCAAGTATAGCACGTATCGTTCCGTTAGGAGACTTCCACATTTCTTTGAGATCATATTCGGTCATTCTCTGAGCGTTCGGAGTAATTGTGGCGCATTTTACAGCAACGCCAAGTCTCTTTGTAGCTTCTGCGGAATCAATAGTTACCTGATCGTTCGTCTCGTTCCTGTGAACAAGTCCGAGGTCGTAATATTCCGTTTTAAGGTCAACATACGGCGTAATAAGAATATCTTTTATCATTTTCCAGATAATTCTGGTCATTTCGTCCCCGTCCATCTCGACAAGGGGTGTAGTCATCTGAATTTTATCGGACATTTTTAATTCCTCCTAAAAAATTTATATGAAAACGTTTATGATCCCAAGAATAAGCATATGCGCAGGGTAAAAGATGTAAAAGAACCATTTTCCGAAACGTCCTCCCCGCCCTCTTTCTCCACTGTAGAAATAAAGCGGTACCAGCGCAAGCAGGACCCCGCACTGGAAAAGACTGTGAGTTATGGCTTCCGCAGAAAGCAGCCACAGGATAATTACCATAAAAGCGGAAACTATCGTGAAATATGCCGCCTGTTTTCTGAAATTTCCTCGGAAAGCATCGAAAATGATTATCCACAGCACTGCGAAAATAAGCCAGTCGCCAAAGAAAGACAGTGCAAATATTATTATCAGTATGGGAGCTTTCAGCATATTGTGAAGCCTTTCGCTGTGAATGACTATCAGCGCCAGAAGTCCCAGAAACAGCGTGAAAATAACGCTCTGATAGTAAATTACGCCTATGCGTCCGTTTAAGAAGTATATCGGGAAAGTCCCGTATTCCATAAATATGAACGGAAACCACGATATTGCCGCAAAGATCCCAAGGCGAAGCAGATATTTCCCGCGGCTTTTGGTGTACCGGAAACCCTCCGCTATGAAATAGCACATTATGGGCGCGGTCATTCTGCCTATGATATGCATTATCTGCCCGAGAACAGAGTATTCATCCACAAAGCACCATGCAATATGGTCTATGAGCATAGCGGCAGCGGCAATAAATTTCAGAAAATTTGCCGAAAGGCTTTTTTTCATTGCCTGTCTCCTTTGAAAATATTCAAAATGATCCCTATAGCCGCTCCCGTAAGAATACAGGCTGTCATCACCGGAACAAAGCTTCCCGAAAACGCTCCGAGAGCCGCTCCGACAACTGCGCCGGCTAAAACGCCTATAAGTATGCGCTCCACGCGTGTATCACGCTCCGACGGCACCTCCTCCGCCCAGTGTTTGAGCGTGACAAGGCGTTCTCCGTCGTCTCCCTCATCGGGATCAAAGGCTGTATTCCTCAGTATATCACAGGGAAATTCCGGACAAAGGCCGCAATGTGAAAGCTGCTTTTCCTCACAGCATTTTTTTATTTCGCAGTTTCCTGCCCAGTTCCCCTCTTCAAGCTCCGTACAGCCGGAGCAGCTGAATTCCTCACGATTCGGACAGCTCCCGCAGTCAAGTCCGCACCTCGAACGCTGCATTATTATTACTTAAGGCTTTCGCGGGTGTAGTCAAGCAGACCGCCGGCAAGTATAATATCCTTGGTTCTTCCTGAAAGCTCACAGAGCACCGTGATCTTTGCTCCCGTAGTCTTATTTTTGAGAACAAGCTCCGTTTCGCCCTTTTCAATTGCCTCACGGACATTCTTAATAACGAGCTGATCTCCCTGTGAGATCTTATCGTAATCAGATTCGTCCTTGAATGTGAGCGGCAGAATACCGGCGTTAATAAGGTTTGCTCTGTGGATCCTTGCGAAGCTCTTTACCAGAACGGCTTTTACTCCAAGGTGGAGCGGAGCGAGAGCCGCGTGTTCACGTGAGGATCCCTGACCGTAATTCGCACCGCCGACAATTATGCTTTTTCCAAGGCTTTCAGCCCTTGCAGGAAATGATTCGTCGCATACCGTAAAGCAGTATTTTGAAATTGCAGGAATATTTGAACGCAGCGGCAGGATCTTTGCTCCCGCAGGCATGATGTGATCTGTAGTGATATTGTCTCCCACCTTAAGCGAGCAGGCTGCGTCGATATTATTCTCCAGAGGGTGAGTCGCGGGGAACGGCTTGATGTTCGGTCCTCTGAGTATCTCAACCTTATCCATCTCGCTTTCCGGAGCGGGAGGAGTTATCATATTGTCATTGATAACGAATTCCTCAGGCATTTCAAATACCGGCATTTCGCCAAGCTCTCTCGGATCGGTGAAAACTCCTGCAATTGCGGAGATCGCCGCTGTCTCAGGCGAAACAAGATATATCTGACCGTCCTTTGTTCCGGAACGTCCCTCAAAGTTTCTGTTAAAGGTACGCAGTGAGATACCCTTTGAATTAGGAGACTGTCCCATGCCGATACAAGGACCGCAGGCGCTTTCAAGGATCCTTGCTCCGGCATCTATCATTATCGAAAGCGCACCGTTCTGAGCAAGCATATTCAGCACCTGCTTTGAGCCGGGAGCAATTGAAAGCGATACGTCGGGGTGGACCGTTTTTCCTTTAAGGATATATGCGACTTTCATCATATCCATAAGCGAGCTGTTAGTGCATGAGCCTATGCAGACCTGATCTATCTTCATTCCGGCAAGCTCCTCGGCGGTCTTGATATTATCCGGAGAATGAGGACAAGCCGCAAGCGGAGAAAGCTTGCATAGATCTATCTCGATAGTCTCATCATAAACGGCGTCAGGATCTGCGGAAAGCTCCGTCCAGACCTCCTCGCGCTTCTGCGCTTTAAGGAACGCTTTTGTTACCTCGTCAGACGGGAAAATAGACGTTGTTGCTCCAAGCTCCGCGCCCATATTCGTGATAGTAGCTCTTTCGGGAACACTGAGGGACTTTACACCGTCTCCGGTATATTCGATCACCTTTCCCACGCCGCCTTTTACAGACATTATCCTGAGGACTTCAAGAATAACGTCCTTTGCAGCTACCCACGGGGAAAGCTTTCCCTTAAGCTTTACATTCACGATCTTAGGATATGTAATGTAATACGCGCCGCCTCCCATAGCAACCGCTACGTCCAGACCTCCCGCGCCAATAGCGATCATTCCTATGCCGCCGCCTGTTGGGGTATGGCTGTCCGAGCCTATGAGCGTCTTGCCGGGTATACCGAATCTTTCAAGATGTACCTGATGGCAGATACCGTTTCCGGGACGTGAGAAATATATTC
>CANQZS010000095.1 GCA_947628385.1 uncultured Clostridia bacterium | reverse complement strand
CCGCAGAAAGAAATATATTTCAGAGTCATAGGCGAGGCGTTCAAGAATTACATAATTGCGGAAATAGACAGCGACGTGATATTTGTAGATAAGCATGCCGCTCATGAGCGCATACTGTTTGAAAAGCTGCGTTCCGGCAAAAGCAAGCTTATATGTCAGATGCTGCTTTCCTCATGCGAGGTGCTGCTCGATTTTGAGGAATTCAACGCTCTTATAAATAATTCAGGACTTGTACATGAGCTTGGATTTGATTTTGAAATATCAGGAAATTCAAAGGTAAATGTGACGGGGATACCAAGTATTCTCGACGGCTGCGATCCTGCCGATCTTATTATAGAGCTGGCAAGGAACATAAGCGACAATAAAAACGATCCCATGCCGGAAATATTGGATAATATGTATCATACGTTTGCCTGCAAGGCTGCTATAAAGGCTAACGATATTACTTCCCTTGCAGAGCTTTCCGAGATAGTAAGAACGATACTTTCCGATGAGAGGATAAGATATTGCCCTCATGGCAGACCGGTAATGTTCAAGCTTTCAAAAAGAGAGCTTGAAAAGCAGTTCAGAAGAGTTCTTTAAAAGGAGAGGAGCCGAGTGTCCGGAAATAAATTGCCGCTGCTGGTCATTGCAGGTCCTACCGCTTCGGGCAAGACAGCTCTCGGTGCGGCGCTTGGGGCTGAATACGGCGGCGAGGTCGTATCGGCGGATTCCATGCAGATATATAAGGGTCTGGATATTGCTTCCGCAAAGCCGACCGATGAGGAAATGAACGGCATACCGCATCATCTTATAGGCTGCGTGGATATGGACAGAAGCTTCAGCGTGGCTGATTATAAGGAGATGGCTGAAAAAACGATAGCGGATATTGCTTCAAGAGGAAAGCTCCCCATACTTGTGGGAGGTACGGGGCTGTATATAAATTCCCTTGCTGACAATATAAGCTTTGACGGCGCCGAGACTGACGGAAGCGTAAGAAAGCGTCTTTATGCGGAAGCGGAGGCTGTGGGCGCCGAGGAGATGTACAGACGGCTTTCGGAAATAGATCCGGAAACAGCAGAATGGGTCAGCCCGAACAATCTTGTCAGGGTGCTGCGCGCTCTGGAGGTTTATGAGATTACAGGAAAAAAATTCAGCGATCACAGGATCGAAAACAGGAAAAATGAGTCCTTATACGAGCTTTGCATGATAGGGCTGAATTTCAGGGACAGGAAAAAATTATATGACAGAATTGATCTGCGCGTTTCAAAAATGGTTGAAAACGGTCTTGTGGAGGAATGCAGGGCGGTTTATGAAAACGAAAAAGCGGGAACGGTATGTCAGGCTATAGGATATAAGGAGCTAATACCATATTTCAGGGGAGAGTCCGATCTGGAGCAATGTCTTGACAAAATACGCCAAAGCTCCCGCCGGTATGCCAAAAGACAGCTTACGTGGTTTCGTCGTGATGAACGAATAAATTGGATTTATTTGGACGAAATAAATAATTTTGATGAAATTATTGAAATATGCAAAAAAATAGTAGCCAAATCAAAAATTTTATGTTATAATAGAATGTAAGCATTTTGTTTTGCTTGAAAGCGGAAAAGGTCATTGATCCATAACGGAAAGGATGATAAAATGAATAAGAATATGAACCTGCAGGACGTGTTCCTTAATCAGGCAAGAAAGGATAAGATACCTGCTACTTTTATACTTACGAACGGTTTCCAGTTCAAGGGGATCGTCAAGGGCTTTGACAGCTATGTGGTGATTCTTGAGTGCGAAGGCAAGCAGGAGCTGGTGTTCAAGCATGCCATATCAACGATAATTCCCTCAAAGCCTGTGTCTATACTTGATTCGGAGCAGTGATAAGAGATCATGATGAATACAGTTACCGTAAGGATACTTGTATTTCTGCTGTCTCTGTTCATTCTGGTGACCGTATGCAGTCAGATAAGTATGCAGTTCCAAGACAAATACGTTACTGAAACTGCGGTACTATATAATTCCGCCGAAAAAGTCTCATTTCAGGGCGTGTATGCAAGAAATGAGTCTGTGGTAAGAGGAGGCTCGTCCGGTGTACTGAGCTATCCTAATGCGGACGGAAGCAAGATCGCAAACGGTTCGGTGATCGCTTATGTCTATAAAAGCGAAAACGATATTTATGTGAACCACCGTATAGAACAGCTAAAGGAAGAGGTAAGTCTCCTTGAGAGCGCACAGAATCCCGGCATAACCGAGGTCGCTCAACCAACGTTCATCTCGTCGCTGATAGATAATGAATATCAGAATATTGCGATCCTTATAGCGGAAAACGATCTGGAAACGCTTGCAAAGGAACGGGGACAGTTCCAGACGCTTATGGATATTTACCATATCGTCATCAATGAGGAAACGGATTTCAATGCGGCGATCGCAGATCTGAATTCTCAGATCGCTGATCTTGAAAGACAGCGCAGAGAACCGATAGATGTTATAACATCTGAAAGTACGGGGTACTTTATAAGCCATACGGACGGATATGAGACAAGCATTTCACTTGATAATATCGGCAATATTACTGCGGATAGGATCAAAGAGATCATAGCTTCTCCGGAAAAGGAAGTCTCGTCATACGATGTCGGTAAAATGGTAGATGGATATGAATGGAAAATGGCAGGCATCATCGACCCGAATTCAGCGGATTTTAAGGTCGGAAGCAGCATTACCGTAAAATTTTCATCAACTCCGGATACGGTCACGGCAGTGATAGATGATATTATCGAAACCGACGATCCGAATGAAAGCGTGATAATAATTTCCTGCGACGAGCTTACGTTCAGCCTCGTTCAGAGAAGAGTAGAGCGCGTAGAGCTTATACTTAACGACTATGAGGGGATAAGAGTCCCGAGAGAAGCCATAAGATTCAACAAAGACAATGAAAAGGGCGTATATATACTTCTCGGACAGAGGATCTCATTTAAAAAGATCGCTCCTGTCTATGAATGTGATGAATATATACTTTCTCAGATCAGCTCGGACAGCTCCTATGTCAGCATTTATGACGACATAATCACCGAGGGGGAGATCTCGGCGGATCTTTATATTGACGAAACGGAAACTGGTACCGACGAAACGGCTCCTGACGAGGAGGACGATGTGACCGATGATACGGAGAGTGAGACGGAGACTTCTCCGGAGAGCAGTACGGAGACCGAGCAGGAACATACAGACGACAGTTCCTCGGAGGACGGCGGCTCCGATGACGCCGATGACGGAGATATTTGGGAGGAATGACGATTTCCGAAAGGAGATGGGTATGCGTGGATACGGATATTTCGGAAAATTTAAAACGTATTCGCTTTGACGTAGAGGAAGCTAAGGCTAAGTACAGAAAACCTGATGACGCGGTAAGGATAATGGCAGTAACCAAGACGGTCCCGTACCAGAGAGTGAACGCCGCCGTTGAAGAGGGTATCACACTTCTCGGAGAAAACAGGGTTCAGGAGTATCTTGAAAAAAAGGATCATTATTCTCCTGAGGCAGAGGTGCATTTTATAGGACATCTCCAGTCAAACAAGGTCAAGTACATTATAAACAGCGTAGCTCTTATACATTCTGTGGACAGCATGAAGCTTGCGTCGGAAATAGACAGGCTTGCCGCGATCAACGGAATTTGCATGAATGTTCTTGCTGAGGTGAATATAGGGGGCGAGGCTTCAAAAAGCGGAGTTTCTCCAGATGAGCTAAGAGAGTTCATCGACGAAGCTTCTCAGCTTGAGCATATACGTATTAAAGGTCTTATGACCATACCTCCCGTGGGAAGCTCGGAGGAATGCTTTGAGCGGGTACAGACGCTTTTTAGCGATCTGAGATCCCGACAGGCAGGAAAAGCCGAGATGGAGATACTTTCTATGGGAATGTCAGCAGATTATGTTTCAGCCGTGAAATACGGCTCAAATATAGTAAGAATTGGTTCCGGAATTTTTGGGCCCAGAAAATAAAAGAGAGGAAGATAAAAATGAGCTTTATCGGAAATTTGAAAGAGATACTCGGAATGGATACGGAGGACGAGAACGAGAATGATCTCGATACCTTTGAAAATTCCAATGACAATTATGACGATGATTCGGGGAAGAGAAACAAGGTCGTCAACATTCACGCTACAGCACAGCTTCAGGTAATACTTGTAAAGCCGGAGGTATTTCAGGATACCAAGCAGATAGCCGATCATCTCAATTCCAAAAAGACCGTTGTGCTTAATCTTGAATCCACTACACCGGACGTTACAAGGAGGATCATTGATTTTCTCGGCGGCGTTGCTTACGCTAACGGCGGAAATATCAAGCCTGTTGCCAACAATACCTTTATCATTACTCCTTATAATGTTGGCTTTGTCGGCGAGGATCTTGTCGGAGAGCTTGAAAATAACGGCGTATTCCTTTGATAATGGAGGGCTTTAAGGGACGTATCCCTGATCCTGCGGATGATGATAAAATACTGATCTCACATATTCAGGATATGGTAAAGCTGTGCGAAAAAACTCATAAGGCAAGGTTTTCGGCTTTTCTGGACGAGCGCAGGATAATTATTGCCGAAAATACTATAAGATCCCTGAGATGGGATAATTACAGCTTTTTCGGAGGATATGACGGCGCTTCAAGAAAGGTGCTGGGGATATTTCCGGAATATTCGGACGGTGAGGAAAAATTCCCTATAACAGCCCTGACGTTTACTTTCAGAAAGGCTGATAAGCTGTCGCACAGAGATCTTCTCGGCGCGTTCATGTCAAGGCAGATAAAGCGCGATATGCTGGGGGATATTATCGTTTCAGAGGGAAAAGCTTCGGTTTTCGTTTACGATACCGTTAAGCCCGTATTGCTTTATGAGATCGACAAGATCGGCAGGACCGGCGTAAAGGTCGCCGAAGACGCTTCGCCGGATATTTCTGCGGAGCAGTCGTTTATCGAAAAAGATCTTACCGTGTCGTCAATGAGACTTGACTGCATCGTCAGTGCTGCGGCGGGGATAAGCCGGAGCAAGGCGGCTTCGCTCATTAAGGGAGGATATGTTTCGGTAATGTATGTGACGGCGGATATACCGTCGCTGACCCTTTCGGAGGGAGATATTTTTTCCGTAAGAGGAACGGGAAAATTCCTTTTATATTCCGTGAACGGAGCTACCAAAAAGGACAGACTTCATATAACTTTAAAAAAATATAATTAATTTAATGAGGTGATGTAATTGTTAAGCGTAAAGGATATTAACAACAAACGTTTTGAACAGGCAAGACCCGGTTATAACACCGAGGAGGTAGACGATTTTCTGAGGCAGATCGCTCAGGATATTACTCAATATCAGAGAGAAAGAGAAGAGGCTGAAAAGAAGATCGAGGTCCTTGTTGAAAGCGTAAGAGAATACAAAAAGGACGAGGACGCCCTTAAGGACGCTCTTATCGGCGCTCAGAAGCAGGGAAGAGCAGTGGTCGCTGAAGCTCAGGAAAAGGCTGAAAGGATAATTGCTGAAGCTAACGCAAGATCCGAAGAGATCCTTAGCTCCACAACGACTCAGCTCGAAAACGAAAAGAGCTGTCTGATAAAAATGCAGCAGGAGGTCTCTGATTTCAAGGCAAATCTTCTTGCAATGTACAAGCAGCATCTTGAACAGATCACGGCTATGCCTGATTATGATTACGAGGACGAAGAGGAGGAAGCAGCAGTTCCCGAAGCTCCGGCTGTGGAAGAGCCTGCTCCGGAACCGGCTGCGGAAGCTCCGGCATATGTGCCTGAGGAGAGCTTTGAGGCTACAAGGATAATGGATAATCCTTACAGACAGGAAAAGCCGGCATTTCCTTTCGGTGAAGCTGCCGTTCCGAATACCACAAAACCGGAAAGCAAGTTCGGCGAATTAAAGTTCGGACATAATAAATAAAATCCAAGGAGAGAATTTACAATGGCGCAGGATTATAATTCCACACTTAATCTTCCCCAGACAGAATTTTCAATGAGAGGCAATCTTACTCAGAAAGAGCCTGCAATGATAGAACACTGGGAAAATGACGGAACATACTATGCAATGGTAGAAAAGAACGAGGGAAAGCCCCGCTACATTCTCCATGACGGACCTCCGTATGCAAACGGCGATATTCATCTGGGAACTTCCTTAAACAAGATACTTAAGGATATTATTGTAAAATACAAGAATATGAACGGTTTCTGTTCGCCGTATATTCCCGGCTGGGATACCCACGGTCTGCCTATTGAGCTCCGCGCACTTAAGGAAATAGGTGTTGAGAATGGAGCGATCCCTCCGGTAGAGCTCAGAAAACACTGCATGGAGTATGCTCTAAAACAGGTGGATAATCAGAGAAAGCAGTTCCAGCGTCTGGGCGTATGGGGAGATTTTAAGGATCCGTATCTTACTTTAAAGCCTGATTTTGAAGCAAGACAGGTGGAAATTTTCGGAGAAATGTATAAGAAAGGATACATTTATAAGGGCTTGAAGCCGGTTTATTGGTGTCCTGACTGCCAGACTGCTCTTGCAGAGGCTGAGATAGAGTATGAAAATGATCCGTGCCATTCTATATACGTAAAATTCAAGGTAACAGACGATAAGGGAAAGCTTTCCGCGCTTGGTCTTGACCTTGAAAAAACATTTTTCGTTATCTGGACCACTACAACATGGACTCTTCCGGGAAACCTTGCTATCTGTCTCGGTCCCGAATATGAGTATACTGTTGTTCAGGCAAACGGTGAAAACTATGTTATGGCTATGGAGCTCGTAAGACCTACCATGGCTGCCGCTAAGATAGACGATTACAAAACAGTAGGCTCATTCAAGGGAAAAGAGCTTGAATATATTATGACAAAGAATCCTCTTATGGACAGAGGTTCAATGGTCATAGTAGGAGATCATGTTACTCTTGAAAGCGGTACGGGCTGCGTTCATACAGCTCCGGGATTCGGTGTGGACGACTTTGAGGTCTGCAAGAAATATCCTGAGATAGGGATCGTCGTTCCTGTTGACTCAAAGGGCGTTCAGACTGAGGAAGCGGGAAAATATGCGGGTCTTACCACGGAAGATTCCAATAAGGTGATAGCTGCCGATCTTGAAGCAAGCGGCGCGCTTTTCGCACTTGAAAAGATAGTTCACCAGTATCCTCACTGCTGGAGATGCAAGAAGCCGGTGCTTTTCCGCGCCACGGAGCAGTGGTTCTGCTCGGTAAAGGATTTCAAGGATAAGGCTATAGAGGCAATTGACAGCGTTCAGTGGATCCCCGAGTGGGGTCATGACCGCAT
>CANQZS010000094.1 GCA_947628385.1 uncultured Clostridia bacterium | reverse complement strand
GGGTTCAAGCCTTGCCGCGGCATTTGCGGTAAAGTCCGCAAACGCTTCACGAAGCTCACCGGGGATATATTCCAGATCAATGTCAAGCCCCTGAGCTTCTTTCATAAGGATAATATCGATCAAATTATCTATGACGGTATTCTGGAATACGGTATCCGTAAGAAGCCTTACTATCTTTCCGGAATCAAATGAACCGTCGGTATTTATGCTTGTAAGACTCAGCAGAACGGACGTCCGGAAGCTGTGCGCGGCTGAGATAATGCGGCTGTCATTTACGGTTATTATACTGCCGTCCTCAGTGAATCCGTATCCGAAAATAATTATATATGTAAGATAGGGAAGCGCGGATATGAGCGTATCCTGCGATATATAGCTGTATGCGAAGCCGCTCACCTCCCTTTCAGACATAGGCTCCGTACGGTATGAAATAACTATCTGCGTACCGTCGGGAATGATGTCGTTCCCGATGAGTACGGGATTGTTCCTGTAAAGCTGCATTATATCGGTGCCGTACATTCTCGCTACGGAATAGAGCGTTTCTCCGGATATGAATACGTGGGTAAGCTCGGGAATAAGTATCAGCAGAGCCTGACCTACGGCAAGCTCCCGATCCGGAGAAAGCTTGTTGTCGGATACTATCCGCTGAACGGAAACTCCGAATTTTTCCGCAATGGAATAAACGGTATCTCCTGCCTGAACAACGTAGATCTCCAAAAATATCACTCCAAAAAATAATATCCGGACGGAGAATACGTTTCCCCCGTCCGGAAAAAATTATCCCATGCTCCCGTTGCTGTTGGGAAGAATGTTATAGTTCCTGTTGGGACGCTGATTGGGATAGTAGAAGTACACGAATTTTATCGAAAAAATATCGCAGATTATGAATATTTCGTTGTCGTCGTCATAAAGCGTGACGTAGCTCGTTCCCACAAAGAAAAGTATGCCTTGCTTGCGCTGCATTCTTTCGGTGCCTATCAGGAACTCTATGACTACGTATTCGCCGATATTATCCGAAAGTATCTTCTGCATTGAGCCTGCCATTTCCTCGGAATCAAAGGTCTGCTGAACAGGCGTTGTGAATTCGCTGCGCGTGCGGTTCCGCTCGATTATCTCCTGAATGTTCGGAAGCTCGCCGGAATTATTATTCGAGCCGTTCATACTGTTCATGTTATTCATGCCGTTCATGTTATTCATGCTGTTCATTCCGTTCATGCTTCCGTTCATAGAGCTCATGCCGCCGCTGCCGCGGTTCCTCTGGCTGTTCATATGCTGATTTGCGGGATTTCCGGGTCTGTCATAATTTCCGTTCATAAAAATGTTCCTTTCATAAAAGATTCTGGTATCAGGTATCCGCGTATTTGCTTGTCGGATTGTAGAAGCAGTGATCTCCTATACGGATAACAAATTCTCCCACTTCAGAGGGAAAATACTGCCTGCACGTCGAGCTGAACGGATTGAAATACCATAGCGCAAATCCGAGATTAGTAAGGCGGTTTCCGGCAATTGCCCAATTTGCAATATCGTAATGCACCTGATCGGGACGCATATTATAGATATTCTGAGCGTTGTACCTGCCGCCGATAGTCTCGCGCACGCAGTCGAACTGTCCCGGCTGATAGATGATGGCGCGGATAGTTTTCTCCAGTCTGCCATATTCTCCGTAGGTTATGTGGACTCTGTTCATAACGACGCTGGCGACGGCTTTCATGCCGTTTTCACCCTCTCCTCCGGCTTCGCATTTTATGATCCTTGCCAGTATTTCCAGATCGGAAAAAGCCATTGAAATTTTCCCTCCTCGGATAAAGACCGCGTTTTTTTGCAAAACAGGTCGTTGTTTTTTCATTCAGACTGCTGGCAAGCCGTCTGCGATCTGATATACTATCCAGTATTATATATCTATTCGCGGATCGTCATATGTATGACGGATATTGCGGATAAGACAGGTTCTAACCGTCCGCCTGTCCGAATATACTCCTATCAAAGGAGTGTTTTATCATGAATGAAGTTAATAAAGCGGCGCCGGTGCATAATATTATCCTTGAGGGACGCAGGAAAATGTCCCTGTCGGGAGTTACGGACGTTGACAGATTCGACGAAAATACGGTCATTTTGTACACAAGCATGGGGGAGCTGACTATCAAGGGGACCGATCTGCACGTAAACGGTCTGTCCGTGGAAAGCGGTGAAATGTCCGTAGAGGGCGAGATAAAAAGCATTTTTTACGGAGATCCCGATAAAAAAGCTCCGCTTTCATTTTTCGGGAAGATCTTTCGCTGACGAGGTGATAGCTTGCATCTGGATACGTTTTTTTCCGTTTCACAGCATACGGCAATGTTCCTGCTGTCGGTGGTGCTTGGCGCGGCGCTGGGGGTGTTATATGACGTCTTCAGGGCGTTCAGGGTGATATTTCCGCCGGCTGCCGGAAAAAAAGCCGTTATTCTGGAGGATATTATTTTCTGGCTGATATACGGCTTCTGCCTGTTCTGCTATTCGGCAATGTTTGCAAGGGGACAGATAAGGTTTTTTATGTTTTTCGGCTCGCTTATCGGATTCGTCCTTTATCTTGTGACGGTGGGAAGCGTCGTTATAGGCGTTATCAGGAGCGTTTTCGGGACATTTTACAGAATATTACATAAAGTATATTCCATTATGATTGAACCTTTTGTAAAAATATTTAAAACTATATGTCAAAAAATTATGCCTATTTTTGTGCGAAATCATAAAAATATGAAAATATCTCAAGGAAGTGCAAAAAAACACTTGAAAAATACCGCCTCTATGGTGTATAATAAGTACGTTAAACTGGCGAAAAAGTATGCACGGAAAGCAGATCGGGAGGTGAGATCGTGAACGAGGCGGAGATACTCAATGCGCAGAAAAATAAAAAATCAGGCGCAAGGTCTGTCAGGACAAAAAAGAACAGCCATCCGCTGCTTAACCTGTTCGTAACGATCTCAAGTCTCGCTTTCGTTCTGTACTGCCTGAGTTCGATCGTTCTTACACAGGCGGAGATCGCCGAGAAAAAACAGGAGCTTGCCGTTCTTGAGGATAAAGCCCAAAGGCTCGAAGCCGAAAATGATGAGTACCAGAGTATCCTTTCAGAGGAAGATGAAAGAGAATTCATGGAGCGCTATGCTATAGAAGTCCTCGGATATGCTTATCCGAACGAGCGCCGATTCTATGATACAACTGGTAATTGACATTTTTTATGGAATTAAGAGCAGTGCGGCTGCTATGGCATGCTTGAAGTAAAATCTATGAGAGGATCAAAAAAATTTTATGCAGCTTGAAACAGGAAAAATCTATGAGGGTAAGGTAACAGGAATAACTAAGTTCGGAGCGTTTGTCGAGATCGAGCCGGGCACTACCGGAATGGTACATATCAGCGAGGTGGCAAACACTTACGTAAACGAAATAAAGGATCATCTTACAGAGGGTCAGACCGTTAAGGTAAAGGTACTTTCCGTAAGCGATGAGGGAAAGATCTCATTGTCCATCAAAAAGGCTCTGGCGGATCAGCAGCCTAAAAGAGACGGCGGCAGGCGCGGCGCAGGCAGCAGCGGCGGACGCAGACCGGAAAGCAGCAGCAATCAGAGAGCCGCTCAGGAAAAAGCTCCTCAGACGCCGGAGGCGGCTTTTGAGGATATGCTCAATAAGTTCAAGCAAAGCTCGGACGAGCGCATGGGCGACCTGAAAAAAGTTCTTGACGTCAAGCGCAGGAACCCGTCGCGAAGGAAGTAAAAGATCCAGCCGTACTATGGAAAGATAGTGCGGCTGTTTTTTTGTAAAATGGGGATCCTGATAGAAAAGATAATGGGAGATATTTCCCGATATTCTGAGCTGTCATGACAGAGCGGTAATATCCTCAATGGTAAGCTCCGGCTGGAGCGCCTTGTTGATGGAAAAGGCAAGCAGCCGTGAGGTGCGTTCGATAAGCTTGTCCACGTCACGGGGAGTTACCATCATATTCGGCAGGTGCTTATCCGGCGGGTTTCCGGTTATGTTTTCAACGATAGTGTGCATATCCACCACTGTGGGAACGCCTATGGCGATGACAGGTATCCCAAGCGTTGCTTCGGAAAGCTCGCGGCGGCGGTTCTGTACTCCTGAGCCGGGGGAAATGCCTGAATCACTTAGCTGTATCGTTGAGCCGAGTCGGGAGATGTCCGAGCAGGCAAGGGCGTCTATGGCAATAACTATGTCCGGCTTTACCTCTCCGCAGAGTGAGCGGACGATCTCGGCGGCTTCTATGCCGGTCTGACCAAGGACTCCCGGGGCGATAGCGGAGACCTTGTTTAATCTGCGCAGCTCGTGTCCCTCCGGAAGCTCGTCATGCAGATGCCTTGTGGCGATTATCTGAGAGACTACCATAGGTCCGAGCGCGTCGGGAGTTATGTCGGAATTCCCAAGTCCGGCAACAAGCGCAGTATGGCGATCCTCTCCTTTCAGAGAGATTATTTCGTCGGCAATGTTGGAGACTTGCTCGTCGAGATCCTCGGGACTTGCGGAAAGACGATCCGTTTCGATAGTGATGTAGCGCCCCTTGGGCTTTCCAATGCGGACTCCTGCTGCGTCGTCGGTGACGATGATCTCGGTTATGGTGCAGGCTGAGCTTTTACGGAGCTTCCTCTTTATTCCTTTCGGGAGACTGGAGGCGTCCTCGTCGATCATTTCAACTGCAAGGTCGGTTCTAATTGACATTTTTTTAATATTCCTTTCAGGTTATTTTCCGGCATGACAGGGAATTTTGTGTAAATTGCTTAAAAAACTGAGTAAAAATTTTCTGTGTTTTTTTATGTTGCCTATTGAAAAAATCATGGAAAAATGTTAATATTAATATTAGGCTTGTGCAGGAGCTAAAACGATTAGGGCAGTCGTACTGTCAAATCGGTAAGGTTCCCGCTGCGGAGAACGATCATTACGTCTTTGCATAGCCGTATTAAAAATGTAAGATCCGCATTTTATAGGGATCGGTGTGTGAAGCCGTCCGTGTCAGGCTTTGAATGTCGGTCATGCCGAATTTTAATTTAGTGTTTCCGTAAAACGTGAAATTATTAAGGAGAGAAAAGTATGCCAAACATTAAATCCGCTAAGAAGAGAGTTAAGGTCATCAAGGCAAAGACCATGCAGAACAAAATGGTAAAGTCCAACCTCAAGACCGTGCTCAAGACTGCTGACGCTGCTTGCGCCGCAAAGGCTGAGAATTCCGAGGCTGCTATCAGACTGGCTATGAAAAAGGTAGATCAGGCTGCGGCTAAGAATATCATTCACAAGAACGCTGCTGCAAGAAAGAAATCACAGCTTGCTAAGAAGCTCAATGCTGCTAAGCTGTAAGCCTTGCAAATTCTGACGGTAAACGGCTGTTCCGAAAGGGGCAGCCGTTTTTGTATATCCGCAGGGGGACGTTCATAAAATATTTACAAAAATATTTTTGAGGAATGAAAAAAACTGCCCTTACGGATTGTATTCATTATAGAAAGCAAGGATCGCTCTGTATCGGGATCGGATACTGTGAAGTCCGGTCTGATCCCGATATTATCCCGAATATCCATAAACAATATTCCGCACGGCCGGGGCTGTGTGCTTGGGGGGGAATAAAATGTATTCCGAAAATATTGCCGGATACGGGACGGAGGGTTATATTCAGTACGTTCTGGATACTTATTCCCAGACGATAATAAGGCTTTGTTATACCTATGTGCGGAATATTTTCGACGCGGAGGATATTGCACAGGACGTTTTTGTAGCGCTGCTCAGACGGGGAAAGGGCTTTGAAAGTCCCGAACACGAAAAGGCATGGCTGCTGAGAACAGCTATAAACAAAAGCAAGAACCACCTGCGCTCCGGTTGGATAACAAGGACGGTGGGACTGAATGATACCGATGTTCCCGAAACGGAAGATAGTGAAAACGAAAAAAGCGAGGTAATGGAGGCTGTTCTGTCACTTCCGGAAAAGTACAGAACGGTGATCCACCTGTTTTATTACGACGGCTATTCAATAAAGGAAATTGCCGCCATTGTAGGCAAAAAGCCCGCTACTGTGGGAACTCTTCTTGCAAGAGGAAGAGCTCTGCTGAAAGAAATGATGATAGGAGGCTTTGATGATGAGCAGGTCGATTAAGTATTACAAAGACGCTATGGACAGCGTTAAGATCTCCGACAGCTTTTATAAAAGAACCGAAGCTCTGCTTAACGATCTGTCTGATGACGACAGCGAAAAGAAGCCCTTTCACTTCAGCGGCAGAGTGACCGGAGGGATCATGGCGGCGGCAGCGTGTATAGTCTGCATTATCGGAGGAAAGCTTGTCCTTGATGAAAGAGAGGATAATATAAGCTCCGTATCCGAAACGAGCCTTACAAGCATAACCACCGAGATAACTACCGAGATCCGGAGCGCTCCGGAGCTTATTGACCGGTTTTCTGAGGACGATAGCTTTGCCGGTCTTGATGAGGAATATGAGGAAGCTGTTCCGGAGCTTGAAAATGAGGAGGCTGCGCATGACGCAGCCGGATATGATCCTCCGGCATCATCAGCTTCTGACGATAATGAGGAGCCTGACGGCGGGGTGGCAATGTATATAGGAGCAGATGAGAACGCGTTCTCGTTTGCCATTCCCGAAGCAGATCCCGTTTATGACAATAATGATGAAAAGAGCGGTTATCCCGATATAAATGTCAAGGGAACGGAAAATATTCCGGAAATTGCAGATATAGCTCCCGAAAATGTGACTGGTGAGGTAACTCCTTATTTTGATATGGGAGAGATCACCTCCGGCGGGAGCAGGACGTTCAGCGGTGAGGAGATCGCGGATATTATTGAAATTGTAAAGTCGATCCCTGCGGGATCAAGGATCGTTCCGAATGAGGGATTCGTGTCCGTATTCATGCTGCAATTATCCGACAAGGAAACAGGGGATATATTCTACAGCATTTACCTTACCGATGCTCAGAGCTTGGTAATTGCCAAGCACAGCTCTCCTCAGGAAAGAACTACGTATATGCTTTCCGATGAGGACTATGATCTTATCAACAGGTCGCTGTTCCGACTTCTGGGAGACGGATCCGACTACACGCTGTTTGAGGATCTTATCAGTGGGGAATAGTTTATCCACGATATAAAATGAGAGATCAGCATTATAACGCTTTTCGGCGGAAAAAGCCGTGCCCCCAAGCGGCGTTCCGCATGAAATAAAAATAAGACCCGATACAAGAACGTATCGGGTCTTTTGGCTGGGGTGCAGGGATTCGAACCCCGGTAATGCTTGAGTCAGAGTCAAGT
>CANQZS010000093.1 GCA_947628385.1 uncultured Clostridia bacterium | reverse complement strand
GTTGCGGAGCCCTGCTGTCCTGCCTCTGTAAATGTGGAATTTATAAGCACTACAGACGGGATCGCTCTTTTGATTATTTCGCTGTCGGTAAGCTCATCGCTGTCCTTGGAATCAATATTGAGAAGATTTCCGAGAGATGTGTCCTCCTTGCCCTGAGTCTCCTGAGGAACGGACACAGCCGTCTGAACTACCTCCTTAGCCGTTGTTTCCTCCGGAGCATTCTCCGATACGCTCTGTTCATCGGATCCAATAACGTTATTTGCAAGATATGAACCGCCGAATCCCGACGCGCCTCCTACCAGCGCCGCAGAAAGAATGAGCGCCGCAGCCTTGGCAGCTTTTTTTCCTCCGTTTTTCGGAGGCTCCGGCTCTTCCGGACTGTAATTTGCTGTATAAGTATAGTTGTTATTCTCGTACATAAATATACCACCTTTTTTATCTTTGTCCGAATACATCGGATCTGTTTTTTGATTACAGTTACATTGTAATATTATATTGTGTAAAATGTGTGAAATGTCAACGAAAGATATTTAAAAGGAATATGTACTCTTAAACGCTGTTTTTTTGGCATAATAACACATTTCTGCAAAAAATTTCATTTAATCAACAGGGACCCAGCCCGTTATTCCGGCAATAAATTCCGAAAGCCTTTCGGCAGCCCTGCGATGTGTGATAAGATTAGGATGATTTTCCGAGCCTGTTCCGTCCTCTTTTCTCTGGACCTCAAGCTTTAACGCAAAGACCTTATCGTCATTCAGCGCCTTTACGGAATTTTCTATGGACGGGAAAAGCTCGTCCCCCATCATTCCAAGGGTGCATATAATGTACGAGTACGGATTTCTTTTTCTTATTTCCGAGACGAATCCTCCGTACGCCTGCTCAAATCCTTTCAGGCGTTCGGGAATATCCTTTGTATAGCTTACATCGTTCGTTCCGAGATTTAATACTATCACCTGCGGCGGGAATTTTTCAAAATTCCACGGCACGCAAGCTTTTTCACCGATGATCCCCTCAAGACCTGCGTCGGTCTTATCGTACAGCATCGGCATTATCCAGTCGTTATTGATATTGCCGTCGTCGCTCCAGCTTGAATAAACGCCTATACTGCTCCATGAGATCAGGTCATGATCCGCGCCGAATTTTTTTGCTGTAAGCGAAGCATAGTTCAGCGACGGATTTTCCGTTTCCGTCCGGAAGCCCTCCTCGGCGCATTTTCCCTCTATCCCGAAGCCGCAGGTTATACTGTCGCCTATAAATTCTATTTTCCTGTCCGACGGCTCTGTGGGAACGATCTCTCCGTCGGCATAAATGGAGCTTATCCCCGTTTTGCTGAACGCCGCCTCCGAAAGCTTGACTATACGGAGCTTTACCCTTTCCGCAGTATCGCTGCTGTATATCTCATAGCTGTTAGTGCCACTTTCTATGGCGAATCTTTTTCTTGGGATCTTTTCATCGTTCACAAATACCGCATAATACGGCTTGAATATCGTTTTCCACGGCTCGTCAAGGATCCAGTCCGTCCATATTTCCGCCGAGACCGACCTGCCCGTGAACCAGAATTCCACCCCCGAACAGCACCAGCTCAGATAGCGTGTGCCGTCTAAAAAAAGCGTTCTCCCCAATGGACGGATATTCCTGTCGTCCGCTAAAAATTTTTCCATATCAATGCTCCTCTGTAATTTATCCGTAAAAAATCGGCTTCCTTATTAGGGATCTGTCAACATTATTTTATTCAGAGATCTCTCTTATATCCACATTTGTAAAGTCTGCAAACACCTTATAAATATCAGGGTGATCCCTTTTTACCCTTGCAGGTCTCAGCGAAAGATCGGTAAAGCAATGCTTTGTCTCACCGACTGCAAGAAGAGCGCCGTCCTCTGTGTTTATCACCTCATATGAGACTGTCATTCTCAATCCGTTATATTCCGAAATTTTTGGGATTATCAATACCCTGTCCCCGAATCTTGCCGGAGATCTGTACTCGCAGGACGCTCCCAGAACGACTATCATTATCCCCATGTCCTCCATTTTGTCATAGGAAAATCCCACCTGTTCGAGAAAATCCACTCTCGAATCCTCGAACCAGCGTATATAATTTGAATGGTGAACTATCCCCATCTGATCTGTTTCATAATAGCTTACCCTATGCTCATAAAGCTTTATTTTTTTCATATTTATTATCATGCCTGCAAAGCAAGCATATACCTCCTTTTAATGTTTTTTTAATATTTTTCTGCGCAATTATCGCAGCATGAAAATTTTTTTATTATCTCTTACGCGGTAATTCCCTTCATAATACCGTGGAATTCGTCTATGATCGCGGCAGCCTGCCGGAACGGCTCAGTATTTACCGTTTTTCCGGTATTACGCCAATACATAACAAGGATATAATCGTCGCCCTTTTCCTCGCCGTAAACTATAGCGCAGTCACCGAGAGTGTAATAATCCTCCTGCGGAAGATAACCGTATTTTTCAGCCACGGTCTTGCCCTCCAGCGCGGAAGCGAACATTTCCCTGTACTCCGTATTTGTCATGCAATCCAGCATTATCCCGCCGTTGACGTGCTGGGCAATGAAATTATATATATCCTTGAAATACACCGCCGATTCTCTTGCCGTCAGCCTGAACCAGTAGTTATCGTCGGTCATTCTCTGCCTGAGTCCGAGCGAAGCCGCATATCGGTTGAAATTATCATATCCCACGTAATTATAAAGCATTTTATAAGCCGTATTATCGCTTTTTACAAGAGCCGCTTCGATAAGCTCGCGAACAGTGAACATCGTTCCCACAGGCTGTCCGTTCACAAGCTCATACGGGCTGTTCAGCATATCCTCGGTCATTTCATATTCAGCGTCAAGATCCACTGAGGAATCAAGTATGCTCCTTGCATAAACCGCCTTGATTATACTTCCGGCGGAAAATCTTTCGTCGCCGTTATATTCCATGCTTATTCCGGAAGCCGGATCATAGTAAAGGAATCCCGCGTCCGCTCCCTTGGGACGGAAAAGCGAGTAAAGCTCATCATAAAGAACCCTCAGCCGTTCATCTTCAATGCTGAACCCCACGCAGGAAATATCTATCTCGAAATCCGGAACAAAGCTCTCAAAATCAGCCTCCGGAACGTCAATATCCATGCCCGAAACGAGCTGTACCGTTTCGGATACCGTGGTTTCCTCAGGAGATGTCTCCGTTTCCGCAGGCTCCTCCGTTACAATGACGGAGGTCTGCTTTTTTTCGGCTCCGAGACTCACCGTCACCTTAACGGAGGAGCCTTTTTCATACTCGCTTCCCGCAGCTATGCTCTGCGAAAGTATAGCCCCCTCGGAAAACTTGTCGGAATACTCACGTCCCGTCTCCGAAAGCTCGAACATATCCCCGTAATATTCCTTTACCTCGTCAAAGCTGTACCCCACAATATCCGGCATAGTTTCCGCAGGAACGATCTCCTCATTGCCGTCAGAGTCCGAGAACCATGCAAAATAAGCTATGCCGCCCATCAGCAGAACGGAAATAACTATTATCAATATACTGATTATTTTTTCCTGAGTTATTTCAAGCCTTGACACACTTACCCCTCCCCACAGGAATCATTCTATAGCCTTGAGCGAAGTCGCCATATCAATTTTTTTCAGTCTGAAATACAGTGTTACATTCACCAGCAGCGCGAAAAGAAGCGTGAGAGCAGCGGCAGCGGCAAAGCAGTAGAAAGGTATTCCCGGAGCGAACATAACCGCGTCCACCTCCGCAGTTTTTACAACGAATTTTTCAAGGAATATCCCCATTACCAGACCTGCAGCCGTTCCCAGAAGAGTCGATACCATATTTTCTCTGTAAATATACGCCGCGACCTCTCCGTCATAAAATCCGAGTACCTTTATCGTGGCAAGCTCGCGGATACGTTCGTTCACATTTATATTTGAAAGATTGAACAGTACTACGAACGCCAGTGCTCCCGCCGAAACGATTATTGCCACAACTATGAGCGAAAGGCTGTCCACAAGATCGCGGAACTTGTCTCCGCCGTCCTCAGAATATGTCACCGCCAGAACATTTTCATTTTTCAGCAGCTTTTCCGAAAGCTCCTCGGAAAGCTCCGTATCTGTCATATCCAGCAGGAATATATTCCCCGCGAATCCATCTGAACCGAGCTTATTATACGTATCCTTAGACATATAAGCATAATTGAACGTATAATTCTCGCATACCGCGTCTACATTGACCGGAACGCTGCTTTCGCCGAAATATACCTTATCGTTTACCGAAGCTCCAAGCAGACGAGCAAGCTTTTCGCCTATGATAACGCCGCTTCCGAGCTTTATCGGAGTTTTATCCTCTCTTGTATGAATATCAATGAATTCCCCCAGATCCTCGTCCGTATCAGGGATCATCAGATATGTTTCATAGCTTTCTCCGTCAACATTGCGAATATCCTCTGTGATCTGCATTGCAAGCTTTTCACTGCTTACCGCGCCGCTTTCCTCACAGTCCGCAAGAACGGAGCTGCGATCCGCATCGTCTCCGCTGTCATCAATAGCCACAAGAGCGTCATACTTGAAAATATCTCCGTACTGACGGTCAACGATAGCAGTTATGGATTCCCTCAGACCAAAGCCGGTCAGCAGAAGAGCCGTGCAGCCCGCGATACCTATAACAGTCATAAGAAGTCTTGCTTTATATCTGAAAAGGTTTCTGAACGTGACCTTTGCCGTAAATTTCATGCGCTTCCAGATAAATCCTATATGCTCCAAGAAAATGCGCTTTCCGTTTTTTGGCGGCTTTGGGCGCATAAGCTGAGCCGGACAGGAAACCAGCTCCTGCCTGCTTGCATACAGCGCGGAAAGTCCCGTGCAAAGACACGCCGTAACAACGCACATCACCGTATAATCCCATCTGAATTCCGAAATAAGATACGGCTGACTGTACATACTCTGATAGCATACGAATATTATCCTCGGCAGCGTGTTAAATCCTATCAGCAGCCCGATGAATCCTCCCGGCACGCTTGCCGCCACCGCATAAATTATATACTGTGAGATTATTGAGAACCTGCTGTAGCCCAGAGCTTTAAGAGTTCCTATCTCTGTGCGCTGCTCCTCTACCATGCGAGTCATAGTCGTGCAGCATACCAGTGCAGCCACAAGAATAAAGAATATCGGGAAAACCGCCGCAATGGCGTCAACACGCTCACAGTCCTCCGCATAGTGGGAATAATACGGATTATATTCACGGTCGAAAACATACCATTCCGCATCATCAACGGTATCATGGATCTCCTGCTCCGCGTCGGCGATCTCCTGTCTGCCGTCCTCTATCTCCTTGCGGGCGTCTTCAAGCTCTTTTTTTCCGTCGTCAAGCTCTTTCCTGCCGTCTTCAAGCTCTTTTTTGCCGTCCTCGTACTCTTTTTTACCGTCCTCAAGCTCTTTTTTACCGTCCTCAAGCTCTGTTCTGCCGTCCTCAAGCTCTTTTCTCGCGTTATCAAGCTCAGCCTTGCCGTCTTCAAGCTCCTTTTTGCCGTTTTCAAGCTCAGCTCTGCTGTCCATAAGCTCAGCCTTGCCCTTTTCAAGCTCGTTTTCGGCGTTTTGCAGCTCTTCCTTTGAGGAAGCTATCTCCTGCTTGGCAGCAGCTATTTCACTTTTGGCATTATCAAGCTCGCTCTTTGCGTCGGCGATCTCACGCTTTCCGTTTTCAAGCTCTGCTTCACGGCTTTCCAGTTCAGCCCTTGCGCTGTCAAGCTGAGCCTTTGATTCCGCAAGCTCGGCTTTAAGCTCGTCCGACTGAGCGGTGATCCCTGCGGAATATTGAGAGATCCCCTGTCCTGCGGCAGCCTTTGCGGCATCGTCATAGCCTGCCGGAGTCGTCATATATCCGGTAATGAGCTGTTCAAGAGTTTCATCTGCTTGGAAAAGCTCGCCCATATCAAGTCCCGATATTACCGCATTTACCGCAGAAATATCCGACACGGACGAATCCCTGTATTCCTCTACTATCCCGTTAAGGCTCTCTGCAATGCCGTCAAGACCGGCAGCGGCAGCCATTCCGTCGTTATACTGCGCCTCTCCGTCTTCAAGCTCTTTTTTGCCGTCGGCTATCTGCTTTTCGGCATCTTCAAGAACCGCCTCGTTCTCCGCGATCTCGGCTTCACTCTCGGCAATGAGCCTTTCGTTTTCCGCTATCTCGGCTTCTCCGTCAGCGATCTCCTTTTTGCCGTCGGCAAGCTTCTGCTCATTGTCGGCGATCTCCCTTTCAGCGTCGGAGATCTCACGCTCCGCGTCGGCAAGCTTCTGTTCGTTATCGGCAATTTCCTTTTCGCCGTCGGCTATCTCCTGTTCACCGTCGGCAAGCTTCTGCTCGTTGTCGGCAATTTCCTTTTCGCCGTCGGCGATCTCCTGCTCCGCGTCGGCAAGCTTCTGTTCGTTATCGGCAATTTCCTTTTCGCCGTCGGCTATCTCCTGTTCACCGTCTGCGAATTCTTTTTCCGCGTCGGCAAGCTCGGCCTTAGCGTCGTTTATCTCCTCGTAAGCCTCATCAAGCACAATGCCCTTGCGATGCTCTATCTGAACGTCTGCAAGATCTTCAAGAGCCTTGATATTTTTATCTATTATCTCCTCATATTCGTCGGAATACGGATCTACTCCGTCAGCTTCCGCAAGACTGATATAAACATCGGTATATACATCATAGGAAAAATTCTCTTCCGGAACGAGCAGCCAGCCGTTTATAACGCCGTTCCCTATCGAGGTGTTGCCGCGTTCATATGCGATATATACCGGAGACTTCGCCTTGCCCACTACGGTAAATTCCGTATTGGAAAGCTGATCCGAGATCTCCCTGTCGTCGCCTGTTTTCAGAACGATCTTATCTCCCAGCTCGGGAGTTTCCGCACTGAAAAATCTTTCGTCGGCGATTATCTCATCAGGAGCCTCCGGAAGTCTGCCCTCCGTAAGGTAGGGGATATTTATCCCGCTGTCCGGATCGTAGGAATAAACTTTGATTATCTTTCCGTCGAGCTTTCCTCCGTCAGCCACAAGATCCGAGGAATAACCCGCATATATTTCATCTGCGTAAGCGGCGCTTTCCACTGCCGCAATATCCTCATCGTCAAATCCGAGCTCCGAAAGTATATGTATATCCGCCAGACCCTGTTCGTCAAGGTACTGCGCCGCGCTTTTTTTCATATCCGGACCCGCTGATTTTACGCCGGCGAAAAATCCGCAGCCTATGGCGATTATCGCAAGTATAGCCAGAAACCGGCTTTTTGTGTTCCTGAGGCTCCGCAGTGTATTAAGAAAAAGCTTTCTTTTCATCGGTTCACCCCGTTACCACTCTATAGTCTCAACGGGAACAGG
>CANQZS010000092.1 GCA_947628385.1 uncultured Clostridia bacterium | reverse complement strand
CTTTGCCGTTTTATGCGCAGGACCTTTTCCGTAAACCGCCGCAGCTTGAAAAAGGCAAAGCCGTCCGCCGCAAGCCGTATGCGGTAATACTTTTTGATGAAGTGGAAAAGGCGCACCCCGACGTTTTCAACATACTTCTCCAGATACTTGACGACGGACGCGTTACCGATTCCCAAGGCAGAACGGTAGATTTCAAGAACACCATCATAATCCTGACCTCAAATCTGGGTTCGGACTATATTCTTGACGGAATAGATGAAAACGGCGTTATTTCCGACGAAGCCCGCGAGCAGGTAAACAAGGTACTGAAAGGGCATTTCCGTCCGGAATTTCTGAATCGTCTTGACGAGATAGTATTCTACAAGCCTCTCACCAAGAAAGAGATATATCCTATCATTGATCTTATGCTGAACGATCTCAGGGGACGTTTAAAGAGCAAGCAGCTTGAGATCTCCGTAACAGACGCGGCAAAGGATCAGATAGTGAAAGAGGGATACGATCCTGTATACGGAGCGAGACCGTTAAAGAGGTTTATTCAGCGCAAGCTTGAAACTATGATCGCCAGAAAGATAATCAGTGACGACGCGGAGCCTTACTCAGTACTGACAGTCGATCATGACGGCAAAGAATTTACTCTCACTTGCGAAAAGCAGAAATAAAAAACGAGCGGCGCTCTTTTCAGAACGCCGCTCTATATCTTTTAATCAAAGATCGTTATGATTATGTCAGGCTCCTCCGTAACATACGGAGTCTCCTCCGGGAACTCCGGATCCGGTCTCTCTGTCACCGGCGGATCAGTCTCCGACGGCACCGTCACAGGAGGATTCTTTGCAACATATACTATGAGCGTCTCGCCGGCTTCAACATCTATCTGCTCGCCCGGCTCCTTGCTCGTTCCGTATACATAGCCCTCAAGCATATCCTCGGTAAGCTTCTCCTGCTCCTCATATTTTATTCCCAGACTGTCAAGCTTTGCAAAATAATCCTTTTTATTAAGCGCAAGATAATCAGGTATCACTATGAATTTAGGTCCTAAGCTTACTTTTACGGAAATTTCAGCGCCCTCCTCAAAGGTCTGATCCTTTGGTATGGACTGCTCGAATATCTGTCCCTTAGGATATTCGTCGTTATATTCATATTCTGCGGTGAATACAAGACTGCTGTAGGTGTCCGACTTGCTCACTATATCGAATACCTTTCCGGTAAGATCGTTCATTACATATACCATTGCATTGGTCTGCGAGGTCGTAATAACGGTCTGCGGAGGTTCGGTAACAGTATCCGTCGGCATGGTCGTTATTTCGGTGAATTCGCTCGGAAGCGTCACATCGTCGGTGCCGGTTATCGTAGAAAGCCCCGTACTCGTGCTGTATCCTCCGCTGGTATCGTCTACCGAAAGTATCAGCACCATTATAAGAAAGAACATTCCCACGCAAAGTATTACCGCGATTATCATAAGGAACAATCCGTGCCTGCTGGGCGGCTTTGTCTTTTTCCTGTTTCCGCTGCCGCTTTGTCTTGGTATCGTTATCGTCTGGGTGCTTGACGACGACAGTCTCGCGGAGCCGTACTCCGGCTGCTCGAAAAGCTGAGTTACAAGCTCGGTTATAGTCTGTATCCTCATTTCTCCGTTAAGAGACATACCGTTCATTATGACCTTGGAAACATTCCTCGGAATATCGGGATTTATCTTTGCGGGTTCGACAAGATCGTCGTTTGCGATCCTGCTCACGGCGTCCACCGGCACAACTCCGGTAAGGATACGGTAAAGAAGAGCCGAGATCCCGTAAACGTCGGTCCATGTTCCTTGCCAGTTGCTGGAATTATACTGCTCCGGAGCGGCATATCCGCTGTATATTTCCGGAACGAGCTCGGTATTTGCAGTCCTTGCGTCGGCGATCGAAAATCCCGTGATCTTCAGCTCGCCGCTTCCGGTGATAACAATGTTCTCGGGAGAGATGCCTCTATGCACAAGACCTGCGTTATGGACAAGCGAAAGAGTTGTGAATATCGGCGGGAAAAGCTTTTTTACCTCGTCCCAAGAAAGCTCTCCTGCGTTCATTTTAAGATATTCGCCAAGAGTGTTCCCGTCAAGCCAGCCGAAAACGGCATAAGCAGTGTTATTATCGCCGAACATATCCAGTGCGGCATTTATGTGATTGAGCGTCCCCATTTTGGAGAGGATCTTATTGAGCTCTACAAATTCCGAAAGCAAAGTCTTATACTGCGCAACGCTTCCCTGATCGACATTTATCACGGAGCTTCCCTTTTCGCGGCTGCACAGCGAATCCGGCATATATTCCTTTATAAGCACCTTGGACTCGGTTATCGTATCATATCCGACATACAAAGCGCTTTCGCCGTTATAGGATCTGAGCTTTCCGACGACATATCTGTCGTTGAGCCGCACACCGGGTTCAAGATAGGACGGAAGATACGGCGCGCCTGCATGATAGCCGCAGTTAGGGCATACCTCTGTACCCTCGTCGATACGTTCCATACAGCCGTAGCAGCGATCAAAGCGTTCCAATATGATTCCCTCCTCCATAAATATTCTGCGGGAAAGCTATCCCGTTCAATTTTAATAATATCAGCAATGATATTGTTTGTCAATTGGTTACAAGAAATTGTAGTTAAATTGTAGCCGTTTTGTAATAATCGGCCGGATCGCTGACATAAAGCCGATCACAAGCCTATACAACATTTCAATTATATCAAAAAATATCGTAATCGTCAAGCAGAAAGCGTTAAATATGTGAATTTCAACGGAATCAGCGGAAAAAATTCCTTGTTTTTACAGCAAATTATCAATTAAGCCCGTCAAAAAAGCGTGAATATCCGCCGCAGCTCCTGCATATTGCGGCTAAAAACGGGGATCTACGGCGCAGCGGGAATATTCTGCGGTATACGTTTTTAATATAAAATATCCCTACGAATTATTTACATATGCCAAAACATACTTTTTATAATAAAAAAATATTGACAAATTAGAAATTTTGTATTATTATGTTTTTTACACATAAGAGGTACGGATAGCCGATCGGCTGTGATCCACGGGAAATACTCACATTTATGCCTTGTTCAGTATATGGACAAGGCAGATAAGATCCCGCCATACACGGTTTACGTGTGTATATTTTTCAAAGCAGGAGCTTTTGGTCTCAGTAAATATTATGCTGTCGTTATCAGCCGTAAAATGTCATGCCGCGTATCTGTCCGCTAAAGATTTTTCCCTATATTGCCGCAGAATTTTATATCACAATTCCGATGACGGAGCTTATCTTATGTCGAATTATATTGAATTATTTTGATAATTTAATATTAAAATCTATGGTATTTTATGGTAATATATGGATAAAGATATTTTTTTAGGAGGAATATAAACTAATGACAATGACTAAAACAACAGCTCTTAAAGTCCTTATAGGAGAGGAAAATGCTGATTTTGCCAAGCAATGCGGAAAAGCGGCGGAATTGTCCGGATATACTGTAAGGATCTGCTCCGCCGAGTGCTCCTCACTGCTCGCCGAGATCAAAAGCTTCATGCCGGACTTTGTTATGTGCAGCGCGGTAATGCCCGGCGGAGGAGCTCTCGATCTGATAGAAAAGCTGAAAGCCTCCGAACGGAAGCCTTTCTTTATAGTTACCTCGTCCTACAAAAACACCTATGCCGAAAAGGAAATATTGTCCATGAGGAACGCCTATCTTATGCTCAAGCCCTTTGAAGCCGACGCTTTTGTAAAGGCAATAGATCATATTTCTCCGGACGACCTTGCCGAGCTCACCTCCGGTTATGCAGACGATGATGACACACATCTTGAAATGATCGTTACCGACGTGATACACCAGATAGGTATCCCCGCGCATATAAAAGGCTATCATTATCTGCGGGAGGCTATAATCCTTTCCATAAACGATCCCGATATGCTCGAAAGCATAACCAAGCTGCTTTATCCCACCGTTGCGGAAATATTCTCCACAACTCCCTCCAGAGTTGAGCGAGCTATCCGTCACGCAATAGAAACAGCATGGGACAGGGGCGATGTGGACGTTCTGAACGGAATGTTCGGATATACCATAAGCGTAGGCAAAGGAAAGCCTACCAATTCTGAATTCATTGCTCTGATAACGGACAACCTGCGGCTGAAATACAGGCTGAAGCCAAAGAAAAGACTGGAAGCAAACGGGACGGAATAAATTTACATATAACAATATCTTCCCTGTCGGAGCATAATACCGATCCCTCATCAAAGTACAGACAAAGGATCTGCTATGCAGGTTTTTGCTTGATCTTTTGTACGCTTTTATGATCGTAGATCGGTATAAAACGGCGGGGATATTTTTTATCCCCTATGAGGACAATCTCTTATTTTTATACACTTTATACGAATGAATATTTTCCGTAAGCCGCCCTGACGTCAGGATCCGTATTTAGTATAAGCTGTCGATATAAGGAAAAAATTTCTCAAAGCACTTGAAATTTTACCGGAAATGTGAGATAATCTTTTTATCAGACAAAGAAAGGGATATTTATTATGGATCTTTTCGGAAAAACAAAGGACAGCCTTTTGCTCGCTCTCAAAGGAATGGCAATAGGTATCGGCAACGCTATTCCCGGCGTGAGCGGAGGTACTATCGCTGTCGTTACAAAAATATTCGACAGACTGATAGAAGCCATCACTCCCGATATTAAAAAGCTTATAAAAAATCTGCCGTTCCTGCTCCCCGTCGGGATAGGCATGGCTGCGGGAATATTCCTTACCGCTCTTGTTCTGGAAAAGCTTTTTGAGAATTTCTACGTTCCTACACAGCTGTTTTTTATGGGACTTATTATCGGAAGCGTTCCCACGGTGTACAAGGAATGTCGTAAGGACGGCAGGAGGATACGTCCCATAAACCTGATACCGTTTTTCATCGGCGCAGGAGCAATGATATTCCTGCTTTTTGCAAGAGAGGGAACGAGTATGTTCTCCGGCGGTGATACCCTGACGGTAAGGGATATTATCCTTTATTTCGTTATGGGGATCATCGGCGCTGCGGCAATGATAATCCCCGGCGTGAGCGGTTCAATGGTAATGAAGATATTCGGCGCATACGACTCTGTGATCTCGGCTGTGGCGGGACTTGACATACCCGTGCTTATCTGCTTCGGAGCAGGTGCAGTCGTCGGACTTTTCACTGCGGTAAAGCTCATTGACATAGTTCTAAAAAAATTCCGTCAGGGAACGTACTGCTTTATCCTCGGACTGATAGCCGGCTCACTGGCGCATATATATCCTGCGGAGTTCCGCTTCAACGCACAGGGGATAGTCGGTATAGTTCTGCTGCTTGTGGGAATAGCCGTTCCGTATCTTACCGAGCTTCCCTCAAAGCTTAAAAAGCAGGAATGACAAGGCGGCAGGATAGCCGCGCTATTGTCGTATTCCCCAAAAAATCCGGAAATTCCTCAAAAAAATTATACGTTTAGCCTTTTTTGGAGGAAAATCAAAAAAGCTGTTGGCAAAATTCCCAAAATATGATATACTATAATTAAAATTAAGTTCGATCAGCTTATAGGAGGATTTGAAAATGTTATCGGATATTGAGATCGCTCAACAGGCTAAAATGCTTAAAATTACCGCAATTGCAGAAAATCTCGGCATAAGTCCGGACGACATAGAGCCTTACGGTCACTATAAGGCAAAGCTTTCGGAATCACTGTTTATGAAAACCGCTTCCGAACCGGACGGAAAGCTTATCCTTGTTACCGCCATAAACCCTACTCCCGCAGGCGAGGGAAAAACAACTATGTCAGTAGGTCTTGCCGAAGCTATGGCTAAGATCGGCAAAAACGCCGTTCTTGCTCTCCGTGAGCCGTCCCTCGGACCCGTTTTCGGAATAAAGGGCGGAGCTGCCGGCGGCGGCTACGCGCAGGTGGTGCCCATGGAGGACATAAACCTCCACTTTACCGGAGATATGCACGCTATTACAGCGGCAAACAATCTTCTGTGCGCTCTTCTTGACAACCATATGCAGCAAGGCAACGCTCTTAACATCGACCAGCGCAGGATAATGATCGACCGCTGCCTCGATATGAACGACCGCGCTTTGAGAAATATCGTCATCGGCATGGGCGGAAAGGTAAACGGTATCCCCCGTCAGGATTCATTCCGCATTACAGTTGCAAGCGAAGTAATGGCTATACTCTGCCTTGCCTCCGATCTTACCGACCTGAAAGAACGTCTCGGACGTATACTCGTTGCATACACATATGACGGCAAGCCCGTATACGCAAGGGATCTCGGCGCTCAGGGAGCAATGACCGCTCTGCTTAAAGACGCTTTAAAGCCTAACCTTGTACAGACTCTTGAAAACACTCCTGCGATCATGCACGGAGGACCCTTTGCGAACATTGCTCACGGCTGTAATTCCGTGCGCGCTACCAAGCTTGCGCTAAAGCTCGGAGATTACTGCATAACCGAGGCGGGCTTCGGCGCCGATCTGGGAGCGGAAAAATTCTTTGATATAAAATGCCGTTTTGCCGGTTTAAAGCCGTCCTGCGCAGTTCTTGTAGCAACGATCCGCGCGCTGAAATACAACGGCGGCGTTCCAAAGGCTGAGCTTTCGGGCGAAAATGTTGAAGCTCTCAAAAAGGGAATAGTAAATCTGCAAACGCATATTGAAAATATACGCAAATTCGGCGTTCCTGTAGTTGTTGCAATAAACCGTTTCTACACAGACACCGACGCAGAGATCGCGGCGCTCAGGGAATTCTGTGAAAAAATGGGCGTTGAAGTTTCCCTTGCGGAAATTTTCGCAAAGGGCGGAGACGGCGGCATTGATCTTGCGGAAAAGGTCTGTGCAGTTATTGAAAAAGGGCAGGCGGATTTCAAGCCGCTTTATGATGAAAAGCTTCCCATTAAAGAAAAGATCGGCATAATTGCAAAGGAGATCTACCGTGCGGACGGCGTAACGTTCACTGCACAAGCGGAAAAGGCGATAAAGGAAATAACCGATCTTGGGTTTGCTGAGATCCCGGTATGTGTGGCAAAGACTCAATATTCGCTGTCCGACGATCCGAGCAAGCTTGGCAAGCCTGAGAATTTCAGCATTACTGTACGTGATGTAAAGCTTTCCGCAGGAGCGGGATTTGTTGTAGCTCTTACGGGAGACATAATGGTAATGCCGGGGCTTCCCAAGGCACCTGCGGCGCTGCAGATCGACTGTGACAATAACGGAAGCATATCCGGACTATTCTGATATAAAAGCTCCCTTTCGCTTTAACAGTGAAAGGGAGCTGCTATTTTGCGCGAAGCGCAAAATATAAAGCTGGTCAAGCTGAGCCCAGCTTGCGGGGTCAAGGGGCGGAGCCCTTGC
>CANQZS010000091.1 GCA_947628385.1 uncultured Clostridia bacterium | reverse complement strand
CTTCTGCCTGCCGACAGTCCGCAGAGGATACCGACGGCTTCTCTGAGCGAATCCGTATCCAGCGAGCCGAATCCCTCGTCAATGAACATTGCCCCTATCTCTATACCTCCGGAGCGGCTCTGCGCCACCGACGAAAGCCCAAGTGACAGCGCCAGCGATATAAGGAATTTTTCCCCGCCGGAAAGCTCCCTTACGCCGTATCTCATCACCGACGGCGCAGAGGTGTTTTCCACCTCCAGATCAAGTCCTTGCTTTGAATTTGCCGCCAGCTCCGTTTTTACGCACAGCCGGAACATTCCTCCGTGAATATCGGCAAGTATCCTGTTGGCTTCGGCGGTCACCAGTCTCAGCATTATGCCGAGCACATACCGTGTGAACGATATTCCCCTATCCCCGCGCATGAATCTTGCAAAAGCGGTACGCTTGTCGTTCATTACCAGCGCCTGTTCAAGCTTCTCTCTTCGCGCGGAATATTCCTCCGAAAGCTTTTTCAGACGGTTCAGGCGCTCCGAACACAGCGCTTCTCTGCGGGAGATCTCTCCGTAAAGCCTTTCTGCAGTCTCCGCAGCCTGTCTCAGCTCCCCAAGCTCAGGCGGGAGCTTGCCGTCCAGAGCCTCCGACAGCTTTTTCAGATCTTTGTCCGCTGAATGACGTTCGGAAAAATACCTGTCCCTTTCAGCAGAATATTCCGCAGCTTTCTCTTCCGTCAGAATGGATCTCTCGTATTCCTCCTTGGACGAAACTCCTATTGCCGAAAGCTTTTCCGCAAATGCTTTTTTCGCTGCCGAAAGGCGTTCCTCCGCAGAGGAAAGCTCCTTTTCCGCCTGTGAAAGAGCCGCAGAGGTGCTTATCCTACGCTTTTCGGCTTCGGAATATCTGCTTTCGCAGCTTCTCTTTTTCTCCAAGGAGGCTTGTATCTCGTCCCTCAGCGCAGCAGATCTTGCAACATAGCTCCTGCGGTCGGGACATTCCGGAGAAAGCCTTTCCCTCAGCAGAGCTATCTCAGCCTCAGCCCTTGTTTTTTTGGAATTGAGCTCCTCAACATTCCGCGCGCTGTTTTCAAGATTGCTTTCCAGAGCCTTTTTCTGTGAATCGAGAGAGCCTATCCATTTTCCCAGCTCCGCAAGCGAAGCGTTCTGCTTTTCCGCTTCGCCGCACATTTCCGTTACCGAAGCAAGCAGCTCCGGAGTATATCCCACAGCCTCAACAGCTCTGCGGCAGTCGGAAATATACTGCTCTGCGGCAGGTATCCTCGCTTCCTGAGAAGCGATCCTTTCCCGCAGCCTTGAAAGCTCCTCGGCAGCGGCTTCAAATCTGTCCCTTGCCGCTTTTACCTGTGCCGAAGTCACCGCTTCACCGTGGGCTTTTGCCGGACATGGGTGCGAAGCGCTCCCGCAGACCGGACAGGGAACTCCCTCCTTTAGCCGTGAGGAAAGCTCCGCTGCGGCATTGGAGATATATGCTCCGTATAATTTATCATATTCCGCTTCCGCAAGATCTCTTTCCCTTTCGGAATTTTTCGCCTGAACGGAAAGTCCTGCGATCTCGTCCCGTATTTTTTTCAGCTCTCTTTCATAAATGTGGAGCTTTTTTGCGTTTTCCGCGCCGCCCTCAAGAGCCGCCTTTCTTGTCCTCAGCTCAGGAAGCTTTTCCGAAAATTCCGCAATTATCCTGCTTCGCTTTTTTTCAGCGTCGGCAATTTCCTTTACCGTCTTTTTCAGCGAAGCCTCCGCTCGGCTGCGCGAAGCCTCATAGGAGGAACATTCCGCAGAAAGCCGTCCGAACGCTTCCTCTGCGGCGCCTATTCTTTCGTAGACCTCCGCAAGACCGTCCAGCAGCGCAAGCTGACTCTTTTTTTCCGTAATGCTTTTTTCCAGCAGCAGCATTTCTCCCTTGCGGGCTTCAAGCACGGACAATTCCTCCGCTGCCGCAGAATCCGCAGTCTTTGCCGTTGAAAGTGCTTCGCTTCTGACCCTGTAAGCCCTTTCGGCTTCTGAGAGCGCCGCGTATTCCGGCTTAGCCTCCACCGCTCTGCGGTGACGTTCAAGGAGCGCGCCGATCTCTGCTGTTTTCTCCGAGCGCAGATCCAGCGCGGCGACTCTTTCCCTTGCCGCCGAAAGCTCCGCAAAGGAGCGGGAAAGTATCTCGCCCTCCGTGAGCTTTTCTCTTGAAGCCGCAAGCTCCCGCTTTGCATTTTCAAGCTGCGGGGAAAGCTCCTCCGCAAGCCTTGAAAGCTTTTCCGTCTCCTCCGAAAGCGCCTGCATATCCTTGGCGTTTTCCGACGAAAGCATAGCCGAAAGCGCAGCCTCCTCACCTGCCAGAGCCTGACGCTCCTCGGCAGCTTTTTCATAGAGCTTTTCCGAAAGAGCCGTATATTTTTCCGCGCAGAACAGCGTAGAAAGTATCCTTTCCTTTTCCTCGCTGCCCGATGTGAGCAGACGTTCAAATTTTCCCTGTGGGAGGATCACCACCTGCCTGAACTGCTCTGCGGAAAGTCCCGTCAGCTCCTCCGCTTTCTGCCTTACGAGCGACTGCTTAGGATTTTCAAAGAACGGCAGGAACGTTCCCGCTTCGCCGTCAAAATAAAAGCAGTCCTGCTTTGCGTCGAGCTTTCTGCTTCTCGGAGTGAACCTCAGCGACCGCAGGAATTTATATTTTTTCCCCCTGATCTCAAAAACGAATTCCACCTCTGTGGGAATATCCGCTGCCGACGGCAGCGCACAGCGGATCTCGCTGCGTTCTCCTCCGCTGGATTCGCCGTAGAGCGCATACATCATCGCGTCCAGAACAGCCGTCTTACCCGCTCCGGTCTCTCCGTGGATAAGGAAAAGACTGTCCAGCCGCTCAAAATCTATTACCGCTTTCTCCGCATAGGAAGCAAATGCCTGTAGGCTCAGCTTTAACGGACGCATTTCACACGCTCCTTTCCAGTTCCGAAAAGGCTTCCGAAAGCCATTTCATTTCGTCCTCATCGGGAGCTCCCCCGCGTTTTTCCTCAGCATAACGCTTGGCAAGAGAAATAATATCCAGCTCCGACGCCTCCCGCGCTTCCAGCTCGTTCCCCTCGCCTCCTGAAAGGCTTTTTCCGTAAAATCTCAGCAGATTAGGATAAAGCTCTTTCAGCTTCATGTAAACGCCGTCTCCCCCGTAACGATCCGTAACGATTATCCTCATAAGATCCTGACGGCTGCTGTCATTTCCGGCAATTTCAAGGATATTTTCATATGTATCCTCTATGGTTCTCAGGCGATATTCCTCCGGAACGGGGATCTCGCTTATTTCAAGCGTTTCGGTATCAAATATCGTGAACGTTTTTTCCTGCTCCGCTTCGGAAAAGGAATACGGCAGCGGGGTCCCGCTGTACCTGACGGCAGTTCCCGCCGGAGAGATCAGCGTCTGCGCCCTGTGAAGATGTCCCAGCGCCGCATAGCTGAACCCGTCAAATACCGAAAGCGGAACTCTGTCCGCTCCGCCTACCGATTCGGAAGCCCTTGCGGAAATATCGCTTTCGGAAGCCTTTCCTCCCGCCGCAAAGCAGTGAGCGACAAGAATATTGCGCTTGCTCTTATCGGCTTGGTCAAGGATCCTTTTTGCAGCTGTCCTCATCACCTCGCCTACAGAGGGCTTGCAGCCGAGAAAAGCCGCAGCCGCATACGGGTTGAAATAGGGCATTACATAGAAAGCCGTATCTCCTATCACCACCGGAGAAAAGGCGTCCTCAAAGCTGCCTGCGATATAAAGCCCCGACGCTTTCAGCAGATCTCCGCAGGAGGAAAGTCTTGCCGCGCCGTCATGGTTCCCCGCGCATACAATGACCGGACGCTTTTTTTCGAGACACAGTCCTGAGACCAGCTCGCTCCAGCAGCGGACGGCTTCCGCCGACGCTACCGACGTATCGAAAACATCGCCCGCTATAACTACCGCATCGACCGTTTCAGCGGCAGCCAGAAGGCTTTTGCAGAATTTTTTCTGATACCCGATCATCGGGATATTCATCAGCGAGATCCCGAGATGCAGATCCGAAGTTTGCAGGAGCTTCATTTACATCACCCTGATTCCAATAATACAAATTTGCCCCGACGATCCGCAGGAACGTCGGGGCGATAGCTTAACGGCTCATCAGCCGAAATATCTCTTGAGAAGTCCCTCAAAGCCGCAGCCATGTCTTGCTTCGTCCTTAGCCATCTCATGAACGGTATCATGTATAGCGTCAAGACCCATCTGCTTTGCTTTTGCGGCGAGCTTGAGCTTGCCCTCGCAGGCGCCGTTCTCAGCCATTACGCGCATTTCAAGATTTTTCTTTGTGGAATCCGTAACAACGTCTCCAAGGAGCTCGGCGAATTTAGCTGCGTGCTCGGCTTCCTCATAAGCAGCCTTTTCATAGTAAAGACCTACCTCTGGATAGCCCTCGCGGAAAGCGACTCTTGCCATTGCAAGGTACATTCCTACCTCTGTACATTCGCCGGTAAAGTTCTGATTGAGTCCCTCAATGATCTCAGCGTCAGCGCCCTCCTTGCCGATGCCTACAACGTGCTCGCAAGCCCAGTTGAGCTTGTCAGCGGCTGCTTCGGTGAATTTTGAAGCGGGAGCCTTGCACTGAGGACATTTGAAATCTGCGGGCAGGCTTTCAGCCTCATATACATAACCGCAGACAGAACAGATAAATTTTTTCATAATAAATTACCTCCTTGATATATTCCGATATATCATCGGCGGACAAGCTTGTCCGTTTCTCTCACATAAATATACCATGCCGGAGTATTTTTTTCAACAAATCGGAATGTATATTTTGTTTATTTTTTGTGAAAATTAAGCCGTTTTTACTTCTGCAATTGTGAAACCTTTACATAAAATTCCCCGCCGTCGCAGAGAACAGCCACTCTGTCTCCCCGCTTGACGGTGCCGTCCAGTATGCTTCTTGAAAGGACGCTTTCCACCCGTGAGGAAATATTCCTGCGCAGTCTTCTTGCGCCTGTGCGGTCAAGGCTTTCCTCAGCGATCGCAGCTATAGCCTCATCGCTGAATTCAACGGAGATCTCCATATCCTCCGCGCGCTTGCAAAGTCCTGCAAGGAGCTTTCTTGCAACGCATTTCAGCTCCTCCGTTCCAAGGCGGTTGAAAACTATTATCTCGTCGAGCCGTCCTATAAGCTCCGGACGGAAGCTTGCTCTTACCTTTTTTATAACGTCCTCCCGAACATCGGGCGGGCTGCTTTCCGACGAGAATCCGAGAGCGTTTTTCTCCGTTATCAGCTCCGCGCCGATATTTGAAGTGAGTATTATCACCGCGCTCCTGAAGCTTACCCGTCTGCCGGAGCTGTCCGTCAGTATGCCGTCCTCCATGATCTGCAGCAATATATTGCTGATGTCGCTGTGAGCCTTTTCTATTTCGTCAAAAAGCACCACGCTGTACGGTCTGCGGCGTATCTTTTCCGTGAGCTGACCGCCCTCCTCGCAGCCCACGTATCCCGGAGGAGCTCCTATCAGCTTGCTTATGCTGTGCTTTTCCATATATTCCGACATATCAAATCTTATAAGCGAATCCGCAGAGCCGAACAGCGCTTCCGCAAGCGCCTTGGAAAGCTCGGTCTTTCCCGCTCCGGAGGGTCCGGTAAACAGAAAGCAGCCTGTTGGTCTGGCGGGATCCTTAAGACCGGCTCTGCTGCGCCGCACCGCGTCCGCAACGGCATGGACGGCGGCGTCCTGTCCGATAACGGTCTTTTTGAGCTCGTCCTCAAGGCAAAGCAGCCGCTTGCTTTCGTCGTCGGTGATCCTTGCCAAGGGTATTCCTGTAGCAGCAGATACCACCTCGGCGATATTTTCTCCGTTTATTATCACAGGTCTTGCTTCGCTGTCGCTGTACCAGCTCGTTTCCCCCTTGCGCACAGGCGCGGATACTCTTGTTTCGGCGTGTTTTTCCAACATTCTTTTAAGGCTTTCCGCAAGCTCGCTCAGCGTCTGTGGAGATTCCGAGGCTTTCATTCTTGCCCGTGAAGCGGCTTCATCAATAAGATCAATAGCTTTATCCGGCAGGAATCTTTCCGGCTGATAGCGTATGGAATATGATACCGCCGCTTTAACGGCTTCCTCCGTTATAGAAACTCTGTGGAATTCCTCATAGCAATGCTTCAGACCGTTTATGATCCTGACGGCTTCCTTTTCGTCCGGCTCCTTGATATAAACCTGCTGGAAACGTCTTTCCAGAGCGGGATCCTTTTCTATAAATTTTTTATATTCCGACGCGGTAGTTGCGCCGATCATCTGGAGCTCTCCTCTTGCGAGCTGAGGCTTCAGGATATTTGCCGCGTCAATGGCTCCCTCGGCGGCTCCCGCGCCGACGATAGTATGGAGCTCGTCTATAAACAGGATTATATTTCCGTTGGCAGTGACCTCATCAATGCACTGCTTGACGCGTTCCTCGAAATCTCCTCGGTATTTAGCGCCGGCGAGCATAGCTGTAAGGCTCAGTGCGAAAAGCTGTTTCCCGCGTATCGCATCGGGGACCTTACCCTCGGCGATCATCATTGCAATAGCTTCCGCCACCGCAGTTTTTCCCACTCCCGCTTCGCCCACAAGGCAGGGATTATTTTTTGTACGTCTTGAAAGTATCTGGATCACGCGTTCGGTTTCCTTTTCGCGGCAAAAGACCGGATCGAATTTATTTTCCCTTGCCGCCTTTGTAAGATCTCTTCCGTATTTCAGAAGAGTAGGCGTTTTGGGAGCATATCCTCCTGCCGAGACAGATGAAGCCGTACAGGCGCCCGAAAGCTTACTTATGCTTCCGCCCAGATCCTCTATTATTCTGACAGCGGTACAATTTCTTTCACGCAGCAATGAAAGCAGCAGATGCTCTGTGCCTGCGAGTCTGCTGCCGTTTGAAGCGGCGATAACGAAAGCGTTTTCCATGATACGTTTTGCAGACGGCGTAGCGGAATCCCTATCCACCGTACATGGTTCGCCTCTGCCGATCATCATATTTATACGGCACAGTATATTTTCCTCTTTTATACCGCAGGAGCGGAATATACCTGCCGAAGCGCTGCCCTGTTCGCCGGCGAGTGCGAGGAGGATATGTTCGCTGCCCATATAGGTATGACCGAGGCTTCCCGCGTGGACATAGGCTTTATTTATCACCGTATTAGCTTTTTTAGTAAAGCTGTCGAAATCAAACATTACACATTGCCTTTCCATAATTTTTTAAAATACGGATCAGATCCGCAGATATATTATGGCACAATGCAAGTAAATTATTTGTCGCAACAGGAAATTTTTCTATAACAATTTTGCGCCGCAGGCGCAAAATATAAAGCTGGTCAAGCTGAGCCCAGCTTGCGGGGTCAAGGGGCGGAGCCCCTTGTCGCCCTCCGCAGAGGGCGAAACTCTCCTTTTCAAAGCGCTCTGCAAAGGGGTGAATTGCAAAC
>CANQZS010000090.1 GCA_947628385.1 uncultured Clostridia bacterium | reverse complement strand
TATAAGCCATACCGCCGCCAATGATAAGTGTATCGCACTTTTCGATAAGGTTGGAAATAACGTTCAGCTTGTCTGCGACCTTTGCGCCGCCGAGGATCGCAACGAAAGGACGAACGGGATCCTCAACTGCATTTCCGAGATACTGGATCTCTTTCTGCATAAGGTAACCTACCGCTGTCTCCTTAACGAACTTTGTAACGCCTGCTGTGGAAGCGTGAGCTCTGTGTGCGGAGCCGAAAGCGTCCATAACGAATACCTGACCGTCAACGAGATCTGCAAGCTCCTTGGCGAAATCGTCGCCGTTCTTGGTCTCCTCATTGCCGCGGAAACGTGTGTTTTCCAGAACTACTATCTCGCCGTCTTTCATATCTGCAACGGCTTTCTTTGCGTTATCGCCTACAACGGTATCGTCCTTAGCGAAGATAACGTTTGTATCGACCAGCTGTGCAAGTCTTTCCGCTGCGGGAGCAAGGGAGAATTTATCCTCCGGACCGTTCTTGGGCTTGCCGAGGTGAGAGCAAAGAACTACCTTTGCGCCCTCGGAGGTGAGCTTTTTGATAGTGGGGAGAGCGGCAACTATACGGTTATCGTTAGTGATCTTTCCGTCCTTAAGAGGAACGTTGAAATCAACTCTTACGAGGACCTTTTTGCCCTTGACGCTGATGTCGTCAACTGTAACTTTGTTTAATCCTGCCATTGGTATGACATCCTTTCATTATAAAGTCGGAGCATACAGCCCCTATCATTTCTATTTTATACTATTTTGAAAGATTTAGCAAGGGTTTAAGAAAATTTTTCTGTAAATTTTCTTTTGCGGGCAATATCAGGGTCTGCCCTCGAGGAAATATGAAGCTTCCATGTCCGCTGTGCTGAGCGCAAAGGCAAGGGGGAACATTTCAAAGGCTCTCCCTATCTGGTTCTTGTCCTCAGTTCCCGAAAAGCCCATATGGAACCTTATTGCAAACGCTTCCTCCCTTGTGAGCCGCATGAATCCGGTGATTATGTAGACGGATTTTTCTCCGTGTCCGTAGGGAAGCTTGTCGTCTATTGTATAATAAGGAACTTTTTCCCATACGCCGCTTTCGTTTTTGGAATTCCTGTAGTCTACCTTATAGAAATTTATCTTGCATATGTCATGGAGAAGAGCGGAAACGGCGATAGTTTCCTCTGAATAGTTCATTCCGTAAATGCTTTTTGCCCGCTCTCTGGAAAGATAATCTTTCAGGCAATGATAAACGTTAAGGCTGTGTTCCAGAAGTCCTCCCTCATATGCGCCGTGGAACCTTGTGCTTGCCGGAGCTGTAAAGAAGTCGCTCTTGTCGGAAAGCAGATATTCCAGCAGCTTGTCAGAGCCGTCTCTTTTTATATTGTTCCTGTAGATACTGAGGAATTCCTCTTTAAGGTCGTTTATACCTATCATTTTATGTACCCTCCGTTACTGCGGCTGTTTAAAGGCTCTGTCCGGTGATGTCGTAATAGCTTCTGACGATAACGTTTTTTTCAAGATCCTTTTCGGTAAGATTCGCGGGAACGTCCGATCTGTTCACTATCACTGAGTAGGGCTGACCGTGGAGATCGAACCAGTTATCCTTGAACGGGCAGTCAAAATTTTCATAATCAAGGAAAACTCCCTTTGCAAAGTTGCTGCCGGTGACCGTGAACCGGTAGATCTCACCTATCCTGTCTACCTTTACGCTGATCTCCGGATCAAGAAACGTAAATTCCTTAGGAGGAACGAGCATACACGTTCCGCTTGATATTACCGCACTGCTGTGGATAAGGGAATATTCTATATAGTGGTCACGATACATATTTTTTATGCTCGTGCTGAGCTTTGTGAGCTGCTGGTCAAGTTCAAGCACGTTCATTGATGTAAAGGGAGGAACTTTTACATCTTCCGAGCCCTGTGCCGTTATATCGTTATTGTTCATGCGCACCCTCCAGCGCACCGTGCCGGAAAATTCCTCCGAGGATTCGTTGGAAACATTTATCATAAGCTTTTCCTTGTTTCTGTCATCGACCGAGCAAAGCACCGGAGCGTAGAACCTTTTTGCATAGTAATGCAGAGCTTTCCATCTGCCGAAATAGTCTATGGACGACCATGAGATCACGGGATTGCTGTCGTTCAGCTGCCAGTAAAGAGATCCCATACATCTTCCGCGATTGCGCCGCATATGTTCGGCAAATAAGCGTACAGCCTCCGCCTGAACGAGCTGGGTGGCATAGATAAGATCCTCAAATGAATATGGATAGTGTACCATCTGAGCAAGGTAATAGAGGAGCTTTTCATTTCCCGCACTGCACTTCTGGTGAGCCTCCATTACCGGAGTGGTAAGGTTGAAGTCGCTTTCCTCTGCAAAGGAGCGCACGGTTTTTATGCTTGGTATGGATTCAAAGCCGTATTCCGAGCAGAAGCGGAATTTATGATCCATAAAATCGGAAAACGGCTTGAAATTATGCCATACGTCCCAGTAATGGGAATCGCCCTTGTTTTCCGCGCTGGGATCGTTGAAGCCGCCTCCCGATGACGGCGAGGAGGGGTGATAGTATCTCTGGGGATCGTAATGCCTGATAACGTTAGGAGCAAGCTTTTCAAATATCCTGATATAGCCCTGTTTCTGCTCCTCGGTAACGGGTATTCCCCAGTAGAGTATTGCGGATTCTATCTCATTATTGCCGCACCACATTGCAAGGGAGGGGTGGCAGCGTATACGCTTTACGTTGTCGATGAATTCCTGACGGACGTTCATTGAAAATTCCGTATCGGCGTTATATACGGCGCAGGCAAACGCCAGATCCTGCCATACGAGCAGTCCGAGCCTGTCGCAGATGTCGTAGAAATAGTCGTCCGGATAGATTCCCCCGCCCCAGACGCGTATCATGTTGAAATTTGCCGAGGCGCAGCTTTTAAGGAGCCTTTTTGTCCTTTCCGGAGAGCGGCGGGAAAGAATGTTATCCTCCGGTATATAATTCGCTCCCATAATAAATATTTTATTCCCGTTCACCTTGAAGCAGAACTCCTCGCCGCTGCCGTCGGGATCGGGCTGGCGGCATACCTCGATAGTCCTTAGACCGATGTTGAATTCCTTGATGTCCACGGGTTCGCCCTTGTTGTAAAGCATGGCGCTTATCATGTAAAGGTGCTGTTTTCCGTGACCGCGGACGTTCCAGAGCATAGGCGACGAGATAACACATTCTGCGGATATGGAATCGGTCTTGCAGTCCACCGAAATAAGAGCCTCCTCGCCGTTGGGCGAGGTGATGTTTATATCGAGCCGCAGATCCTTGGAGCTGACGTCGGAAAGCTTGGTATCGAATCTCAGCCGGACGCTTTCTCCGGAATGAGTCTGGATAACATTCACGCTGTCAATGCGCCCGCCGTTGACTCCGACGAGCTCCACATCGCGCCATATGCCAATATCGGGCAGAGCGGGTCCCCAGTCCCAGCCGAACATATAGTGGGCCTTGCGTATGTGCGGGAACCCGTCAATGGTGGGATCCACTCCCCAGAGATGATTTTTCTCCTGTTTTTCGCGGATATATTTAAGAGGGGAATGGAGCCTGATATAAATATCGTTTTTACCTTTGGCAAGAATGTCTGTGACGTCGAATTCATATATACGGTGCATATTTTCCGTTTTTCCGAGGAGCTCCTTATTAAGGTACACCTCGGAGATAGTGTCTATGCCGTTGAATCTCAGGAAATAGCGGTCGTATTCTTTAAGCTCGCCCGTCATATCGAAGGTATGTTCAAAAATATAGTCGGCTTCGGATACCTTTAGTGCGCCGTACTGATTTTCCCCGTAATACGGATCTGAGATCTTATTTTCCTTTATAAGGATACTGTAAACGGACGCAGGCAGTCTGGTCGTGAATGTTTCCGCAGTGTCCGAGCGGGAAACCTTCCATTCTCCATCTAATTTTCGGATCATATTGCTGAGCTCCTCTTTCTAATATCTGCGGGAACGCTCCGGTAGGCATTATTTATGGAACACATTCCCCAATAAAAAGTATAAACCTTTTACAGCCGTTTGTCAATCACTAATAATGTTAAGAGCTTCAAGAGTGTTAAGAGCTTCAAGAGTGTTGAGAGTTGAGGCAGGCTGAGCCTGCACGCTTTTACCCCCAATGTGTGTTTGCTTGTTTTATTTACATATTATGCCCCCAAGGGGGGCGGGCAGGACACAAGACGAACGCAGTCTGTTTTTCGCAGAGCGGCGAAATCCTTTGTTTCAGGAGCTAAGCAAGGGGGCGTGAAAGCTGCCAAAGGCTTCAAGTGGTGGAGATCCGATGAGCCATGAAATACTTTTTGAAAAAAATGTTAATATATATGATAAATTTGCATAATAATTGTACTAAAAAATTATTCAAAACGTCAAATTATTTTCAAGTTGTAAAAATATATTTAAAAATTGGAGCTTATGTGCTATAATAATTGTATAGCATATATTTGTACGGAAATAAACTTTCCTAGTGTAATGAACGATCCATTCAGCCGCTGTAAAAAGGAGCTCATATCTATATGTCTACGAAACACGATCAGAAGCCGGCAAAAAAATTCCTGAATGTTATACATACCAGCTTTACTAAAAGAATATCACTGCTGATCGCATTGTTTGCCCTGCTGCTCATTATCTGCTTCGGGGTGCTTTCCTATGCCTTTATACAGATGAATGAATACGAAAGCTTAAGCCAGACTATGATAACTACCGGAAGTTTGATCTCCGGTCTTGTGGAAAACAAGATCAGGGAATATGCCTCAAACCTCCGTATGATCTCGGAAAATAATGATCTGAAAAGCTTCGTTTCCGAGATAAATTCCTCCGATGGACCGGAAAAAGCGGATCATTTTGAAAGTATGAGCCGGACGCTCGATATTATCTGCGGTAACGGCAGCGATATTGTTTCCGCATGGATAGTTTCGGATCAGAGCGGCATACTTGTCGGCAGCGGAGGACGCGTTCTTGACGGTGAGGAATATGACCTTGACAGCCAACGCTGGTACAGCGGCTATATTTCCAAATCCGCGTCAAGATTTGAATATATCTGCACCTCTCCGGAGCCGTCGCTGTTCACGCCGGAGGAAAACGTTGTGAAAATTATCATGCCGGTAATATCGGACGGATACGCATACGCGTTCTGCGGGATAGAGGTCAAGCCGGAGGGGATATTCGGTATCCTTTCGGAATATGAATTCGTAAAGGGAAGCTACCCCATGATCGCTGACGACGGGTATGTGATATATTCTCCCTCCGAAAATAATCTTTCGGAAAATATCAGCCTGAACGACGCTCCTCTCACAAATATATTAGGCAAGACCGCCTATACTGCCGAGTGTATCGACAGCTATACGGCTTCAAGCGGAGAAAAGATATACTTCTACCAAAAAACAGGGAACGCCAGCGGCTGGAATATCATCGTCCTGTTTGACAGCAGAGAGATAAACGGCGGTATACACGCGCTTTATTTAAGACAAATGGCGATCCTCTTCTGCCTGTGCGCGCTTATGATGATCGCGGTGGTAAACCTGCTCCACAGGGAAAGCTCGCCTTTGCATGAGATCAGAAAATGCACTGAGGAAATGGCAAACGGGAATTACAATTACCGCATCACCTCATTTGCAAAGAACGAATTCGGCAAGGTCGGCAAAAATATCAACAAGATAGCGGATATTATGCAGTCGGAAAGCAATACTTTGAGCAGCTACAAGTATACCGATACCCTTACCGGACTCGGCAACCGCAGTATGCTTTACGAGCGCATGGAGGATATTATCCATACCCGCGAGGAGGGACGCAGCCGGTTCGCGGTAATGTTTGTGGATATTGACAATTTCAAATGGCTGAACGAGACTCTCGGTCATAATTTCGGAGACGAGGTGCTTTGCTCGTTCGCTTCCATAATGAAAGATCAGCTGCCGCCGGAGGTGCCGGTTTTCCGGTTCAGCGGGGACGAATTTATTATCCTTAAGGAATTCGATAATGATTATTCCGAGGTAAACTCGGTGATCGAAAAGCTCCACAGCTGCTTCAATAAAGCTCTGGATATTCTAAACGACAAGATCTATATAAAATTTTCTATAGGAATATCAATATATCCGGACGACGATCTTACTCCGGATCTGCTGCTAAGAGATGCGGAAATGGCTCTTCACAGAGCAAAGGAGAACGGCAAGGACAGAGTTGCATTCTATACTAATGCGAACCGAAAAAACAGCTTCCTCAGCAAGGCGGCTATTGCGCGCTCGCTTAATGAAGCTCTTGAAAAGGGCGAGCTTGCGCTTCATTATCAGCCGATCATCTCTGCGGATACCTGCGACATTCACGGATTTGAAGTCCTGCTCAGGTGGATAAGTCCGGAGTTCGGAGTAGTTCCCCCCACGGAGTTTATCAATGTTGCGGAGGAAAGCGGAGCGATAGTCCAGATCGGAACGTGGATATTCGAGAGCGCGTGCCGCACGCTTACAAAGATAAACGAAAATCTTAATCCCAACGTTATAATGTCAATAAACGTTTCGCCCGTGCAGCTCAGGAGAGACGACTATATCGAACACGTCAAGAGAGTGATCGAGATAACTCATGTAAACCCCAAGAATATCCAGCTCGAGATCACGGAAAGCACGCTGATAGATTTTACCGATTCCAAGAGCAAGGTAATAAACGAGATAAACGATCTCGGCATAGCTCTTGCGCTTGATGATTTCGGAACGGGATATTCGTCGCTGAATTATCTTAAGAACTTCCCGATAAAATGCCTGAAAATAGACAAGTCGTTTATTGACGAGATAAATAATAATCAGAGGGATTATGCAATAACGGATTCCATTATAGATCTTGTTCATAATCTTGGCATACATACCGTGGCGGAGGGCATCGAAACGGTGGGACAGTATAAATTCCTCGCCAAGATGAAGTGCGATTATATACAGGGATTCCTTATGAGCAAGCCGCTTGAAGAGGCGGACGCTATAGAATTTGTTGAAATGTATGATGCGCTCCACAAGCCGGATCAGCACCGTCTTGAGGAAAACGAGAGACAGCTTGCAGATGAAAAGAAGCGGCGCCTTGAGGAAAAGGCTGAGAACGATGAAAACGACGGCGGGGCTTCGCCGACGGAGGATTTCATAATATCCAAATAAAAAAGCATATCCGCAGCTCCTGCAATGGAACTGCGGATATTTTCTTATGTTCCCGACTAAGACTCCGTATTTTATACGTCAATCGCTTTCGCGCGATTTTTCCTCATACTTGTGCTTTGTAGCCATTCCGCCCCTGATATGGCGTTCCTGCTTGTTTATTTCAAGGATCTCCTTGACGGCAGGATACATCTGCGGGCATACGACAGGCAGCTTTTCGGTTATATCTTTATGTACTGTAGATTTTGAAATTCCGAACTGTTTAGCAGCGGCACGAACAGTAGCTTTGTGTTCGAGGATATA
>CANQZS010000089.1 GCA_947628385.1 uncultured Clostridia bacterium | reverse complement strand
CCCGGACCGGGATTGCCGGAGCAGGCTCCGTCCGTAAAAATTTCAACCTTCATTTTTTAAGAAGTCCCCTTTTATGCAGTTTTGTGCGGGAACGCCGTTTTACATTCTCCTGCGCGAACGTGAGGATACCTTTTTTATCCTGCGCTTGCGCTTTTTGGTGGCAAGAATATAGACCACTATATAAAGGATCACCAGTGCAGCGGCAGCCGCTATTGCCGCCTTGAACCAGAACGATCCGACAAACGCCTTTGCTTTCATTATGTTATATTCAAGCTGTGAAAGCTCTACATCGTCCTTTGCCACAAGATCCGTGCTGCAAAGCACCTCTCCGGAAAGAGAAATAGTGTATTTTCCAAGCACCTGACCTTTCTTTACGGGAGCAAGCACGGCTCCGTCCTGATCGAGATAGCCGTCGGTATTTATTTCATATTTGAGATTGCTCTTGTCAAGAGTGTTTGGCCATAGTGTGTAAAAATCCTCCGAGGGTACGAGAAGCACGTGCTCGGCATTTTCTCCGAGCTTTACGGGGATCTCCGTTACCTCCTGAGTGTTCCCTACTATCTTTTCATAAGAAAAGGTGTTGAACGCCCATTCGTAAATATTTTTCTGATCGGTGTACTGGTCGTTGGCTTTTGTGCCGTCCTCATTGTACATAGGCGCGCACATGGTAACGAGAAGATAGTTATTGCCGTCCTTGGACGCCATGGAAACAAGATTTCTGCCGGATTCATCAAGAGTTCCTGTCTTGAGTCCTCTTGCAGGCTCATAGTAGAATTCGCCTTTCAGGGTCATGGCATTGGTATGATGAATGGTGGTCCAGCCCTCCTCATGGTAGTTGGTAGCGTGGAGGGTATATTCCGTAGTGGTGGCTATTTCAACGAATTTTGGATAGTTGTCCACGGCATATTTTGCGATTATAGCCATATCTCTGGCATTTGTATACTGTTCATCATCATAAAGACCGTGAGGATTCACAAAATGAGTACCGGTACAGCCTATTTCCTCAGCCTTTTGATTCATCATATCCACGAAATTCTGGATACTGTCTCCACCGACGTTATATGCGAGAATACCTGCCGATTCGCAGGCTGAGTACATAAGCATGGAATACATAAGATCGTTTACGGTGATTATCTCTCCTCTTGAATAGCCTACTGCGGAGGGATTCTTGCCGTAAAGGTCGTCAAATACTGCAAGCGGGGCTTCATATTTGGTATTGTCCAGATCCGTAACATGATCGAGGACGACTATTGCCGTCATTATTTTTGTAAGTGAAGCGGGGTACATTTTTTTAGTAGGATTTTTTTCATAAAGGATAGTATCCTTATCAAGGTTTATAAGCACTGCCGCCTCGCTGGAAACGGTAAAATTAGGTGTAAAGGTTATATACGCTGATGCCGGCACACAAAAGACCGTAATATATACAAGCACTGCGGCAATAAAAGCCGCTGTTTTTTTCATTGATCTCATGATCTGTCACAGCGCTGTTTTATTACAAACGGCACGTTCTCCTTTCATCGGGATAATACACAATATTATTATAACAAATTTTTTTATAGAATGGAAGAGCTTTTTAATATTTTTTACAATTTTTATAGGAATTTATTCTAAAGGCAAAATCTCCCGTTTTTCTTAACGCTTGACCTTTCGGAGAATTTGTGCTATAATATGAATGGAACCGCTTTGCGGCAATGCCCGTACCCCAGAAACCATTTACCGGAGGAATATGTTTTGATCTGCGTTACCGGAGATATGCACGGCGATTACAGCCGCTTTAACGATAAAAAAATCAAAAAGCTCAAAAAAGGCGATTTCCTTATAGTCTGCGGAGATTTCGGATTCGTCTGGAACGGCTCTAAAAAGGAAAAACGCATACTTAAAAGGATCGGGAGAAAACGCTTCTATACCCTCTTTGTGGAGGGCTGCCACGAGAATTACGATCTTCTGGAGCAGTACCCCGAAGAGGACTTCTGCGGTGGAAAAGTGAACGTTATATCCGGAAAGCTTATGCACATGAAACGCGGAAGTATGTTCAGACTGCAAGGATACGATTTCTTTGCTTTCGGCGGCGGTCAGACAAAGGAAATAGACATCAGACGGGAATCCAAAACATGGTGGGAAGCCGAGCTCCCAACTACCGAAGAGGTACGCCGCGGCATCAATGTCATGAACGAACACGGAAATTCAGCCGATTACATAATCACCCATGAGCCTCCCGCTTCAATGAAAGAATTCCTCGGCTTCGAGGTCAGACAGATAAGCCATATGCACACGTTTTTCGACGCGATCAAAAACGATTGCCGGTTCAGAATGTGGTTTTTCGGCAAGGCTCATAAAAACAAGCTTATCCCGCCAAGATACCAATGCCTTTTCGATGACGTGGTCTGCATAGAAAGCGCCGGATCAAAGAAAAAAGGCGGGAAAAATTAATTTCAGCTGTAAACGGCTTTTCGGAATATCCCCATAAGCCGGTAAAATTTGTAAAGGAGAAATCATTATGCCGCATATTTCGGTAAAAATGCTTAAAGGACGTACCGAGGAACAGAAAAAGGCTGCCGCAAAAAAACTTACTGAGGCTCTTTGCGAGGCTCTCGGCTGCGGCGACAGCCACATTACCGTCGGTATCGAGGATTTTACGGCGGAGGAATGGCAGGAGGTCTTTGCAAAGGATATAGAGGGTAAAAAGGATACCCTGTATAAGACTCCCTCATATGACCCAAAAAGCCTGCTCTGATGACCAAGATCCAAATACTGTCCTTACGCTCTTTGCCGGAACAAACATATTCCGGCGAAGAGCGTTTTATGTATAAATTGTAAACATTTTCTTTTCCCTCTTGAAATTTACAGCAGGTTGGTTTATACTATACTTAGCACTCTAAAAGAAAGAGTGCTAACACTTTTCAGGTCAAAGTGCTAACCGCTTTGCGGCACACTCATACCTCGGGTATGTATTTTATATATTGAAAGGACTGTTCCATATGGCGGAAACAAAACAATTCAAGGCGGAGTCAAAACGTCTGCTGGACATGATGATAAACTCCATCTACACTCATAAGGAGATCTTTCTCCGCGAGCTTATTTCAAACGCCAGCGACGCTATAGATAAGCTCTATTTCAAATCCCTGACCGACGATAAGGTAGACATGAAAAAGGACGATTTCTGCATTTTCATCACGGCGGACAAGGATAACGGCGTTCTGACGATCTCCGATAACGGTATCGGAATGACAAAGGACGAGCTTGAAAATAACCTCGGAACTATCGCTAACAGCGGTTCCCTTGCTTTCAAGAACGAAAACAGCGGCGCGGAGGATATAGACATAATCGGTCAGTTCGGCGTCGGCTTCTACTCGGCGTTCATGGTAGCCAAGGAAGTTGAGGTCCGTTCCAAGGCTTACGGCGAGGAAAAAGCATATTTGTGGAAATCTGAGGGCGTTGAGGGATATACTATAGAGGAATGTGACAAAGATTCCGTAGGAACCGAGATCCGTCTTACCCTAAAGGACAACACCGATGATGAAAGCTACGACGATTACCTCATGGACTGGAAGATCAAGTCCCTTGTAAAGAAATATTCCGACTATATCAGGTTCCCGATCAAAATGGAGGTGGAGCATGACCATCTTAAAGAGGGTACGGGCGTAGACGATATTCCTCCGGAGTATATCACTCATAAGGAAATAGAAACTCTCAACAGCATGGTTCCTCTCTGGAGAAAGAGCAAGAACGAGATCACCGATGAGGAATATACAAAATTCTATCGTGAAAAATTCTACGACTATAACGAGCCGCTCGCACATATCCACACCAAAGCGGAGGGAACGGCTACCTATGACGCGCTGCTGTATATCCCCTCGGAAGCGCCTATGGATTACTATACAAAGGAATTTTCCAAGGGCTTGCAGCTTTTCTCCAGCGGAGTGCTTATAATGGATAAATGCGCGGATCTGCTGCCGGATCATTTCTCATTTGTAAAGGGTCTGGTGGATTCTCAGGATCTTTCGCTGAATATCTCCCGTGAAATGCTCCAGCATGACAGACAATTGAAGCTTATCGCTAAATCTCTTGAACGCACCATTAAAAACGAGCTGAAAAAAATGCTTTCCAACGATCGTGAAAAGTATGAGAAATTCTGGAAAGCTTTCGGATTGCAGATAAAATTCGGAATGTATAACGGCTACGGAGTAAATAAGGATCTGTTAAAGGATCTGCTGCTGTTCTACAGCTCGAATGAAAAGAAGCTTGTAACTCTGGACGAGTACGTTTCAAGAATGAAAGAGGATCAGAAGTATATTTACTACGCTGCGGGCGAAAGCGTTGCAAAGATCGACTGTCTGCCGCAGACCGAGGTAGTAAAGGATAAGGGCTATGAAATACTTTACCTCACCGAAAGCGTTGACGAATTTGCTATTCAGATGCTTATGGAATATGAGGAAAAGCAGTTCAAATCCGTTTCCGCTTCCGATCTGGATATTGAAGCTCCGGAGGAAAAGGAGGAATTCAAGAAGCTTTCCGAGGATAACAAGGATCTTTTCGCCTGCATAAAGGAAGCTCTCGGAGACAAGATAAAGGAAGCGCGTCTTTCGGAGCGTCTTAAGAGCCACCCATGCTGTCTGACGAACGAGGGTCAGATCTCGCTTGACATGGAAAAGACCTTTGCGGCAATGCCAAACAGCGATCACAACGTAAAGGCGGAAAAGGTACTTGAATTAAATCCTCATCATGAAATGTTCAAAACGCTGCAAAAGCTTTATGAGAACGACAAGGAAAAGCTTGCCGCATACAGCAGGATATTATATACTCAGGCTCTGCTCATAGAGGGAATGACCATAGACGACCCTCTGGCATACTCGGATCTTGTATGCGATCTTATGATAGAAAAGGCATAACACAAAGCTGTACAGGCAGGCTGTCCGAGCTTGCCTGTTTTGCCGATAAGCTTTAAAATATGAAAGGACGTGCGCTGTATGAAAGTGCTTATGATAAACGGAAGCCCCAGACCTGACGGCAATACCTCGATCGCATTGCGCGAAATGGAAAAGATCTTTTCCCGCGAGGGCATAGAAGCTAAAACCATTCAGATCGGGAATATGGATATTCGCGGCTGTATCGCCTGCGGAAACTGCTCCAAAACCGGAAAATGTGTATTCGACGACATAGTGAATAAAACTGCCGCAGATCTTGAGGAAGCCGACGGTCTTGTTATCGCCAGCCCCGTTTATTACGCTTCCGCAAACGCCACTCTCATAGCATTTCTTGACAGGCTCTTTTTCAGCACACACTTTGACAAGACCATGAAGGTCGGCGCAAGCGTTGTCTGCGCAAGGCGCGGCGGCTGCACGGCTACATTTGACGAGCTTAACAAATATTTCACTATTGCAAATATGCCCATTGCTTCAAGCCAATAATGGAACTGTATCCACGGACGTGAAAAGGGAGAAGCCGACCTTGACGAGGAGGGCAAGCAGACTATGCGCGTCCTTGCGGAAAATATGACCTTCCTGATGAAAAGCATCGCTCTCGGAAAGGAAAAATTTGGTCTGCCCGCGCAGGAACCCCACGTTTATACCAATTTTATAAGGTGACAGAGCTTCCCGCATGACTGAATATATTGCCTATCTTTTTACTATATTTTATGAAATTCTTAATAATTCAAAATTGTTCCTGTTAGCTCTTGCATATTCTACTTGAAAAGTATATAATAATATCTGGACTTGATTTTTTTGTGCGAAAAGAGGTACTTTTATGGAAAAAAGATTCATATATGCGGATAATGCCGCTACTACGGCTGTATCCGACAAAGTTCTCGAAGCTATGCTCCCATATATGACAAAGCAATTCGGAAATCCGTCAAGTATATATAAGCTCGGAAGAGACGCCGAGAAAACTATAAATGACGCACGCGAAAAGATCGCTTCGGCTATAAATTGCTCGGCTTCCGAAATATATTTTACAAGCGGAGGCTCTGAGGCTGATAACTGGGCAATACGTTCAGCAGCTCTCCGCCTCGGAGAAAAGGGCAAAAAACATATCATAACCACCAACTTTGAACATCACGCCGTGCTGCATACCTGCGAATTCCTCGAAAAACAGGGATTTGAAGTCACCTATCTTCCGGTAGACGAGAACGGTCTTATCACCGCCGAACAGGTAAAAAATGCTATCCGCGACGATACGGCTATAGTTACGATAATGTATGCAAATAATGAGATAGGAACTATCCTGCCGATAAAGGAAATTGGCGCCGTGTGCCGCGAAAAGGGAGTCCTTTTCCATACCGACGCCGTTCAGGCGATAGGACACGTCCCCATAGACGTAAAGGAACAGAATATAGATCTGCTCTCCTGCTCCGGTCATAAGATCCACGCTCAGAAAGGGATAGGCTTCCTGTATGTGCGCAGAGGTATACCTATGGTAAACCTGATCTTCGGCGGCGCTCAGGAAAGAGGAAAGCGTGCCGGAACGGAAAACGTTCCCGCTATAGTCGGTCTCGGCGAGGCAGTCTCAATAGCGTGCGCGGATATTCCCGCTAAAATAGCGGCGGTTTCCGCAAAGAGGGACAGACTTATAGACGAGATAACAAAGATCCCCGCAAGCCGTCTTAACGGAGACAGGAACAGCCGTCTCTGCGGAAATGTCAATATTTCATTTCTTGGAGTTGAAGGCGAATCGCTGCTCCTGCTGCTCGATCAGTTCGGCATATGCGCGTCAAGCGGCTCAGCGTGTACGTCAGGTTCTCTTGATCCGTCCCACGTTCTGTTGGCGCTGGGACTTCCCCACGAGGTGGCTCACGGTTCTATGAGGCTCTCTATCTCGGAGGAGACCTCCGACGAGGACGTAGAATATATCATAGAAACGGTTCCCAAAATAGTTGAAAGGCTCCGCGCAATGTCTCCGCTGTGGGAAAATATCACAAGCGGAAAGCCCGGAGCGGATAAGTCACTGAAATTCGTTTCACCTATTAAATAATGGAGGTACAGATATGCTTTACAGTGAAAAGGTAATGGATCATTTCGCAAATCCCCGCAACGTCGGCGAGATCGAGGACGCAGACGGTGTAGGTGAAGTCGGAAATGCCAAATGCGGCGATATTATGAAAATGTACATCAAGGTAAACGACGGCATTATCACAGACGTGAAGTTCAAGACCTTTGGCTGCGGCGCTGCGGTAGCAACATCGTCCATAGCCACGGAAATGATAAAGGGCAAGTCCATAGACGATGCTCTCAAGCTCACGAACAAGGCGGTAGTTGAAGCTCTCGAGGGGCTTCCCCCGCAGAAGCTGCACTGCTCCGTGCTTGCAGAGCAGGCGATCAAATCGGCGCTTTCCGATTATTACACTCGTCAGGGCATTGACCCTGTGCCTATAGTCGGCACTATTGAGGAATGTGAAAGCTGTCACTAAAAAATAGGTCAGTCTGTCGAAAAAGTGATTACTATTTTGCGCGAAGCGCAAAATATAAAGCTGGTCAAGCTGAGCCCAGCTTGCGGGGTCAAGGGGCGGAGCCCTTGCC
>CANQZS010000088.1 GCA_947628385.1 uncultured Clostridia bacterium | reverse complement strand
CGCCCCTCGTCGCGCTCCGCAGAGCGCGAAACTCTCCTTTTCAAAGCGCTCTGCAAAGGGGTGAATTGCAAACTGCGCAGCTGTTTGCAAGAGGGGAACGCTCTGCAAGAGAGAGCGTTCCCCTGAACTAACGATTATATTTTTATTTTCTCTTTTTAAACAGTCCGGTGGACTGTTTAAAAATAAATTTAAATGTTTTTTTCTGTATGAGACATATTGCGCCTACGGCGCAAAATTGCTAATTACGCATTAAATTTCCGCCATGCCATAACGCTCAGCAACGAATTTATAATATTTGTACGGAACAAAATATCCTTGCGCATGCTGACATACCGGACATTGCTTCGGCACATTTTTCCCCTTTTGTATGTGACCACAGTTTAAACATATCCATTCAGTGTTTTCATCACCCTCATACATTCTGCTCTGTTCTATTAGCTCCGCAAAACAGCCGAATCTGTCTCCGTGCGCCTTTTCTATCTCCGCTATCTTTTCAAAGGAATAGGCAATATCATTGAATCCCTCTTCTTTTGCAATTTTTGCAAATTCCGGATAAACCTTTTCATATTCCTCATATTCATTGTTCTGTGCGCTGCGCAGAAGCTCCTCTATTTTATCATAGTTGTCAATGGGATAATCGGCATTGTCTATAGTGATCTTTTTGCCGTTTTCCTGCTTTAAATGATCGTAGAAAATTTCCGCGTGCTCCTTTTCCTGATTTGCCGTAAAGGTGAAAATATTGTACAGGAACCACATATTCATTTTCTTTGCCTTTCCCGCCGCAAATGTGTAACGGTTCCTTGCCTGACTTTCTCCGGCAAACGCGCGCATCAGATTCACCCTTGTTCTGCTTTCGGAAAAATTTACTGACATAATATCAACTCCTTTTTGATATTATTTCCGCTCTTACGGAATTTTATACCGTAAATAAATTTATTTGAAAATTCCCCCTTGACAAAATTATGGCAGTATGCTAAAATATGATTAGCAGGTGCTAACTGAAATCAAAACCGAGAGGAGGATAATAATTATGAGCGTAGTAGTTATCGGCGGGAATGACCGCATGGCTTCCCGCTACAAGGAAATATGCAGATCATATAACTGCAAGGCAAAGGTATTCACTCAAATGCCGTCGGATCTTGAAAATATGATCGGAAAACCGGATCTTATGGTGGTGTTTACAAATACCTGTTCCCACAAAATGGTCACAAGCGTGAACCATCGTTCTGCAAAATTTAACATTCCCGTCGCAAGGATCCACAATGCAAGCGCAGCCGCTCTCAGATCGGTACTGGAACAATATTGCTGCTGAAACTTTATCTATTTCGCACAAATTTATTCCTGCCATGTAAATATCTGTTTGTAGGATCTGTGGAAATTTACTTTTCCTATTGACATTTGCTTTTAAATGGAGTATCATATTATTTGGTTAGCGAATGATAACTGTTTTTAATGGGTTTTGGTTAGTCAATCCTAACTAAAATATTCCAAAACGGAGGGATCTATAATGCCCTTAGGTTTAGCAAGCGCAGGCGAGGAAAATATCATAAAAAAGCTCGGAGGAGATCCCGAAACTAAAAAATTCCTCGAAAATCTTGGATTCGTAGTCGGCGGAACAGTTACCGTGGTAAACGAAATAAACGGCAGCGTTATCGTCAATGTCAAAGGTGCCCGTGTTGCCGTTTCAAAGGAAATGGCAAATAAGATAATGGTTTGAATTCTATTCACAGGGAGGTATTTAAATGTCAACACTGAAAGAAGCAAGAGTCGGGCAGACAGTCACCGTCAAACGGCTCAACGGAGAGGGCGCGGTAAAACGCCGTATCATGGATATGGGCATAACCAAGGGTACGGAGGTCTATATACGCAAGGTCGCCCCGCTGGGAGATCCAATCGAAGTCACCGTCCGAGGATATGAGCTTTCCCTCAGAAAAGCAGACGCCGAAAATATCGAGACAGCTTGATTTTTTATGTATTTCAGTTAGCTATGTATAACGGATATTTGAGGAACGTAAAATTGCGTTCCTATATTACCCGATTTTAGTTAGCGGCAGCTAAGAAAGGAAATTTTTATGGAGATAAGAATAGCACTTGCCGGAAATCCTAACTGCGGCAAGACCACACTTTTCAATGCTCTGACCGGTTCAAACCAATTCGTGGGGAACTGGCCGGGCGTTACCGTTGAAAAAAAGGAGGGCAGGCTCAAGGGACACAAGGACGTTATCATCACCGACCTGCCGGGGATCTATTCCCTTTCCCCTTATACGCTCGAGGAGGTCGTTGCAAGAAATTATCTTATCGGCGAACGTCCCGACGCTATTCTGAATATTATTGACGGAACGAATCTTGAACGCAATCTTTATCTTACCACACAGCTTGTGGAGCTTGGCATACCTGTAGTCGCAGCCGTCAATATGATGGACGTTGTAAGAAAAAACGGCGATAGGATCAACACCGAACAGCTTTCCAAGGAGCTTGGCTGCAAGGTCATGGAAATTTCCGCTCTGAAAAACGACGGAATTACCCAAGCCGCCGAAGCGGCAGTAGAAGCCGCAAAGTCAAAGATCCCCTCTATCCCGCAGCACAGCTTCTGCGGCTGCGTTGAACACGCTATTGCACATATTGAGGAAGCCGTTCTCCACGATATTCCGGAGGAACAGCAAAGATGGTACGCCATCAAGCTTTTTGAGCGCGACGATAAGGTACTTGAAACACTTGATATTCCCGCAGAAACAAAAGCGCATATCGAAAGCGACATTGCCGCCGCCGAAAAGGAAATGGACGACGATTCCGAAAGCATTATCACAAACGAGCGGTACATATACATTGCTTCAATTATCAAGGGCTGCTATGTAAAGAAAAACAAAGGCAGCATGACCGTCTCCGACAAAATAGACAAGATAGTCACGAATCGTATCCTCGCGCTTCCGATCTTTGCAGTGGTAATGTTCATCGTTTACTACATTTCGGTAACGACTGTGGGAACGTGGGCTACAGACTGGGCAAATGACGGCGTTTTCGGCGAGGGCTGGCACCTGTTCGGTATCGAAAGCATATGGGTGCCCGGAATTCCAGTTATTGTTGAAAATATCCTTAACGGTATCGGCTGTGCCGACTGGCTGCAAAGTCTTATTTTAGACGGAATTATCGGCGGCGTGGGAGCCGTTCTGGGATTTGTTCCGCAGATGCTGGTACTGTTCATATTCCTTGCTTTTCTGGAATCCTGCGGATATATGGCGCGTATCGCGTTTGTTATGGACAGGATCTTCCGCAAGTTCGGACTTTCCGGAAAATCCTTTATTCCAATGCTTATAGGCACAGGCTGCGGCGTTCCGGGAATAATGGCTTCAAGGACGATTGAAAACGAGCGTGACAGACGTATGACTATAATGACAACTACATTTATCCCATGCGGAGCAAAGCTTCCCATAATCGGACTTATTGCAGGCGCGCTTTTCAACAATGCGGGCTGGGTAGCCGTTTCAGCGTACTTTATAGGCGTTGCGGCAATAATAATTTCCGGAATAATACTCAAAAAGACGAAGATGTTCGCAGGCGATCCTGCACCGTTCGTAATGGAGCTTCCCGCGTATCATCTTCCTACGGTGGGAAATGTTCTCCGTTCAATGTGGGAGCGCGGCTGGTCGTTCATCAAAAAGGCGGGAACGATAATACTGCTTTCAACTATCGTGCTTTGGTTCTTAATGGGCTTCGGCGTTGAGAACGGCAGCTTCGGAATGGTTGAGGAAATAGATAATTCCATACTTTCCAAGATTGGCGGAGCTATCGCATGGATATTTGCACCTCTCGGCTGGGGCGACTGGAAAGCTGCCGTTGCGGCTGTTACAGGACTTATTGCAAAGGAAAATGTTGTTGCCACATATGGTTCGCTTTATCATTTTGCGGAAGAGATCTCCGAAAACGGCGACGAGATCTGGGGCAGTCTTGCGGCGGAATTTTCCGCGCTTGCGGGATATTCGTTCCTGATATTCAATCTGCTTTGCGCGCCATGCTTTGCGGCAATAGGTGCTATCAGGCGTGAAATGAACAGCGGAAAATGGACGGCGTTTGCAATTGCATATCAATGTGTATTTGCCTATGCGATCTCGCTTATGGTTTACCAGTTCGGACTTCTTTTCACGGGAAATGTGAATATCGTAGGTCTTATATTTGCAATTGCAATACTTGCGTTCATGATATATATGCTTGCAAGACCTTACAAGGAAAGCAGCCGTCTTACAACAAATTTAAGTGTAAAAGCAAAGGCTTGACAGATCCAAAGGAGGAATTTTCGTGGTTGAATTTTTAACGGCAAATTTCGGGACTATAGCTGCGGCAATAATACTGATACTTGTTATCGCGCTGATAATTTCCGGCATGAAAAAGGATAAAAGATCCGGAAGATCCTCCTGCGGAGGCAGCTGCGGCTGCTGTCCCAATTCGGCGTTATGTCACGGTGGAAAAAACATCAAAGCGATAAGATCGCAGCATAAATAAGCGAAAGAAAGGCGGCTTTCCGTTGATAGGAAAGCCGCCAATTTGTCGGAAAATTAATTACTATTTTGCGCGAAGCGCAAAATTGTTAATTACGCATTACGCATAATGATCGGCAAATGGCTCTGTCTCAAGAGTATCCGCGCCGTAATATATTGCCGTATCAGAAAAGCTCTTCCACCATTCTGCGGACATCAGAACTTACCCCACCGTCTATTATAACTGGTTCAAATTCATCAAGCACAATGAACCGTTTCGCGCCTACCGGACGTATCGTTCGCATATAAAGTATCTGATTGCCGGTATCAGGGTCGCTGAATACAGCGTAAATATCAACGAGATAAAAACCCTTTTCCTTGCTGTAGCGGAGATCCTTTCTGAAAAATTTATCACAGTGTATTCCCTTGGAATTCAGCTCCGCGAACCGTTCCTCCAGACCGTTATTATATTCCTCATCATATCCGTTATCGTCATAATAAATCAGATCCGCAAAATAATAACCGATATTCTGTGCAAGCTTATCTGTATTTATCGCAGATATTTCCTTATTGTCTATAGCTGCGGGCAGAAGTTCCGGATCAAGCATAAACCCAAGTTCGTTGTTGATAAAGATGTTAAATTCGTCAGTTTGATCCGCTGTCACGCATGACAGATACATATTATCCTCTCCGTATGCGGCTTTTTCATATCCGACGGTAAACCTTACCTCCGGCAGTCCCTCTGTTCTGACGATAAATTCCGAGCAAATTATCCTGCCGCCGTCAACAGGCTCGCTGTAATAACTTTCACCTGCGGAAATATCCGTTTTTTTGTCCTTTATCATGCCGTAATATTCATTGAGAAGCTCATTGCAGCGCGCAAGCTTTGAGGCGCCCTCTCCGATGTCATCGAAATTTTCTTTTGCGGTCTGCCATCTGTCGTCATATCTGAATGAAAGTGCGTCCGTTACCTCATCAATATTTCCCGAGCAGATATTTTCAACGACTTTTTCCGCTTTTTTTGAACTTTTTAATATTTCAAGCGAAAGATAAGGGTACCTGTCCGAGGTATTTTCAAATATAATAAAACCGTTCCAGCCCGCTAAAATCAAAAGGCACACAGCAAGCGAAATTGCAAGAAATTTATGGTGAGAAAGTTTTTTCTGCAATTTTTTGAACGGCTTTTCCGGAGAATTTTTTATTTCCTTTTCCGGCTTTAATTCGCTTTTGTGATCCTTTAAAATTGATGAGCACACCGGACATTCCGCAATGTGTTTTTCTATTTCAAGAGAAGTTTCTGCGGAACATAACCCGTCGCAGTAATTAGGCAGCAGATCCTGAATAACGGCACATTTCATAATATCATTCCCTTTCGTTTATTTTTTTGAGGATAATTTCTTTTGCGCGGAAAAACGTCACCCGCGCCCAACCGTCCGACTTTCCGAAAATATCGCCTATTTCCTTATAGGAAAGCTCGCTGAATATCCGCAGTGAAAAAACTTCCTTATAAGGCTCTTCAAGAGTGTGGAGGATCCTGTGGATATTCAGGGTCTGCTCCTTGTCCTCATAGCGCAGGATAATATTGTCCTCGTCCGGAAGCTCCCTTTCCTCTATGGAAACGTTCCTGCGCTCGCTTTTTCTCATATAGTCGGTATATAGATTTTTTGCTATCTCGCACAGCCATACGGACATTTTACAGCTGCCGTTATAGCTGTCAATATTTTTTACCGCTCGGTAAAATGTTTCCGAGGTCAGCTCCTCGGCAATATCAGAGTTTCGGCATCTGCTTAACAGAAAGCCGTAAACCGTCCTTGCGTAAAGCCTGTATATCTCGTCCAGATCGGACATCTTCACACACCCCCTTTTGCTTATTAAGACGAATGAAAATAAAAAACGTTACAAAATTTCTTCCAAAAAATTTGCCGCAGATCAGATCGACCTGCGGCGCGCGTCATTCCTCAATATATACCCTTTTCATTTTTTGCTCATTTACCGGTCTGTCGCCGTAGCCTGTTCTTACGGCTGCGATCTCATCAACAACGTCCATGCCCTCAACTACCTTGCCGAACGCGGCATATTCACCGTCCAGATGAGGAGCGTCCTGATGCATTATAAAGAATTGTGAGCCTGCGCTGTCTTTCATCATTGAACGCGCCATGGAGATAACTCCTCTGGTGTGCTTAAGATCGTTCTTTATCCCGTTTGAAGCAAATTCGCCCTTGATCGCATATCCGGGACCGCCCATTCCCGTTCCCTCAGGACAGCCGCCCTGTATCATGAATCCCTCTATTACCCTGTGGAATATAAGTCCGTCATAAAAGCCCTTTTTTACAAGGCTCTCAAAGTTCTCCACGGTTATAGGAGCGACCTCGGGATAAAGCTCCAGCTTGATTTTTTTGCCGTTTTCCATTTCGATAACTACCATAATAAAAGATCCCTTTCATAAAATTATTTTTTGTATTCCTGCGGATCCCGTCTCAGACAGCCGCAGGCTCGTCATCCTCCCGACGGGCATTGCAGAGCTTGTAATAATCTCCCCTCTTGGCAATAAGCTCCTCATGCGTTCCGCTTTCGGTTATGCCCATGTTTGAAACATACATTATCTTATCACAGTTCTGTATGGTGGAAAGTCTGTGCGCTATGATAAAGGAGGTTCTGCCCTCAAGAAGTCTTTCCAGACCCTCCTGAAGCAGCTTTTCGGTCTTTGCGTCAATTGAGGAGGTCGCTTCATCAAGAACAAGTATCTTAGGATCGCTTATCAGAGTCCTTGCGAAAGCGATAAGCTGCTTTTGTCCCTGTGAAAGAGTTGAACCGCCCTCTGTGATCTCGGTATCATATCCGTTCGGGAACTCGCGGATAAATTCGTCTGCGCAGACGGTCTTGCAGGCGGCGACTATTTCGTCCATAGTAGCGTCAAGCTTTCCGTAACGGATATTATCCGCTATCGTCCCGCTGAAAACCACGCTGTCCTGAAGCATTATGCCCATCTGGGAACGCAGCGATCTGAGCGTTACGTCCGCAACATTATGCTCGTCGATAAGCACCGCTCCGCTGTTTACGTCGTAGAATCTTGAAATAAGGTTCACTATCGTGGTCTTGCCGGCTCCGGTAGGTCCTACAAGAGCAATGCTCTGTCCTTTTTTTACGCTGAATGACAGATCTTTCAGAACGGTCTTGCTTTCGTCATATGCAAAGGTCACATTTTCAAAGCGGACATTTCCCTCTATCGG
>CANQZS010000087.1 GCA_947628385.1 uncultured Clostridia bacterium | reverse complement strand
GGACCTATGTCTTCTATGAAATCGGCATTTTTCATGGTGTCCTCATCATGCTCAACGACTATAAGAGTATTGCCCAGATCGCGGAGACGTTTCAGCGTGTCAATAAGCTTGTCGTTGTCCCGCTGGTGCAGACCTATGGACGGCTCGTCAAGGATATAAAGAACTCCCATAAGCGACGAGCCTATCTGAGTCGCAAGCCTTATACGCTGGCTTTCTCCGCCGCTTAATGTTCCCGCCGCACGGGAAAGTGTAAGATATTCCAGACCAACGCTTCTGAGGAATCCAAGACGTGATTTGATCTCCTTGATTATCTGACCGCTTATGAGCTTGTCCCTTTTTGAAAGCTCAATGGAATTTATGAAATCCAGACATTCCACCACCGAAAAGTCGCAAAGCTCGGAAATATTCTTTCCGCCTACAGTGACCGCAAGGCTTTCCTTTTTCAGTCTGTGACCGTGACATTCCGGACAGGGACTTTCGGTCATGCAGTCCTCTACCTCCTCTTTCAGGTACTCGGAATTTGATTCCTTATAACGCCTTTCGAGATTAGGGATAATTCCCTCAAATGGCTGATTGTAAACGCCGCCGCCATATTCCGTGGAACGGTGCAGCCTGAGCTTTACCCCGTTAGTTCCGTAAAGTATGGCGTCAACGACCTCCTCGGGAAGATCCTTTACCGGTGTGTTCAGTGAAACTCCATAATACTGAGCTATCCCTTTGAAATACATCATTGCTATGGAATCGTCGTCAGTTGTGGACCAGCCGCTTGCCTTTATTGCGCCCTGACGAATGGAAAGCTCCTTGTTGGGGATTATCAGATCCGGATCTATCTTGCGGAAAACGCCAAGACCCGTGCATTTTTCACACGCGCCGAACGGATTGTTGAATGAGAACATTCTCGGAGCAAGCTCCTCAATGGAAATATTGTGCTCGGGACAGGCGTAATTCTGCGAGAACAGAATATCCCTTTTTCCGTCCACATCAACTATGACAAGTCCTCCGGATATGGACGAAACCGTTTCAACACTGTCCCCGAGACGATTTTCTATTCCTTTTTTTATCACGAGTCGGTCAATGACTATTTCAATGCTGTGCTTTTTGTTCTTTTCGAGCTTTATTTCCTCGGAGAGATCGTAGATAATACCGTCCGCTCTTACTCGTACATATCCCGCCTTACGCGCGCGTTCAAGCTCCTTGGTGTGTTCGCCCTTTCGTCCTCTGATGATGGGAGCAAGGAGTTGGATCTTTGTTCCCTCCGGCAGCTCCATTATCTGATCTACTACCTGATCTACAGTCTGCTGCTTTATTTCACGTCCGCATATGGGACAGTGGGGAACGCCTATCCTTGCATACATGAGCCTGAAATAATCGTAAATTTCAGTGACCGTTCCAACCGTTGAACGGGGATTCCTTGAGGTGGTCTTCTGGTCAATGGATATAGCGGGGGAAAGCCCCTCGATGCTGTCCACATCGGGCTTTTCCATCTGTCCGAGGAACATTCTCGCATATGAGGAAAGGCTTTCCACATATCGTCTCTGACCGTCGGCGTAGATCGTATCGAAAGCAAGCGAGGATTTTCCTGATCCGGAAAGTCCTGTCATTACTATGAGCTTATCGCGCGGTATCTCAATGTCAATATTTTTGAGATTATGTTCTCTTGCGCCTTTGATGATTATTTTGTCGTTTGCCATTTTCAGATTATCCTTTCTTTTTTCCAAAAACCTTTTTGCCGCTGTTGGGAGACTGTTTCAGCTCGTTTATCCTGTCGCGGAGGTAAGCGGCGTGTTCAAATTCAAGAATTTTCGCGGCGTTTTTCATTTCCTCGGTAAGCTTTTTGATAAGAGCTTCACGCTCCTCAGGAGACATACGCTTCTGTTGAGCCTTTGAGGTCTTGGCTTCGGTTTCCGCCTTGGTGGAAATTTCGATAACATCGCGAACGTCCTTTATAATAGTCTGAGGAACTATTCCGTGAGCTTTGTTGAAATCCATCTGAAGCTTGCGGCGGCGTTCGGTCTCCATGATAGCTCTTTCCATTGATCCGGTGACGGAATCGGCATACATTATTACCTGTCCGTGGGAATTTCTTGCCGCGCGTCCTATGGTCTGGATAAGCGAGCTTTCCGAACGCAGGAAGCCCTCTTTATCCGCGTCAAGTATTGCCACAAGAGAGACCTCCGGAATATCCAGTCCCTCACGGAGCAGATTTATTCCCACCAGAACGTCAAATTCGCCGAGCCGCAGATCGCGGATTATTTCCATACGCTCGATGGTGTCTATATCATAATGCATATAACGGACGCGGACTCCGGCTTTTTCAAGATATGCGGTAAGATCCTCCGCCATTTTCTTTGTAAGCGTAGTAACAAGCACGCGTTCGTTTTTTTGAGTGCGTTCGTTTATTTCCAGCAGAAGATCGTCTATCTGTCCCTCAACGGGCTTGACAATTATCTCAGGATCCACAAGACCCGTGGGACGAATGACCTGTTCTACTATCTGTGCAGAATGTTCCCGCTCGAATGGTCCGGGTGTTGCGGAAACGAAGATAGCCTGATTTATCTTATTGTAAAACTCGTCAAATGTCAGAGGACGGTTATCCATTGCTGACGGGAGCCTGAATCCGTAGTCAACAAGTGTTTGCTTTCGTCCGCGGTCTCCGGCGCTCATGGCTCTTACCTGAGGCAAGGAAACATGACTTTCGTCCACGATAAGCAGGAAATCCTCCGGAAAGTGGTCAAGAAGAGTATACGGTATACTTCCGGGAGCTCGTCCGGCGAGGATACGGGAATAGTTCTCAATACCCTTGCAGAAGCCTATTTCTTGGAGCATTTCAATATCGTACATAGTCCTTTGGGCGATCCTCTGAGCTTCGATAAGCTTGTCGTTGTCCTTGAAAAATTTCACTCTTTCGTCAAGCTCGCGTTCTATTTCAGCAATGGCGTCCTGCATTTTATCGCGGGAGATCACATAGTGCGACGCGGGATATATGGCGGAATGTGAAAGGGTGGCGGTAACCTCTCCGGTAAGCGCCTTGAATTCCGTGATGCGTTCTATCTCGTCTCCCCAGAATTCGACCCGTATGGCAAGCTCGGAGGAGCCTGCCGGAAATATTTCCACCACGTCTCCGCGGACGCGGAACTTGTTTCGGATAAAATTCACGTCGTTGCGTTCATACTGTATGCTTACGAGCTTTGCAAGAAGCTCGTCGCGTGAAAGAGTCATTCCTTGCCGCAGTGAAATTACCATAGTACGGTAGTCTATCGGTGAGCCTAAGGAATATATACAGGATACCGAAGCGACTATTATAACGTCTCTGCGTTCGGACAGGGCAAGCGTTGCCGAGTGCCGCAGCTTGTCTATCTCGTCGTTCACATCGGAATCCTTTTCGATATAGCTGTCGGTCGATGGAACGTATGCTTCCGGCTGGTAATAGTCATAGTATGAAACAAAATATTCCACGGCATTTTCGGGGAAAAATTCCCTGAATTCAGAGCAGAGCTGCGCCGCAAGTATTTTATTATGCGCAAGTACGAGCGTCGGACGGTTCACCCTTGCTATTACGTTAGCCATGGTAAATGTTTTTCCCGAACCTGTAACGCCAAGGAGAGTCTGTTCCTTTGCGCCGCTTTCAAGACCCTTTACAAGCTTGTCGACAGCTTCCGGCTGATCTCCGGCGGGGGAATATTCCGAAACCAGTTTGAATTTATCCATATTATGCCTCCTGCATATATGATTCAGTCAAAAAATTTGATAAATGCCGTTTCGCGCATGGATATGGTTCTGTTTTCTCCGACGATCACGTGATCCAGCAGCTTTATTCCTAAATTATTCATAGTTTCGCCGATAAGCTTAGTGGCTAAAATATCATCAGGCGACGGCATAGGCGAAGCCTTGGGGTGGTTATGTGAAACGGCAATGCTCGTTGCCTTGGAATTTATTGCGATCTCCGCAAGCTTCCTCATATCAACGTTTGAACGGTTGAGAGTTCCTGAATTCACCACAAGGCAGGAATTCAGCCGCAGCTGTGCATCAAAGCAGGCGACGCGCAGTTCCTCGTGGTCAAGCGAGGCAAAGTAAGGTTCAAAAAGCTTTTTCAGCTTTTCAACGTTGTCAAAGACCTCTCGGTGGCATTTGGAATCATGATAGACCGAGATGAGTCCGGGTATCATTTTGAACAGGAACGCTGCGTTCGGAGGAAGATGTCCGTTTTCGATAAGATCGTCATAGGAGGCGTCGAACAATCCTGCAAGACTTCCGTAATGATTTATGAGCCTGTGTGCGATCTCGTTAGTATCGGCTCTTGCATAAACGTAAAAAAGCATCATTTCTACGATCTGGTGATCGGAGAAGCCTGCGTATCCGGTTTCAAGCAGCCGAGCTTTCATTTTTGCACGGTGACCCTCATGTAGCTTTTCCGGATCCTTTTTAGGAAGAGTTTTGTTTTCCTTATTATCTGCTGTTTTTGCCATAATTTCCTCCCAGAATTTAAAACAAACGTTTCTAATATTATACTACAAAAAATTTAATTTGAAAAGATGTTTTTAAAAAAATTTTATGTTATAATATAATTACAGATATTTTAAGTCTCAAGGAGAGGTGTTCATGCGCGAATTCACAATAAATCCTAATGACGCGGGACAGCGTCTGGACAAGTTCGTTATAAAGGCTGTTCCGAGGCTGCCGCAGAGTATGATGTATAAGTCGATAAGAAACAAGCGTATCAAGATAAACGGCAAACGCGCCGAGATCTCCGCGCGCCTGAACGCAGGAGATATGGTACAGATGTACATAAACGACGAATTCTTTGACGACGCGCCGGAAAATGAATTTATGTCCGTATCTCCGGAATTAAGCATAATTTATGAGGACGAAAATATAATTCTAATAGACAAGAAGAACGGCATGGTCGTTCATGAGGACGATAAAAGCACTGTGGACACTCTTATAAACCGTCTTAAACGTTATCTTTACGAAAAGGGTGAATATTTACCCGAAAAGGAAAACAGCTTTGCTCCGGCACTGTGTAACCGTCTTGACAGAAATACCGGCGGGATAGTCATTGCCGCAAAAAATGCTGAGGCACTGCGGATCCTGAATCAGAAGATAAGGGACAGAGAGCTTGAAAAGCTCTACCTTTGCATAGTAGTGGGAGCTCCTCCGGAAAAGCACGGGATCCTTACGGCATATCTTGAAAAATATCCTGATGAAAATATCGTAAGAGTAAGCGACAGGAGATCTCCCGTCGGAAAGACTATAATTACGGAATACCGCGTGCTCAGATCCTCCGGAGACCTTTCACTGCTGGAAGTAAAGCTCCATACCGGACGGACGCATCAGATCCGCGCTCATATGGCGCACATAGGCTGTCCTCTCCTTGGCGACGGGAAATATGGCATAAACAGGATAAATAAGCAGTATAAAATAAAAACTCAGGCGCTGTATTCCTATAAGCTCAGGTTTGATTTCAAGACCTCGGGAGGCGCTCTCGATTACCTTAACGGCAAAGAATTTACTGCGGAAAACGTGTGGTTCGCAGACAGGTTTATATGAAATTTCAGCGAAATGTGATATATTTCGCAAAAATGCTTGCAATGCGATATGGTTTTGTGGTATAATTAAAAAGTACCGTATCCGAAAGATATTATGCAGATCTTGCAATATACCGATCTATTTCCGATCTCCTATAATTTATTTCTCTGATTTCTGAATGTGGATACATCAATAAATTCATATGATCTTATATTGAAAAGGAGCTGAAGATATGGTTGGCGATCTTCACTGTCATACCAAGCTTTCTGACGGTTCTCTTGGAATCGAGGATATTATCGTTCAGGCTAAAAGAACAGGCATAGAGTGTATTTCCATAACGGATCATGATACGATGTCCTCCGTTTCACGTTCCAAGATCCTTGGAGACAGGTACGGAGTACAGGTGCTTTCGGGTGTTGAGCTTTCGGCATGGGACAAGTCCCGCGGACGAAAGGTACATATCCTTTGCTATGCCCCGCAGAAGCCTGACAGACTGGAGGGTGTATGTATAAAGGCGTGCGAGATACGCAAGGCGTGTGCAAGGGAAATGGTCGAAAATGTTATGAAGATCTATCCCATCACTGCGGAAAGCGTTATGAAATATGCCACAGGTTCAAAAAGCATATTCAAGCAGCATATAATGCACGCGCTTATTGATTACGGATATACCACCGAATTTTACGGAAGTCTCAGCAATGAGCTGTTCGATCTTAAAACCGGTTCGTGTATAGTCGAAAGAGAATATCCGGACGTGAATTTCGTTATCGACCTTATCCATTCCGCAAGGGGAGTGGCGGTCATGGCTCACCCGGTTTATTATGATTCGCTGGAGCTCCTTGAAGAGCTTTCGGTAAAGGGCAAGCTGGACGGCGTGGAGGTCTTTCATTATTCCGCAAACGACGAGCAGCAGAAGCGGCTGCTTGAGATCGCTGAAAAATACGATCTGATCGTTACCGGAGGATCAGATTTCCATGGACTTTACAACGCTTATCCTACATATATCGGCAGCAGAACTACGGACAAAAAGAATATTGACAGGATAATCAAGCTTGCAAATAAAAAAGAAAAATAGCAGACAAGCATTGATAAGGCTTGCTGCTTGAAATGTTTCACATGGAACAATTTACCAAAACCTGATCGCTGAAAAGGAAGTTTTACTATGGACATTATGCAGTCGTCTTTGAAAAAACATTATGAATGGAAGGGTAAGATAGAGGTCATCTCACGCTGCGAGGTGAACGACAGGCAGCAGCTTTCAAATGCCTATACTCCGGGAGTCGCTCAGCCTTGCCTCGAAATTGCCAAGGATCCTGAGCTTTCCTATGAGCTTACAAGGAGAGCAAATCTTGTAGCAGTCATAACCGACGGTACTGCCGTTCTCGGACTTGGCGATATAGGTCCAAGAGCTTCAATGCCGGTAATGGAGGGAAAATGCGCGCTGTTCAAGGAATTTGCAGGAGTGGACGCGTTCCCTATATGCGTAAATTCCAAGGACGTTGACGAGATCGTCAGGACTATTGAGCTTATTTCCTATAGCTTCGGCGGGATAAATCTGGAGGATATTTCTGCTCCGAGGTGCTTCGAGATAGAACGCAGATTAAAGGAAAAGCTTGATATTCCGGTTTTCCATGACGATCAGCACGGAACGGCGATAGTGGCTTCCGCCGCAATGCTGAACGCTGCAAAGGTCGCAGGAAAAAGCTTTAAAGATATGACGCTGGTCATAAACGGAGCGGGAGCAGCGGGCTGTGCTATTGCAAAACAGTTCATTTCTCTTGAAATAGGAAATATAATAATGGTGGACATCAAGGGGATCATATGTGACGGTGACGAATTTGAAAATCCCTCACACTATGAAATGGCTAAGCTGACAAATAAGGATCATATCCGCGGCGGACTTGCGGAGGCTCTTAAAGGCGCAGACGCGTTTATAGGAGTTTCCAAACCGAATCTCGTTTCACAGGATATGGTGCGCTCCATGGCTGACAAGCCTATAATTTTCGCTATGGCTAATCCTACGCCGGAGATCATGCCTGACCTTGCAAAGGAAGCAGGGGCATACATTGTCGGCACAGGACGGAGCGATTTCCCGAATCAGATCAACAATGTCGTTGCATTTCCGGGTGTGTTCAAGGGTGCATTGGCAGTGAGGGCAAGGGATATCAATGAGGAAATGAAGCTTGCAGCGACCAAGGCAATTGCTGGATGTGTGACAGAGGAGCAGCTCAGAACGGACTTTATCCTGCCGGATGCCTTTGACCGGAGCGTGGCAGAGGCAGTGGCAAAGGCGGTGGCACAGGCTGCCATAGATTCCGGAGTCGCAGATCTGGACGAGAATCCGCTGTAAGG
>CANQZS010000086.1 GCA_947628385.1 uncultured Clostridia bacterium | reverse complement strand
ATTCCGCTGCTTAAAAAAATACATTTCGGTCAGACTATTTACGAAAAAGGTCCCGCGTGGCATAAAAGCAAGCAGGGCACTCCTATAATGGGCGGATTTATGTTTATTATAGGCTCGGCGGCGGCAATTGCGGCGGGATATGCGCTGTACCGTTTCAGGAGGGCGGATCTTTCGGCTGTGCCGGATAATTCCGGATTATACAGGCTTCTGGCAGGGTACGGGTTTGCACTGCTCAACGCGGGGATAGGCTTCATTGACGACTACATCAAGGCGGTAAAAAAACAGAACCTCGGTCTGCGGGCAAAACAGAAAATGGTAATGCAGTTCATTTTCAGCTGCGCGTTCCTGTATGTGCTGTACCTGCTGGGAGATCATTCAACAGCAATAACTTTCCCTTTCTTCGGAGAAGTTGACTTCGGGATATTCTACTATCCGCTGATGGTTTTATACCTCATATTCCTGACAAATGCGGTAAATCTCACTGACGGCATAGACGGGCTTTGCGGCTCGGTAACGGTGATAACCGGACTTTCCTTTGTGATGTTATGCGCGGCAATGGGAGAATGGGAATATTCGATATATTCAATGGCGCTGGCGGGCGGCTGTCTGGGATTCCTGATATGGAACCTGCATCCGGCGAAAGTTTTCATGGGCGACACAGGCTCAATGTTCCTCGGCGGTTCGATATGCGCCATAGGTTTTGCGCTGCATGAACATCTGCTGCTTGCGCTGGTGGGCATTGTCTATGTTCTGGACGCGCTTTCGGTGGTCGTTCAGGTGACATATTTCAAGATAACAAAAGGCAAGCGGCTTTTCAAAATGTCTCCGATACATCATCATTTTGAGCTTTGCGGATTTTCGGAATACAAGATAGTAATAATGTTCTCGGCTGCCGCTCTTGCGGCGGGCATAGCCGCGAACCTGATATACAACCTTTTAATGTAAAAGGAAAGCGGAATATTCAAGGAAAGGTGGGATCCATATGCCGGATACGGCGAGAGCTGTTCCCGATGACAGCAGGCGGAAAAATATCACTGCAAGCGGACCTTCAAAGGGATATAAAGAGAAATACGTTATGGGACCTATGGATTTTCCGTTCTTTCTCATAGTGATGATACTTCTTGTGCTGGGGATAATATCAATGTTTTCGGCGGGATTTGCATGGTCTATCGCCGAGGAAGGCTCGGGAACTATCTATGTCAGAAAGCAGGTCATAATGGCGGCGGTCGGTCTGGTGGGAATGTTCTTTGCGTCGTTCTTTGACTATCACTGGCTGAGGAAACCGATCATAGCATACGGATTCTACATCATGTGCGTGGTGCTGCTGATACTGTGCCTTGTAGGACCGTTTACCGATCCCCAGAACGGAGCATACAGATGGGTCAGATTCGGCAAAAGACTTTCATTCCAGCCGTCGGAGCTTATGAAGCTCTCGATAATACTGCTGTTTGCATATCTTATTTCGGTAAATTATACCAAAATGAAACAGTTCAAGTATGGAGTAGTGCCGTTCCTGATATTCCTCGGCATAGTTGTGGGACTTATGATGCAGCAGCCGCACCTTTCGGGAACGATAATAATATTTGCCATAGGAATAATAATGATGTTCGTTGGCGGAACAAAGTTCTCACACCTGCTCGTTCTGGGTCTGTTTGGTCTGGCGGTAGTAGGGATCATCGTTATGATCCTTATCAAAGTAAAGGACGTAGGCTACTTTGAAAAACGTATAATATCATGGACCGATCCTTTCAACGAAGAAGCGTGGGACGATACATGGCAGACAAGGAACAGCCTTATTGCAATTGGTTCGGGCGGACTGTTCGGACTGGGGCTGGGAAATTCAAGGCAGAAATTCCTGTATCTTCCCGAAGCGAAAAACGACTTCGTTTTCGCGGTAGTATGCGAAGAACTGGGCTTTGTGGGTGCGGTAATGGTAATAATCCTTTTCCTGCTGTTCGTTGTAAGAGGATTTTACATTGCGTCCAAAGCGCCCGACAAGTTCGGAATGATGCTGGCTGTCGGTCTTACCGTGCAGATAGGTTTGCAGGCGCTGCTGAATATTGCAGTCGTAACGAATACCATACCGAATACGGGAGTTTCGCTGCCGTTTTTCAGCTACGGCGGAACGGCGCTCATCATGCAGCTTGTGCAAATGGGCATTGTACTGAACATTTCAAGACAGTCGATAATGGAAACATAGCGGGTCTGCTGACGGTCAAAAAATATTCTGAAAGGAAAAACGATATGAGAGTTCTGCTTGCAGGCGGAGGAACGGGAGGACACATAAACCCCGCCCTTGCCATTGCTTCGATAATAAAACAGCACGATCCGGACGCGGAATTCCTTTTTGCAGGAAATCCGGGCGGCATGGAGGCACGGCTTATCCCGGAGGCGGGATATGATTTTGCGCCGATAAAGATAAACGGTTTTCAGAGAAAGATAACTCCGAAAAACATTGCCCGCAACGCAAGGGCTGCGGCATATCTTGCCGCGTCGGGAGCTCGTTCAAAAAAAATAATAGACGGCTTCAGACCCGATATCGTTATTGGAACGGGCGGATATGTGAGCTATCCCATACTTTCAAAAGCCGTACAGATGGGCATACCTACGGCAATACATGAGCAGAACGCTTTCCCGGGGATAACCAACAGGCTCCTTGCAAAAAAGGTGGACGAGGTAATGCTCACTGTGGAGGAAGCCGCTCAGCATCTTGACGCCTGCGCTAAGTACACCGTTACAGGACTTCCGGTAAGAAGCGGATTTTCCACGGAAAGAATGGATCGCAGAGACGCAAAGAAAAAGCTCGGTCTTGACGACAGGCTCTGTATTTTCAGCTTTGGCGGAAGCCTTGGCGCAGGAGAGATAAACCACTGCGCGGCAGTCCTTATGAAATGGGAAAAGGAAAACGGCTTTCCCGTAAATCATATCCACGGATTCGGCAAAATGGGACATGATACGTTCCTGCCGGAGCTTGAAAAAATAGGCATAGATCCGGCTTCCGAGCCGAGTATAACAGTCAGGGAATACATAAATAATATGGACGTCTGCACTGCCGCAGCGGATCTTATCATCTGCCGCAGCGGAGCTTCTACCATATCCGAGCTTCAGGCAATGGGAAGAGCTTCCGTTCTGATACCCTCGCCGAACGTTACGGCAAATCATCAGTACCATAATGCAATGGTCCTCGGAAGAGCCGGAGCGGCAGTGGTGATCGAGGAAAAGGATATAACCGACGAGCTTTTCCTTGAAAAGGTCACTGCGCTCATACACGATCCCGCAAGGCTCGATTCCCTTGCCAAGCGGGCTGCGGAAACATATGTAAAGGATACTCCCGACAGGATATATTCCGTAATAAAAAGGCTCGTGCCGGATAATTCATGATCTGCAATTTGTAATGCGCAAAAATTTGCGGATCGCAAATTTTTAACCAAAAGCTGCCCTTACGCATAACATAAGATAAAAACGTAAGGGAGCCGCATATATGCAGAAGCTGATAATAAACGGAGGGAAACGACTGGGCGGAGAGATACGTATTCAGGGCGCAAAGAATGCTGCGCTGCCGATAATGGCGGCGTCGGTGCTGTGCGGAGAGGAGATAGTTATCCATAACTGTCCCCGTATCTCGGACGTATATTCCGCAATGAGGATACTTACATATCTTGGCTGTAAGGCATATTTTGACGAAAGGAACACTGCGGTAATAAGGGCTGAGGATATTTCCGGAACGTCTGTATCCGACGAGCTTATGAGAGAGATGCGTTCGTCGCTGTTCTTTCTGGGAGCCGTTCTCGGAAGAGCGGGAGCCTGCAGGATAACTCTTCCCGGAGGCTGCGATCTCGGTCCGAGACCTATAGATATGCACCTTGCGGCGCTAAGGAAAATGGGCGTTTCGATCCGTGAGGAATACGGCGTTCTCGATTGCAGAGCGGAAAACGGCGTTAAGGGCGCGAAAATAAGCCTTTCCTTTCCGTCGGTGGGAACTACCGAAAATATCATGCTCGCCGCAGTTCTTGCGGAGGGCGTTACGGTGATACAAAATGCCGCAAGAGAGCCGGAGGTCGCCGATCTTGCGGGGTTCCTCAACGCCTGCGGGGCAAGGATAAGCGGCGCAGGCTGCGGCAGGATAGTAATAAACGGCGTGAAAAAGCTCCACGGCTGCGAATATACCGTTATGCCGGACAGGATAGTCTGCGCAACGTATCTTTCCTGTACGGCTGCCGCCGGAGGAGAGCTTGTGGCATATGACTGCCGTCCTGCGGATATGGAAAGCATACTGCCGGTATTCGAGCAGATGGGGTGTATAGTCCATGCGTCCGCAGACAGGATATATTTCAGCGCGGATCGTCCTCTGAGGGCGGTAGCGCCTATAAGGACAATGGTGTATCCGGGGTTCCCCACCGACGCTCAGGCTGTGGTCATGGCTGCGCTTTGCAGAGCAAAGGGAACATCGGTATTTGTGGAGAATATTTTTGAGAACCGCTTCAAGCATGTAGGAGAGCTTTGCAGAATGGGCGCGGATATTCTTGTAGAGGGAAAGGTCGCCGTTATCGAGGGAGTGAAACGTCTTTACGGTGCAAAGACCTGCGCTGCCGATCTCAGGGGAGGAGCGGGTCTTATCACGGCGGCTCTCTCTGCAGAGGGAACGAGCGAGATCTCGGATATACATTACATTGACAGAGGCTATGAGGAGATCGAAAAAGAGTTATCATCGGCGGGAGCCGATATTATCAGGATATGAAAGGAGCCGCAGATATATTCCGCGGGATAGTATATGCAGGACGTTGTTAAGCGCGATGATCCCGGCAGAAAGATCCGTCGGGGCAGAAAACAGAATATGTCGATCTATTATGGAATGGCGGCGTTCATTGCACTGGTGATATTCGCCATATTGTCGGTAACGGTATTTTTCAATGTTGAAACGATAAACGTTATCGGTTCCTCGATATATACCGCCGAGGAGATCGCGGAAGCAAGCGGTATACAAGGCGGCGACAACATGATCCGCAGGAATATGGGCAAGGCTGCGGAGCAGATAACCGATCAGCTCGTTTATATCGAAACTGCGGAGGTTAAAAGGAAATTCCCCTCATCTTTGGAAATAACTGTAACTCCCTGTGTGGAAACGGCTTATCTTGATAACGGCAGCGAGGGCTTCCGGATAGTTAGCAGGACAGGAAAGATCCTTGCAATGACGAGCTCAGCCGACGATGAGCTTCCGGTTTTCTACGGCACGGAGCCGGCGGAAGGACTCACTATCGGAATGAAGTTCGCTTCCGCAGATGAAAACAAGAGCGAGGTGATCTACGAGCTTATAGAGCGTTCGGATACGCCGTTCGGCTCAAAGGTGACAAGCTACGACGTTACGGATAGGCTGAATATAAGCTGCGTTTATGAGGGGAGAATGGAGGTCATTATCGGAGTAATTTCCGATCTGGACTATAAATACCGTTTCGCCGAGGAGATACTGACAAAAAATGTCTCTCCTGACGCAGAGGGACGGCTCCGTATGCTCAAAAACGGCGCTCAGCTCCTGAGCAGCTCCGATCTTGAACAGATAGAGCGTACCTTTGAATTCAATTCCGGCACCGAGACCGCTTTGCCGGAGGAGGGATCGGAGAATGAAGATGGGGAAAATACGGCTCCTGAGGGCGAAAACGAGGATACCGGAACAACAAAATTAAATTTTGAATAGCTTATTTTAGTAATTATTTCTAAAGTTTATATTTTTTTATAAAACCACTTGAAAAATAAATAGAAGTATGGTAAAATAAACTTGTGTATGTTATTTGATATAGTGTTCGTATAAAATAAATTAGGAGGACGTTTCAAATGGGTTTTTCTGTTGATAATGATGAGATCTTTTCTGACATAAATATAAAAGTCGTAGGTGTAGGCGGCGGCGGAGGAAATGCTCTCAACTGCATGGCGACGGAGGGAATATTTGACGTTGAATTTGTGGCTATAAATACGGACGCAAAGGCTCTTCGTGCATCAAAGGCTCCTACAAAGGTGCAGATAGGCGAAAAGCTCACGAGGGGAAGAGGCGCAGGCAACAAGCCCGAGATCGGAGAACGCTCCGCTCAGGAAAACCGCGATGAGATCGCCGCGGCTCTCAAGGGCTCAACAATGGTATTCATTGCCGCAGGTATGGGCGGCGGAACGGGTACAGGCGCTGCTCCGGTAGTGGCTGAGATCGCTAAGGAAATGGATATTCTTACGGTAGCTGTTGTAACAAAGCCTTTCAATTTTGAACAAAAGGCTAAGATGGCTCAGGCTGAGCGCGGCATTGCCGAGCTTATGAAGCACGTAGATTCCTTGGTCGTTATCCCAAATGAACGTCTTATAACATCAAGCGAGAAGCAGCTCACAATGATGGAAAGCTTTGCGCTGGCGGATAATATCCTCAAAACAGGTGTAAAGTCCATAGCGGAGCTTATAACGGTCGATGGATTCATCAATCTTGACTTTGCCGATGTTGAAACTACGATGAAAAACGCAGGATACGCGCATATGGCTATCGGTCACGGTTCCGGAAAGGATAAGGCGGTAGAGGCTGCAAATGCGGTAATAACAAGTCCTCTGCTTGAGACTTCCATTAGCGGCGCAACACGTTTGCTGGTAAATATTGTGATGTCCGAGGACGCACTTTCTACGGATATAGACACGGCTACGAAGCTTATCACAGAGGCTGCCGATCCTGATGTAGAGCTTATATTCGGCGCAAGCTTTGATCCTGAGATGCAGGACGAGATAAATCTTACGGTAATAGCTTCCGGATTCAAGAATTTAGGAACGGGAACGGTCACAAATGTTGATGATCCGTCATCGGCAGCTGTTTCCTCCGGAGACGGAGAGGCAGCGGGACATTCTGCTATTGATGATTACTCGGCGCTGTTTGGGATCTTCAATGACAGACCGTAAGGCTATACATAACAAAATGATACAAAAAATGCACTGTAAAAAAGTTACAGTGCATTTTTGTTTAAAACGTGAGAACAATTTTCTATTCCAGAAGATTTCCTCTGAGAAACGAAAGCAGCTTCTTTTCCCGCCGTGAGACCTGTACCTGTGTCATTCCAAGTACCCTTGCCGTGTCTGTTTGAGTCATGTCCTTGAAGTACCGGCAGAAAATAAGTACCCTGTCTCTGCGTTCAAGCGAACTCAATACCTGCCGCAGAGAAAGTATGTCCACAAGCTCATAATCCGGAGACGGCGCAGCAATGTCTATCTGCCCGCTGTCGTCACTATCGGAATTTTCAGTCAGGGATATGGGAGGAAGATTTACCGCAAGAGCTTCCGCAGCTTCCTCCGCAGAACAGCCCGCAAGCGCGGAAAGCTCGGATATTGTAGGCTCTCTGCCATGCTCCGAGCGGAAACGTTCTCCCGCCGAGGAAAGCTTCATTCCAAGCTCACGGACAGATCGGCTTACCTTTACCGCCCCACCGTCACGAAAAAGCCGCTTTATCTCTCCAAGTATCACCGGAACGGCATAGGTGGAAAATTTTACTCCGCGTTCCGGATCAAAGGCGGAAGCCGCCTTGACAAGCCCTATGCAGCCCGCCCCGTAAAGATCGTCGTATTCTATACCGCGTCCCCGAAAACGGTTGGCGCACATATGAACAAGCCCAAGATTGGCTTCAACAAAGCCATCGTTTTTTACTGCGTTCAAAACAGGCATATCCTTTCTGTGGGTATTAGGAGATCCGCAGACGATAGCGCGGACTGCCTTTATGTATCGCGTGCCGTGGCTCCGGAGGAGAGCCTTCTCGTCATTATAACGGTGGTGCCCTTATCAGGTACGCTGCGGACGGTGACCTTGTCCATAAAGCTTTCCATTACCGCAAATCCGAGTCCGGCGCGTTCCTCCTCGGGAGCGGAGGTGTAAAGCGGTTCCAT
>CANQZS010000085.1 GCA_947628385.1 uncultured Clostridia bacterium | reverse complement strand
TATCCATATCTGACCGTATGATGGGTCGTCGAACAATATTACCTCGTCCTCATCGTAAAAGTCATACACTCTTTCGTTCACAATGGGAACAAAAGCTTCCTTTACCGGTTCCGTCTCATCTGCGGCACTGTCCTTTCCTACCTGCACGGCAAGGATTATTACCGCAGCCGAAAGACACACTATTATTCCAAGCATGGAAAAAAATATTATCAAAGCCGGTCGTAAAGCTATCCTGCTGATCTTTTTATGCTCGTTATGCGAGTTATTTGCCGGCGTGCTTGTCCCGACATTCTCGGCATTGCCGGAGGAGGTCTTTTCAACAATATCACTCATTTTAAAATTCCTCAAAAAAATATCATAAAACCGCAGCTTACGGCTTTATGATATTATACCACATATTCCGATGTTTTGCAAGTCTCATCTGCAAAATTCGACCTGCGCAGGTTTTATCATATATTGAAATTTTTAACATTACCGTATTTTTCAATAATATCCTGCAATGTTATGCCGTCCAGATAATCGGTGATGGTCTTATACAGACCCTCCCACACCGGAAGAGTAAGACATTCCGCGGCTCTCGGGCAATCGTTATGCTCGTATTGCAGACAAGCCACCGGACAAAGGCTTCCCTCCGAAATACGCAGGATCTCGCCGACCGTATACTGATCCGGAGATCTTGACAGCATATATCCTCCCTGATAGCCTCTGTTAGTTTTCAGCAATCCGGATCTGTTCAGCAGCGGAACTATCTGTTCAAGATATTTTTTTGAAATTCCCTGACGTTCCGCAATATCCTTTAATGCGGCGTACTCGTCCGGACTATGCATTGCGAGATCGAGAAGCATTCTGAGCGCATATCTGCCCTTTGTGGAAATTTTCACAAATTCACGTCCTTTCGTATAAAGGAGGCAAGCTCCGGTATTTATAATACTATTATAACATAGGATTAGTAGGTTTTCAAGAGCTTTTTGAATATTTTGAAAAATATTTGAAAAAAGGGAACGTCCCCACCGGAACGTTCCCTTACTATCTCATTTAAATTATTCAGCGGACTCCGGAGCTTCGTCCACAGCCTTATCCTCAAGCAGTGCGCGTATGGAAAGGCTTATCCTCTTCTTTTCATTGTCGATCTCCGTTATCTTAGCCTCTACCTCATCGCCTATATTAAGGACTTCCTTTATGTTGGATACCTTTTTATCGGCGATCTGAGATATGTGGATAAGTCCGTCTATTCCCGGAATGATCTGAACGAATGCGCCAAAGGGAGTGATCGAAACTACCTTAGCCTTGATAACATCGCCCTCATGGAATTCCTCCTCGAATTTTACCCAAGGATTATCCTCATTCTTTTTGTATCCGAGAGAGATCCTGCCGGCTTCCCTGTCAAGCTCCTTGACAAATACCTCTACAACGTCGCCTACATTTACGACCTCGGAGGGGTGCTTGATCCTGTTCCAGCTAAGCTCGGAAATGTGCACCATTCCGTCTATTCCGCCAAGATCTACGAATGCGCCGTAGCTTGTAAGAGACTTGACTTCGCCCTTGAATACGTCGCCTACCTGAACGGTATCCCAGAACTTAGCTCTTGCAGCGTCCTTTTCGGCGTTGAGAACGGCTCTGATAGAGCCTACTGCTCTGCCTCTCTGCTCATTTACTTCAATGATCTTGAATTTTACGGTTTTCTTGACAAGCTCTTCGAGCTTGTCATCTCTGCGGGCAGTTGCCTGCGATGCGGGAATAAACACTCTTGTTCCCTCATAGAGAATGATAACGCCTCCCTTTACGACGCTTGAAACCGTTCCCTCAAGAACGGCGTTTTCCTCCTTGGCTTTAAGGATCTTGTCAAAGCCGAGGAGAGCGTCAACTCTCTTTTTGGAAAGCGTAACGATACCGTCAGCATCATTTACCTTGATAACGATAAGCTCCACCTCATCGCCGGGCTTTACAACGTCCGCTGGCTTGAGCGACGGATCGTTTGTAAGCTCGTCCAGTGAAACATAACCGGTATGCTTTGTTCCGACATCAACAATAGCCTCTGCATCGTTTACAGCGGTTATGTATCCTTTCACCCTCTGACCGGTATATATTTTTTTGAAGGATGCGTCAAGAGCCTCCTCAAAGTTAAAGTCCTCGTCCATATTCTGCAATTTTTCACTCATCTGGTTTATGACCTCCTTGATTATATATGCCGGAGCGGAAGCGCCGGCAGTAACGCCGATGATAAATTTTTCACCGGTGTTATTTTTCATCAGTTCCCTGATCCTGCTGAGATCAAGCTCGTCCGCGTTCTCGATATGGATACAGGCTTTACAGTGTCTGCTGCATATTTCCGCAAGCTTTACTGTATTTGAACTGTGTTTACCACCTATTACCACCATAAGATCGGCGGTCTCAGCCAATCCTACTGCGCTGCGCTGTCTGTCGGAAGTTGCGCTGCAAATGGTATCAATGGTCTCCGCTTCAGGGCAGAGCTGCTGTACGATCTCTTTGCACTTTCCCCATATAGATATATTATACGTCGTTTGCGCAACAATTGCAACCTTTTTTTTGATTTTTGTATATTTTTTTTTCAAAAAATCTTCGAGCTCAGCGTCGTCCGTGCAAATTTGGGGAATTTTTTTACAATAACTTACAATTCCCCTGACCTCCGGGTGATCCCTGTCTCCCATTATAATAATGTCGTATCCGTCCGAGGACTTTTCCGAAACGATCCTATGTATACGCTTCACAAACGGGCAAGTGCCGTCCTCATAGGGAACGCCCTGTTCCTCCAGAAGCTCAAAAACGTTTTTCTCAGCTCCATGGGAACGCAGTATGACCGTTTCTCCCGAAAGCTCTCCTATCTCGCTCAGGCTGTTTATTATTCTTACGCCTTTTTCGGCAAGCTCGGAGGTGACATCATTATTATGGATAATTTCACCATAGGTAACAACTTTTTTCCCAGCATTTAATACATTATACACTATTTTTACGGCTCTGTCAACACCAAAACAAAAGCCGGCATTTTCTGCAACAATAATTTCAGATTTCATTAATATTTTGCTCTCCGCCGTCCGACGGTCCCTCCACAAGTTCGCGTATGGCGTTCATTATTCTTGCTTTTACCTTTACAAGCTCCCTGTGTGAATCCTCCGGAACGGCTATCTCCTCAGCGGGAATGACCTTGCCGAACCTTAACGTCAGCTTTGAGCGGAAATGGAGCTTTTCCCCCTCGAAGATTATTCCGCATGGCAGAACGTCCGCGCCTGACTTTGCAGCAATAAGCGCAACTCCCGTTTTTCCCTTTCCGACCTTGCCGTCCTTGGAGCGCGTTCCCTCCGGAAATATCACAAGATGCTTTCCGGAATTCAGTATATCCACCGCGTCGTCAATGACCTTCATGTCGCCGGAGCCGCGCTTTACCGGAAACGCTCCGAGCATGGTTATGAACCACGCAAAAAGCTTGTTTTTTTGAAAAAGCTCCTCCTTTGCCATATAGGTAACAGGAAGCTTCATGGGCATTGTCAGGATCACCGGATCCGCATAGCTCCTGTGGTTTGAAGCCATGACCAGCGGCTTGTCCTGCGGAATGTTCTCCGTTCCCTCAATATGGAAATTATAGAAAAGCTTGTAAACTCCCATGGTGACATATCTAACGAAAGCGTTCAAAATTCCACCCCATTTATTGACCCTTTCGGGAAATTGTTTCCTTTATCATGGAAATGACCTTTTCCACCGACTGATCGAAATTCAGCTCCGTGTTGTCGCAAAGAACTGCGTCCTCAGCCTGCTTCAGCGGAGCTATCTCCCTGTGGGAATCGTTGTAGTCACGTTCGTTCACCTCCGCAAGAACGGAAGCAAAGGTCACACATTCGCCCTTTTCGGTAAGCTCATTGTGGCGGCGGCGGGCGCGTTCCTCCGGAGAAGCGGTAAAGAAGATCTTAAGATCAGCATTGGGAAGCACCACCGTTCCTATGTCCCGTCCGTCCATTATCACGTTGTTTTCCGCGGCGATTTTCCTTTGCAGATCAAACAGGAACGCTCTGACCTCCGGAATTGCCGAAACAGCCGAAGCTCCCATGGAAATTTCCGGCGTGCGGATCTTATCGGAAACGTCCTCGCCGTTCAGGAACACTCTCTGCGCTCCGTCAATAAATCTCAGCTCCGGAGTTATCTCCGAAAGCAAAGGAACGACTTCACCGGCGTTTTTGCAGTCCGCGCCCTTTGATACGGCGTAATAAGCCACCGAACGGTACAGCGCTCCCGTGTCAACGTAAATGAATCCCAGAGTCTTTGCGGCAGCTTTTGCAACAGTACTTTTTCCCGCTCCCGCAGGACCGTCCATGGCAATATTTATAGGCATTTTATCACTTCCGTTTTATTTTGATAATTTTTCCCACTCTTTTTCCTTGAAGCCCACAAGCACCGTATCTCCGTCCACGGCGATAGGACGTTTTACTAACATTCCGTCCGTAGCAAGCAGGCGGAGCATTTCCTCCTCGGACATATTTTCTAACCTGTTCTTTAAGTCCATTTCACGGTAAAGAATACCGCTTGTGTTGAAAAACTTCCGAAGTGGCAGTCCGCTCTTTTTGTAAAGTTCGGAAAGTTCCTCATATGTGGGATTATTTTCCTTTATGTTTCTTTCCTCAAAGGAGATATTGTTTTCCTCCAGCCACTTCCGCGCTTTAACGCAGGTGGTGCATTTGGGGTAGCATATGAACTGCATATCTTTTCCCTCTCTTACTCGTAGACCTCATCGCACTTGCGGATAACTTTTGCCGGACATACCGTCACACAAGTTCCGCAGGAAGTGCATTTTTCATAATCTATCACCGCAAGGTTATCCACAACATGGATCGCGTCGTTGGGACACTTTTTCTCACACATCTTACAGCCCAGACAGCCGCTCTTGCATACCGTGCGGACGATCTTTCCCGGATCTTTAGAGGAGCAGCATACGTCCACGGTCTTGTCAACTCCGCGCAAAACAATAAGCTTATCGGGGCAAGCCTTTGCGCACAGTCCGCAGCCGATACATTTTGATTTGTCCACTCTTGCAAGTCCGTCCTTTATCGAAATTGCTCCCTGAGGGCAGACTTTTGCGCAGTCGCCGAAGCCGAGGCAGCCGTGAACGCAGCCTTTTGAGCCGTTATAAAAACGGTTCGCCGCCTTGCAGGACTGAACTCCCTGAAAATTGAATTTATCTCCTGCGGTATTACAGTTTCCGCTGCATTTTACAACGGCTACCTGAGGTACCATAGTCATTTCCGAAATTCCCATAAGCGCGGAAATTTTTCCCGCAGCCTCTGCGCCGCCGGGTCTGCACATATTTGTGGGAACACCGTTCTGAACGATAGCCTTTGCATAGTCCGCGCAGCCGGAAAACCCGCAGGCGCCGCAGTTTACCTGAGGCAGGATCTCGTTTACCGCTTCGATCCGCTCGTCGGTCTTTACCTCAAAAATTTTCGAGCAGACCGTAAGCAGAACTCCCGCCGCAAGCCCTATCGCGCCGAAAACCAGCATCGGCAGTATATATGTTGACATTCAAATCATTCCTTTCATCGGAAATTATCCGAACAGTCCCGAAAATCCCATAAAGCTCAGCGAAACTATGGAAGCCGCTATAAGAGTCGCCGGAACGCCCTTGAACATTTTCGGAACGTCCGCACTGTTCACCCTTGAACGCACTCCGCTGAATATCACCAGTGCAAGGGAGAATCCCAGACCGCCGCCCAAGGAATTTATCAAGGACTCTGTAAAGCCGAATCCCTTGTCAACATTCAGTATCGTTACGCCGAGAACGGCGCAGTTGGTCGTTATCAGCGGAAGATACACGCCCAGAGCATTGTAAAGCGACTGGACTTTCTTTTTAAGTATCATTTCCACCAGCTGAACGAACAGCGCGATTATAAGTATGAACGCTATGGTTTTCAGGTATTCAAGTCCCATAGGAACAAGGATAAACGTATATATCGGATATGTGCAGAGCGTCGCGCACACCATTACAAACGTTACCGCCGCGCCCATTCCCACTGCGCTGTCAAGCTTTTTGGAAACGCCGAGGAACGGACATATTCCCATAAATTTTGAAAGAACGAAGTTATCCACAAGGATAGCGTTCAAAAGGATCACTATAAGCGTCATTCGGAAACAGCCTCCTTTTTGCCCTCGGTCTTATTGTAGGACGGACAGTTCGCCGCATTCGGACAAGCCGCGCAGCCCACCTCGGCGGGAGCGCTCCTGCCCGCGATCCTGTTCACCAGTGCGATTATCACGCCCAGTGTAAAGAATCCTCCTGCGGACATTATGAACAGCGTCATGGTCACCGGCAGGTGAAGATCAATACCGAACCATTTGCCGGTACCGATAATTTCGCGTATGCTTCCCATTGCAAAAAGTGCAAGGGTGAATCCAAGACCCATTCCCAAAGCGTCAAGCACGGAAGCCAGCACGCCGTTCTTTGAAGCGAACGCCTCGGCTCTTCCGAGGATTATACAGTTTACCGTGATAAGTGAAAGGTACAGTCCCAGCGAATCATAAAGCTCCGGCAGATAGCCTTTCATAAGAAATTCTATCAGCGTTACAAAGCTTGCGATTATAACAATAAAGCATGGCAGGCGCACCGCCTTTGGGATAACGTTTTTCAGCAGTGATATTACCAGATTCGAGCAGATCAGCACGAATGTTGTGGCAAGTCCCATGCCTATGCCGTTGGACGCCATTACCGTTACCGCCAGCGTAGGACACATTCCCAGCAGCGTTACCAGAGTAGGATTTTCCTTGATTATTCCCTTGGTAAACTCGCCGAACACGCCCTTTTTATTTTTTTTGCGTACCTGCTCCTTTTCCGGCGCAGAAGCGCTTTTCTTTGTCTCGGCAGCATTATCAGCCATTGTCCTCACCCGCCTTGCTATTCATCTCATCATAAGCGTCAAGAGCCGTCCGGACGGCACTGTACATTCCCTTTGATGAAAAGGTCGCTCCGGAAACGGCGTCAAGAGTGAATCCGCTGCTTCCTCCGCCGGACATTTCATTTTCATATTTCAGCTCGTCTATTTTACTTCCGGAAACCCATACCGCTTTAGCTTTTACGGGCTCCTCCTCTCCGTCCGAGGAGATCATGCTTTTATTCACGCCCTTGAACTGATCCAGAAAGCTTTTATCCTGAACTCTTGTTCCAAGACCCGGAGTCTCCCCTATGGTAAGTATTGATACGCCGCCTACACTGCCGTTCTCGTCAATTCCGACAAGAACGTGGAGCCCGCCTGTGGAATATCCGTTTGCCGTTATCTCAAAGGCGGTATTTGTTCCGTCCGAAAGCACCGAATCGACTCCGTTATAGGTAAGTATGCCGCCGTCGCCGTCCCTGAGCATTTCAAATCCGTCCGCCGAACCGTAAAGCTCGGCAAGACCGGCTTCAAGCTTTTCCGTTATTACGCCTGTATTATCCACATATGTAGCCTGATATGCCGCCACAAGCAGTCCGCAGGTTATAATACATATCAGCGTAAGCACCAGAGGCGGCTTGATCTTTTCATTGAACATCATTTACCGCTCCTTTCCGATTTTTTAGCTCCGAAAGGAACCGTTCTTGTAAGTCTGTCTATGTACGGTGTTAAAAGGTTCATAAGAAGAATTGAGAATGAAACTCCCTCCGGATAGCTTCCGAACGTTCTTATAACAAAGGTTATAACGCCGCAGCCTATGCCGAAGATGACCTTTCCCTTGGCTGTTATTGGAGTTGTAGCATAGTCGGTCGCCATAAAGAACGCGCCTATGAGAAGTCCTCCCGCGAGAACTCCGTAAAGCGTTTCCACAGTACTTCCCGTATAAAGGAACGTGAGCAGCGCAAATGAGCCTATGAAAGCTATCGGAGTTGCCGGAGAGATCACCCTTGTTATTATAAGGAACAGACCTCCCGCTA
>CANQZS010000084.1 GCA_947628385.1 uncultured Clostridia bacterium | reverse complement strand
CAGTATCGTGAATCTTTTTCTGATTTTTCTGTTTGATTTTCTCGTTCACCGTGTCTAATTTTTGTTGACTAGTGCAAACCAAACTTCGTTTGGCTCAGGGCGCCCCCTTGAACTTACGTTTATTGCTTTTTAAATTTTGCCAAACAGCCCAGTGAGCTGTTTGGCAACACAGAGCAATAAATTTTATTTAAAATAATCTAATTGCTTTGTAATGCTTTTAAACAGTCCACTGGACTGTTTAAAAATTAATCTAATATGTTTTTCTACAAACTGGATCCTCCGGCTTAGCCGGTGGATCTTTTTTCTGCTGATAAAACGCACTTGCGGCAAATTATAATAACTATATTATTTAAAAATCAAGGAATATTCCGATCGAAAAACAATTGCAGTATGATATAATTAAAACATACAAAAAATATATAAAGAACATATAAAAAACATATGCACATGATATGATTACTATCGAAAAGAAAAAAACGAAAAAATTCCTGTTAAACAGCTTTTTAATTTTTTTAGTCAAGTATTTAGAAATAAGGAGATGTTTTAATATGTCAAAAATTAAAAAGATCGCAATAGCAATAGCTGCATTAATATTTCTTGTCTTTGCCTGCATTTGCGGAGCGTGGCTCGTGCATTACGATTTAAATATCAAGCCCATGCTTTCAAATGAGAAGCTTATTTTACAAGACAATAATGGGAAATGGACGATCTACAGCTACAGTGACGATAATGCGTCATATTCCGTTTCTGTGCCGTCATTTCTCAATTTTTCAGGTGATCTCAGCGCTATAACTTCAATAAATTATAACGAAAATTGGGAACCTGTCAATAATTATACAATTGGATTTTGTTATTCTCCAAGGCTTTTTTCCGATCAGATAAACAAGTATTGGTTTACGATATACGACTATTCAAATGCGGAAGATCCGAGCGTTCCACCCGCTGCATACGATATATATACGACCGGTTCGCTTGAACTTATTGATGAGAGCGGATCGGGAAAATTTGAGGAATACTATGTACCGATAAAAGAATTCTATGATAAAATAAAGAATTTCTTTGGAGAGGACACATTCAAATGAGAGCAGTAAAATTTGTCACATCTTCGCTAATAATCATCGTTTTGCTTTTTCTGACCGGAGAACTCAGGTATCTTGAGATCATGTATTCCATAAATAATAAATTCCCGAAAGCAGAATTTACGGAAAAAATAGTAAATATGAATTCAACTGTTGCAGATTCCGCCGAGGAGATATTCAGCAGGTCAGGCTGTGAAATTTTTTTCATAAAATATGAATATCCGTCCATGCTTGAAACAGATGTAGTGATCCTATGCAGGGAAGAGATCATACAAACTCTGAAAAATAATTTTTCGATAACGTCTGATACTTACAAAAGCTTTTTTGCAGGCAGGATAAATATTTCATTTGAAGCGATTCCCAAAGAGCATGAAATAAGCGGCGTTAATTATATGTATTTTTTCGGCAGCAATGAAAATGTAACGAATGTCTTTGATAGGCTTAAACGTGAGCTTGGAGGAGGAAATTTCTATGAGAGCAGCTATGATGGCAGATACAAAATTATTGAAATAATATCGATCGCTCTGGGCATGGGAATAATAGCATTGCTTTCGGCATGGGATCTTGAATATAGGAAAAAATATTTTACTTTAAAAATAATTTATGGAGAAGATCCGAGGAAATTATTTATTAAAGAATCAAGTGTAAATATTTGTTTCTTTTTTATTGTCACACTTGCAGGAATTGCCTTTGTTTCAAGGTTTGACGATATATTAAAAAGTATGGACATTGTAATTTTTGTATTTGCATTGTCCGCTGCTGTCACAACTATTATTTATTCAAAAATATTGCATTTAGATCTTATTGATACAATAAAGGGAAAAAAGAATTTTCATAAGATAAACAAATTTTCTTATGTTTTGAAGCTAATTACATTAGCGCTTGCAGCAGCTTCGGGAGCAGCAGCGGGCAATTTGCTTCCCGAGCTTGCCGACTCTTCCGCTGCGGACAGATTATTTTCACAGATACAAAACGGATATTTCTGCGATTTTCAGATTGATTTTGATCTATCAAATATAAACGCTTCAAGGGAATATTACGGAAGTGTCAATGAAAAAATATACAGAGAATATTACGATCTTATGTCGCCATTTTTATTGTCGCAAATAAATTCTTATGATGATACAGAAATTATTTATGCAAATTCAAATACAAAGGAATATCTTCGCACAATTCTTGATGATGATTTCGAAGCCGGTACCGATCTTATAATTTTTATTCCCGAAAAGCTCCGGAATACCGATGCGGAAAGTACGGCATTAAAGTGCTATGAACAGGTAGAGCATGACGATGAATACACACATACGACGGTTTATATCGGCGAGAAATATAATATTATTTCCATTGATTCGGATCTCAGCAGATATTACAAGGTTTCAAATGATCCTATAATAATTTTTGATCCAATTCCGGCAAACAGATCTGATACGGCTATTGAAAACGCAAACCGATACGGACTTTACAGGAACATTATTTACAGGAATGTAAATGAATATATCGGCAAAATAACTGAGAAAAATGCCGGAATAAGTCCTATTATCACTCCCTGTGAAAATTTTATCGGGCAGACTTCAAGACGATTTTATCTTATATTTTTCTTTTCGGCAGCAGTATTTTTTATTTTTTTATGCTTTGTATTGCTTATTTCAATACTTATGATAAAAAATGAAATTTCGGCAAATGCAAAGGAATATATGCTAAAAAGGCTCAATGGCTACACGAGTATGGAATTATTTAAGGATCTTGTATTTTCTCTAATTATAGGGGATCTGGCGGTTATTTTTGTATGCTCATTGGCGGGACGCGATCTTATAGAAATTATTGCCGCTGTAGGAGCATTAATTATTGCAGCAGATCTGACCGCTATTTTAAAAGCGTCAAAAAAATTTGAAAAAGCAAACATAGTTAATGTCATAAAGGATGGTATATATGGTTAGAATAGAAAAATTATGCAAAAAATACGGCGATCATGTTATTTTCAATAATTTTGACATGACCGTAAATGACGGTGAATTTATTGCCATTACCGGTAACAGCGGCTGCGGAAAAACAACTCTTTTGAATATGATAGGCGCGGTGGAGCCTTTTGACAGCGGAAGTATAATTGCAGATGAATATGATCTGTCGAACAAGAAAATACATTTGGATTACTACAGAAAATATGTCGGATCTCTTTTTCAGAATTTTGCGCTTATTGAAAATAAAACGGTCAGAGAAAATCTTGAAATTGTAAAAAAAGAGTACAGAAATAATTTTTCATTTGATGATGTGCTTGAAAAAGTAGGGATCCCTGATAAAATAAACGAAAAAATTTACAGATTATCGGGCGGAGAACAGCAAAGAGCTGCACTTGCAAGGCTGATGATAAAAAAATGCAGGCTCGTTCTTGCGGACGAACCCACAGGCTCTCTTGATAAACACAACAGAGATGAAGTTTTTGATATTCTCAGGGAAATAAATTCCGATCTGTCTGCGACAGTTATTATCGTTACCCATGATCCTGAGCTTGCAGGCAGATGTCACAGACAGATCGTATTGTAAGGATCAATATAAAAATATAGAAAAGCAGAATTACGGATATTCATTCCCTGATTATTTTAAAACAAACGGTATTTTCATTTATAAGCGACGCATTATATTCAAAATAAACTATACCGGAGAAATTTGTGCGTATAAGCGAGATGGTTTCTCCGTCAAGGGGATCGGTGATCTTTCCTATAACGTCGTTTTCATTTACATGATCTCCTATGCTTACGGAGCTTACAAATATCCCCGCCGCGTCGGAATGGATCTGGGCAATGTTTGCTTCGGGAATTATTTCGGTAAGGTATCCGGAACGTATTTTTCTTGTGATGACTCCGGTGTTGTAAAGGAACCGCAGTATCGCTTCCATAGCTATTCCCGCCGATCTTTTATCAATGGAACCGGTTGCCGACGCATAAACGGAAAAGGCTTTTGTTTCCCACACCTGCCAGTTGTAATTCAGCGTAGTTGTGTCATAAGGACGGGGCTCTCTTACGATACCGTATTCCATTCCGAAAAGCTTCATAAGCTCTTTATCGGTAAATCCGGTCTCCATCATTTTAACATGGGCAAGAAAATTCCCCGGCTGATAAAAGCTTGCAAGCTGTATGCCGTATTCGTATCCCTGTAAATATGAGAACACTCCGTCCGCGATACGCTGAGTCGTTTCTCCCATGTCATATCCCGGGAACATTCTGTTTATATCGGTGTTGTCCATTGTCCAGAAGCGCTTTCCTATATTCATTGAATAATAATTCACGCAGGGTATCACCGTTATTTCCATATCGAGGGAAATTTGTCCCTTTTCCTCAAGCTTTTTAAGCTCGCGTATAAGCTGCGAGCAGACATACATCTGCTGGATCTCATTTCCCCGCAGCGCGCCCACTATTGCAGCCGCTTTTCTGCCTTTTCCGAAGCGAAAAGCGGTAACGTCCAGATTTTCACGGTAGGGAGATCTTAAAGTGTAAATTATTTCTTTTGTCATTCTTACGCCTCCTTACCTTTTTCGTCCGCAGGTTGCAATATCCTTGCAAGCAGCGAACCGCCGTAGACTACCGGATATTCCCGCAGCGTGAAAATTATCCCGTCGCAGACGGCTTTAATATCGGCTGCCGTTTTTCCCATAAGCGGATCAAGCACCCGACCTATGAGCTGTCCCTTTTTAACATGATCGCCGAATTCCGCACACGGCACGAATATTCCAGCCGCATCGGAATTTACAAAGCCCACCGAACGGTTAAGAGAGATCATGGGTTCACGGACGGAAACCGTTTCGCCGCTCCACATTCCGATATTTTTCATTAAATTGAAAACGCCGTCCAGAAGCTGAAAGCAATATTCCTTTGTGATCCGCATACCCACGCCCATTTCCACAACAAGAGTTTTTGTTCCCATTGAATTGAGCGTGTGGGCGAGGGTCGATTCCAGAACGGTAGCGGAATCATGTACCCAGATAAGATCCACATTCAGCATTTTTGCATATGGGACAAGCGTTTCCGCAGTGGGAACGCTTATCCTTGTCTGCGGTATCTCTTTAAGAAAAATATTGCTTGAATGAACGTCGATGCAGATGTCCGAACCGTGCAGATCGTCAATTATTGCGGCGGCTATAGTTTCGGGCATAGTACCCTCCTTTGAACCGGGGAACACTCTGTTCATATCAAGATCAAATAACGGTATACCGCGGGTTATCGAGTCGATCCCGAGAGGGTTTAGTGCGGGGTAAATATCCACCGTTCCGTTAAGAAATTCAATATTTTCCTGAATACGGCTGCCTATAAGATATGCAAGATACTGTCCCTCCAGTTCATCGCCGTGTATCCCTGTGACAATGCTGAGACGCATTTTGCCGCTGCCGTTTTTAATGCTGTTCTTGCGTATTTTCAGCTTTTCATTTACCGCAAGAGCAGCCTGCGCTATGGTCTTTATCATGTTAAATTTTCTCCCTGAATAATAATATTATGCGATCTCTTCCAATTTTGAAGATATAAGCTGCATTTGTTTTGTGTATGCGCCGAACATTACTCCCCGGTCGATGGCGCAGTCGCCGAAATCACGTCCTTGGGAAAGTATAAGATAATCATCGTTTGCGGGACGGTTATTTGCCGGATCAATGCCGATCCATTTTTCACCGTCCCAGACCTCAGCCCAGCCGTGAGTCTCACCGTCGCAGCAGGCAAGTCCCGCCGCATAACGGCAAGGGATACCGTCCATTCTCAGCATGGAAAGAAGTATATGCGCGTAATCCTGACAAACTCCCGCTTTAAGAGCAAAGGCTTCGGCGGCAGTTGTTCTGATAGTTGTAACGCCTTTTTCGTAACGTATCTGTTCGGAAATTTTTCCTGAATAGAACATTGCCTTTCCATACGGATCGGAGCAAGGACATTCCTCCGCAGCAAAACGGTGGAATTCACTTAAAGCAATATCCGGCTCTGTGAAATGGGTCTGATAGCGGTAGCAAGGCATGAGATCGGTTTTTGGCACGGAAATATCCGTTTCAGCAATGCCGTTTATCTCAAAATCCAGAAAACGGTGTTCTTTTTTCAGGAAACCGCTTGTGACCGTGTTGCCGAATGCGTCAACGGTGTTTTTGGTCAGCGTGAACGGAGAAATTTCCGATTCAAAAGCAATAATATGCTGAGCGGCGCTTTCAACAGGCGTAAATCTTAAAGCAAAGGAATGATCGTGAACGTAATTGTCAAAGGTCAGCTTTGTGGAAAAAGAAAATTTCAGTCTTTTCATGCCGTTTCCCTCACTTTCTGTCTTACGGGATCAAAGAGCCTGCCAAGCGCGGTGAGCACCTGATTTTCCCGTCCCCTACAGCAGCTTTCCGACTCTATGATCTCAACAAGGATCGAAAGCTGCTCGGTATTGTAGCGGTAAGGAGTATTTTTAGGGATTGCAGAAAGATTCCTGCAAAGCCGTTCAAATTCTTTTTTTATAAGCTCGCCGTTGTATTTCAGCCTGACGCACAGCTCCAGACGTTCCACGGCTTTTCCGCAAAGGATTATATTTTTTATTTCCTCATCGTAAACATAATCGTAAATGCAGCCCCAGAAGCTGAATATGGTATCTTCAACCGGAAGAAGTGAAACTACAAGTCCGCTTTTTGACGAATCGGCGTTTTCAAGTCTGTCCATGGCAAGCTGTAAATATGCCAGCGCTTCGGTGGAGATCTCCTCACGGAGAACTATGCCGTTATCGTATGCGCGTTCCAGACTGTATGCCGCAGAGTAGCTGTTTTCCCGCCCGAAAATAAAGCTTTGCAGGAATTTTTCCGCGCTGCCGAAATTATCCGAGAGTCCGAAACATTCCAGATATTTTATGTAATGCTTCGGGTCGCGGTCGATGATCTTATCATAAAGCCGTTCCAATGATTTTATTGTGGTAAATACCCTTTCTGTGTACCGTCCCAGCCAGTAAAGACGGTCGCCGTGTTCTAACGAGATAGTACCCATGTATCTTTGAAACCTCCTCCCTGAGATGAGTTTACTACGAATGAATCCGGATTTCGGGAGAATCTTGTAAGTCCCGACGCCCATACCTTTGTTTTTTCACTGGAAAGCACGAATGCCCGCAGATCCGCTTTCCTCATGACCTCGCTGCCGTTTTCAAGAATAGGCAGATCGAGGAAATCTATTACCTCCTGCGCTATAAAACGTCTCGGCTCGCGGATAATGGTCTGGCGGAAGTCATCAAGCGCCTTTTCGTCCAGATCGCGTCCGAAAACGACGCCGTAGCCGCCTGCTTCCGCAACGTCCTTTATAACGAGCTTTTCAATATTTTTCAGCACATATTCCCTGTCCTCATCATAGAACGGCAGGTAGGTAGGCGCATTTTTCAGTATAGGCTCTTCGCCGAGATAATATTTTATCATTTTCGGAACGAAATAGTAAATTCCCTTATCGTCCGCAACTCCGTTGCCGAGAGCATTTATTACCGCAACATTTCCCGAACGGTAAGCTTCCATAAGATTTGGTATACCTATCAGCGAGGACGGCTCAAATGTCAGCGGATCAAGATATTCATCGGAAATGCGGCGGTAAAGCGCGCCGATCTTAGTTTTTCCTCCGGAATATGTTTTCTGATAAAGAACATTATCCTCAACAAAAAGCTCATCGTTCTGCACAAGAGCAGCGCCTGTCAGCTCCGCAAGATAGGAATGCTCAAAATACGCCGCGTTATAACGTCCCGGAGTGAGTATAGCGTTTATTCCTCCGCGATTGGCATAGTCCATAGTCTCTTTGAGGAGCTTTGCATAATTCCGGTTGTCGATAATGTCGTTTCCGGAAAATGCCGCAGGAGACGCCGCACGGGTAAGTTCCCTTGCAATGAGCGGGTAGGACGCTC
>CANQZS010000083.1 GCA_947628385.1 uncultured Clostridia bacterium | reverse complement strand
TGTTTGCAATTCACCCCTTTGCAGAGCGCTTTGAAAAGGAGAGTTTCGCCGCTCTGCGAAAAACGAACTGCGTTCGTCTGGGCGACGATGGGCGCAAACGACCGCAGGTCGTTTTTCCCTCTGACCCCGCGAGCTAGGCTCAGCTCGACCAGCTTTATATTTTGCGCTTCGCGCAAAATAGTAATCACTTTTTCGACAGGCTGAGGCATGATCGCCGCATAAATATCCGTTTACAAAATTTCAGCAAAATAACTAAAAAAAAATTTGAAAAAACGCTTGACAACCTTTCCACAGTATGTTATAATTAATTTCGTCACTGAGAGTTTAATGCGGGTGTAGTTCAATGGTAGAACTCCAGCCTTCCAAGCTGGTCGCGTGGGTTCGATTCCCATCACCCGCTCCATTTTGCGCCTTTAACTCAGTTGGATAGAGTAACTGCCTTCTAAGCAGTAAGCCACTGGTTCGAGTCCAGTAAGGCGCGCCAAGCTGAGCTTGGAGGCATTGCTTATGCAGGTCGTTATTGTCTCCAAGCTTTTATTGTTCCCTGACAAAGGATCTCCTGCATAAAGGGTCGTGTATGGTGGGTGTAGCTTAGCTGGTTAAAGCGTCGGATTGTGGTCCCGAAGATCGTGGGTTCGAATCCCATCTCCCACCCCAATTATTCGTATAAACGCAAAAGTCCCGTTTTTCCTTTGCGGAAAAGCGGATTTTTTTGTTTTTGCCCCTGAATTTTGATCGGGGATCAGTATTATATACATAATTTGGACACAATGGCTTTTTTTCTTTTAAAGCCCTTGACAGAACAGCGAAAATAGTGTATAATTACATTAATTTGATTTTTTAGTACGGAGCAAAAAATATGATGGCTGTTGTTTCTGTGTGCAGTGGACGGGATCCTATATTTTTTGAAGGCACAGACTTTTATTTCGGTCATGGGTCAGGATCTCCATGCCTTAGAAAAATATATTGCCGATAACAGAATCATGGTTTGGTGTATGTGCGTTTACTGTCTGCGGCAATGCTTTTGTCACAGACTTTTTTGTTTAGCCACAGACCGACCGGAAAGGAATGACGTTTATGAGACGTTTTGATGGAATTTCTCTAAAAAGCTTCTTTATGCTGTTTATGGCTGCGGCAATGGCGGCGGCAGTCTCAGGCTGCGCAGACAGCGCTTCTGCGGACGCAGACGAGACTACTCTTGACGTTTCCGGCTATGAATCGCGTATAAGCGAGCTGGAAGAGCAGGTGTCGTCCCTTAAAGCAGAGACCGTTCCGGATATTAAATACAGGGATAAATCGGATTTCATTATGGGAAAGGATAATCCGGCAGTGAGCGAGGCAGCCGCCGTAAAGGCGGAGGCTATGTCGGATCTTCCCACATTCATCACGATAAAGGGAACGGAATACAGCACTAAGCTCACCTCCCTTACGCTGAATAATATGGAGCTTGGGGACGATGATATTAAGGATCTTAAATATATGGTGAATCTTACAGAGCTCCATATATACCAGAATAATATAACGGATATTTCTCCGCTTAAAGGTCTTACGGAGCTGAAAACGCTTTCGCTTTTCGGGAACCGGATAAGCGATATTTCTCCGCTTGCAGGACTTGCTTCGCTGGAATCCCTTTACCTGAGAGGAAATCAGCTGACGGATATTTCTCCGTTAGACGGTCTTTACAGACTGACTTCACTGGATCTTTCGGAAAATTCCATATCGGATATTACTCCGTTAGCTGAGCTGCACGAGCTTACGCTGCTCAGACTGAACGACAATATGATAACCGATATTTCGGCGCTGAGCGGAATGAAAAATATGAGCAGGCTCCATCTTCAGAATAATTCGATCTCGGATATAGCGCCGGTGTCAAATATGGCGGAGCTTACGGAGATATATCTTCAGAATAATTCCGTGTCGGATACGGAGCCGCTTATGGCGCTGTCATCATTGGGCTGGATAAAGCTCGGGGGCAATCCGGTGACGGATATTTCTCCGCTTACAAATATCCCCGGACTCAAAAAACTCTACATAGAGGGTCTGGATCTGCCCGACGACGAGATACAGTCGTTTCAGGATAAAATGCCGGATACTGTGATAGTCACCCGTTGAGAACTTTGCGGCTTAAACGGTGAAATATATTATAAGGAAGCTCCGTTCAGACCGATCCGGCTGCGGATATTGAACGTTCCGCGGAACGGCTGCTTCCGGTATAAAATTTTCGGAGGAAATAAAAATGATCATTATTCTTAAAAACGGTGCTAAAGCGGAATCTGTCCGCGATCTGGAGGAAAATCTTAAAGCTCAGGGCGTGAGCGTGAACCATATCGAGGGCGTTAATCAGAATATCATAGGTCTGGTGGGAGATACGTCGGCTATAGATGTGGAAAACCTGCTCGCTCAGGACTGCGTTGAAAATATCAGACGCGTTCAGGAGCCGTATAAAAAAGCGAATCGTAAGTTCCACCCGGACGATACGGTCATACCGGTCAGAAATACCGTAATAGGAAACGGTTCTCTGCAGATAATCGCAGGTCCTTGCTCGGTGGAAAGCGAGGAACAGATCATCACTACCGCTATCGCCTGCAAGGAGGCGGGGGCAACAATGCTGCGCGGAGGAGCGTTCAAGCCGAGGACGTCTCCGTATTCGTTCCAAGGACTGGGCGCTGAGGGCATAAGACTGCTGATAAAGGCAAGAGCGGAGACCGGTCTGCCTATAGTTACGGAAATAATGGACAGCGCGGATATTGACCTTTTTGCCGATGTGGACGTTATTCAAGTGGGCGCAAGAAATATGCAGAATTTCAGACTGCTTAAAATGCTTGGACAGTGCGATAAGCCCATACTGCTCAAAAGAGGTCTTTCAAGCACTATGGAGGAGCTGCTCATGTCGGCGGAATATATCATGGCTGAGGGAAATATGAACGTTATCCTCTGTGAAAGAGGTATACGCACATTCGAGACAATGACAAGGAATACTCTGGATATTTCTGCTGTTCCGCTGCTCAAACAGAAGTCACATCTGCCTGTTTGCGTAGATCCGTCCCATGCAACGGGATTGTTCTCGCTTATCGAGCCTATGTCTCTGGCGGCTGTTGCGGCGGGCACAGACGCGCTGGAGATAGAAGTCCACAACGATCCGAAGAGTGCGCTTTCTGACGGCGGTCAGCAGCTCACGCCGGTAAAATTTGCCGAGATGATGGAAAAGGTAAAGGGTCTTGCGGCTTATATGGGAAGAACTATCGGAAAGTGATCTTTAACGATTGGAATGATATTTATGCTGCAAAGAAAAATCAATGTAAAAGCCTCCGGAGTTTATGACGTGCTTATAGGAGGCGGTCTTATAGATTCCTGCGGAAGCTATGTAAGAGACGTTACGAAAGCTGCAAAGATCGCGCTCATATCAGACGATAATGTGGACGCGCTTTACGGCGGCAGAGCTGCGGATTCCCTTGAAAAAGCGGGATTTTCGGTTTGCAGGTACGTATTTCCCCACGGCGAGGCTTCCAAGAATTCTGAAACGCTTATAAAGATATGGGATTTCCTCTGCGAAAACCACTTTACACGCACGGACTGCCTTGCCGCTCTCGGCGGCGGCGTGACCGGAGATATTACGGGATTTGCGGCGGCTTCCTATCTGAGAGGTATAGATTTCGTCCAGATGCCTACGTCTCTGCTTGCTCAGGTGGATTCCTCGGTGGGAGGAAAGACCGGAATTGATCTTGCGGGAGGCAAAAATCTTGTAGGAGCGTTCAAGCAGCCTAAGCTCGTGCTGGCTGATACGGATACGCTGGATACTCTTACGGACGAATTCTTTATAGACGGCATGGGTGAGGTAGTAAAATACGGAATGATAAAGTCCGCGCCGCTGTTTGAAAAGCTTGAGGGCTATACCGCCGATAAGCTCCGCGCGGATAAGGAAGCGCTGACGGATATTATTGCGGAATGCGTCTCCATAAAGCGCGATGTGGTGGAAGCCGATGAACACGAAAAGGGCGAAAGAATGTTACTCAATTTCGGGCATACTCTGGGACATTCCATAGAACAGTATTACGGCTATACGGGTATCTCTCACGGAATGGCTGTGGCAAAGGGAATGGAAATGATAACCTCCATTGCTGAAAAAAGAGGAATGTGTGCAAAGGGACTTTCCGCAAGGCTTACGGAATGTCTTGAAAGATACAGACTGGATAAAGATGTCGAGCCGCTTCCGTCCGAGCTTGGAAAAGCCTGTCTGAACGACAAGAAGCGCGACGGCGGGAATATAAATATAATCATATGCTCCGATGTGGGAAGATCGTCGGCGGTAAAAATGACAGTCGGTGATTTTACGGAATTTCTGAAGCAGGACTGAAAGGAACAGAAAATTTATGGATATTAAGATCTATCCGTCAAAGCTTATTGGAACGATAAATGCTCCGTCGTCAAAGGCTTATTCGCAGAGAATGATAATTGCGGCTGCGCTTGCGGACGGCGTTTCGGAGATCTCAAACATAACGGCTTCAAACGATATTAACGTTTCTGCCGGAGCTATGGAGGCTCTCGGAGCAAGCATATTCAGCGAGGACGGCACGTTTACGGTCAAGGGGATCAAAGCTCCTCCGCAAAAGGCTGAGATAGACTGCTGTGAAAGCGGCGCTACGCTCAGGTTCGTGATACCGGTGGCGGCTGCGCTGGGAACGTCCTCGACCTTCTACGGTCGGGCAAAGCTCCCGCAAAGACCGATAACTCCGTATCTCAGGGAATTTCCGAAAAAGGGGGTTTCCTTTGAGCCTCAGGGAGGGCTCCCGCTTCACATGAGCGGAAAGCTGTCGGCAGGAGAATTTCTTATGGAGGGGGATATTTCCTCTCAGTTCATAACGGGACTGCTTTACGCGCTTCCGCTGTGCGAGGGAGATTCAGTGGTAAGGCTCACTTCGGTGCTCCAGTCAAAGCCGTATGTGGATATGACTCTGTCGGCGCTGGAGAAATTCGGTATTGCCATTGAGGAAAAAGAAAATAACGGACTTTTGGAATATCATGTCAGGGGAGGACAAAAATACCGTCCCTGCAATGTCTCGGTGGAGGGCGATTATTCTCAGGCGGCATTCTTTTATGTGGCTTCCGCTCTCGGCTCGGAGGTAATGGTAAGGAACCTCGATCCGGATACCGCTCAAGGAGACAAGGCTATAGTTGATATAATAGATTCCTGCGGAAAGGAAATGCGTCCTTTTACCGCAGACGTGGGGGATATTCCCGATCTTGTGCCTATACTTACGGTGCTTGGCTGCTTTACCAAGGGGACCAGCCGCATAGTCAATGCGGCGCGGCTCAAAATAAAGGAAAGCGATCGTCTTGCGGACGTTGCTGAACAGCTAAATGCTATCGGCGGAAAAATAACTGCCGGAGACGATTTCCTTAATATAGAACCTATTGAAAAATTTACCGGAGGGGTAGTGGATCCCAAAAACGACCACAGGATCGTTATGTCGGCTGCGATAGCGGCGCTTTCATCGGAGGCTCCCGTTATTATCAAGGGAGCGGAAGCGGTAAATAAAAGCTATCCGAGGTTTTTTGAGGATTACAAGTCTCTGGGCGGAAAATTTGAAATTCTTGCATAATGTAAAACGGGAAATTCCCGTTAAAAGAAAGGAGCCAAAAAAATGTCCTCATTCTGGAATCATAACATTACCGTATCAATTTTCGGAGAATCTCACGGTCCCGCTATCGGAGTCGTACTCGATAAGCTTCCGTCGGGAGAATATATCGACGCCGAGGAGCTTCGCTGCTTTATGGCAAGAAGAGCTCCCAAAAAGGACGCTACCTCAACTCCGAGACGTGAAAGCGATATGCCGAATATCCTTTCCGGAATTTACAATAATTACACTACCGGAACACCTCTTGCGGCTTTTATAAATAATACCGATACCCATTCTCAGGATTACAGCAATATATCCAAGCTTGCCCGCCCGGGTCATGCGGATTATACCGGAGCACTGAGATACAAGGGCTTCAACGATGTCCGCGGAGGAGGACATTTTTCCGGACGTCTTACGGCTCCGCTGTGCTTTGCGGGAGCAGTCTGCGGTCAGATACTTGAACGCAGAGGGATCTACACGGGAGCGCATATCCTGCAGATCCACAATATAAAGGATACGGGCTTTGATCCGTGCGGTGTTTCCCGCGAGGATATAATTGCTCTCAGACATAAGAAATTCCCTGTGCTGAACGATAAAAAGGGGACTGCCATGACAAACGATATTGCCAAGGCAAGAGAAGCTCAGGACAGCGTCGGCGGAGTTGTGGAATGTATCGTGACCAACGTTCCTGCGGGAATAGGCTCGCCTATTTTCGAGGGACTGGAAAACAGCATAGCGCAGCTTGTTTTCGGCATACCCGCTGTAAAGGGAATAGAGTTCGGAGCGGGATTCAGAGCCGCCGAAATGCTCGGCAGCCAGAACAACGACGAGTTCTATGTTGACGATCACGGTCATGTACTTACAAAAACAAATAATCACGGAGGTATACTCGGAGGGATCTCCTCCGGAATGCCGATAATATTCCGCGTGGCGTTCAAGCCTACGCCGTCGATCGCAAAAGAGCAGGCAACGGTGGATCTTTCCTCATTGAAAAATGAAACTCTGAAAATAAAGGGCAGACACGATCCTTGTGTTGTTCCGAGAGCTGTGCCATGCGTTGAAGCGGCGGCGAATCTGGCTATCCTTTCACATATGCTTTCCTATCCGAACTTTTAAAAAGCCTTAACGGAGGGGTGTTTTATGGCTTCGCTGAAAAGAGAAGAGGAATTCCGCATAAATCATCAGAAATATAAAGACCTGATCAAGCGTTTTCATTTTGCTTTCTGGCTTGCGGTAATACCGTCGGGGGCAACGTTTATTATTCTGGCCGGGTATTACGGTTTAAGAGGACTTGCGCTGCTTTCAGGCGCAGATCTCGTACTGGCGCAGAAAATACTCAATGATGAGCTTGGCACGAATGATTCCTCCGGACTGACGTTCAATACGCCTTATCTGTATATGTTGTTCCTGTTTTCGATAGCGGTACTTTCGTTTGTTGCATTTTTCTTTAAGCTCCGCAAGCCGCATAAGTTTATTTTCTGCATATATGCGGCAGGCGCGCTGTTCGGCTTGATAGGACTGTTCACCGGCAATTTTGAGGGGACTTGGGGGATCGTCAAGGGATTGTATCTGCTGATATACGGAATGTACGGAATGTGGCTGCAGGACTATATTATCCGTCTCCATAAGGAGCTTGACGAGCTTTCGCTGAAAGAGGGCTTTCCCGATTTCATAGTGGTAATAAACGAGCCTCGTCCCATGGCAAATACAAGCGGACTGTATTATCATCAGAGCGAATTCCTGAAACGTCAGCAAAAGGAGAAAAAGGAAAACGGTGCAGAGAGCGATGAGGGTCCCTCAGCAGCGGCAATGGAGGAGCTTACGATCGACACTCCCATTCCTAAAAGCAGCCGCAAGATAGACAGTATGATGTAATTTTCCCCGATGCAAACGGAGGTCTTTTGTTCTTATGAATGAGCTTAACACGGAGCTTAATTCCGCACATGATGTAAAGGTGCTGCTGTGTTATCTTCTTGAAAAGCTTGAAAAGCTCGGAGAGCCGGTAGAGGAGGATCAGCTTTACGAGATAGCGATAGACAGCGGCGTGATAAATTATTTTCATTATATGGAAGCGATAGATTCCCTGACGGAGAATCATTCCATAAGCAGAGAGATCCGTAACGGAGAAGCATATATCGTGCTTGAAGAGAAGGGCAGGTACGGAGCGGATTATTTTAACGATACGATACCGTATTATTTCCGCAAGCAGATACTCAGGTCTGCGCTTTATTATTTCGCAAGGTTAAAGCGCGAGGAGGAAGCGGAGATAAGCATTGTTCCGCAGGATAACGGCTGCGAGGTTGACTGCCGTATAAAAGACGCGAATTTTGATCTTATGAG
>CANQZS010000082.1 GCA_947628385.1 uncultured Clostridia bacterium | reverse complement strand
ATGACATAAGCAATATTCTCAGGCAGGTATTGTATGCTTTCCCAATAAAGGAAATAAATATCCGTATGCCGAGGTGGATAACAGGTCTTGCTAAAGGACACTGGCTGAAAAACGATGTGTTCAATACGATACGTTCCGCATATGAGAATGTCCGGTTCGTGCGTGATGTGGACGGCGTTGAAGAAAAGATCATGGACGATGAAAATATCTGCCGCGCTATGATAAGCGATATTGACCTTGGAAAGGGAAGCGCAGAGGTTGAAGTTGATCTGAAAAATAATCTTTTCTATAAAATAATCGGTGAAGAGACGGGAATAGATATTTCCGGAGAAAGCGATCTTATGCCGCTTCTGAAAGAGCTTACCGTTATCCGCAAAAAATATGAAAAGATCGAAAATGCTCTTTCCGAGGTGGAGGCTACCGGCTATGGGATAGTAATGCCTACTATTGACGAGCTTTCTCTTGAAGAGCCGGAGATAATCAAGCAGGGCGGGAAATACGGCGTACGTCTGCGCGCGTCCGCGCCGTCTATCCATATGATGAAAGCGGATATTGTTACAGAGGTAAATCCTATAGTAGGCTCTGAAAAGCAATCCGAGGAGCTGGTAATGTATCTTCTCAAGGAATTTGAGGAAAGTCCGCAGAAAATATGGGAATCAAATATTTTTGGAAAATCGCTTCATGAGCTTGTCAACGAGGGGCTTCACAACAAGCTTTACAGAATGCCCGTTGACGCCCGTCTGAAGCTTCAGGAAACTCTTGAACGGATCATAAATGAAGGCTGCGGCGGGCTTATCTGCTTTATACTTTAAAAATTATTACCGACCTTCCGTTATTGGAATGTCGGTATTTTTTTACATTATATATGATCGTACTAAGTTACAGAATTATTACAAATATATCATAAAAAATTACAATACAGTTACATTTATTGAAATCATTTTTGGTATATGTTATAATGTTGCTATCAAAGAAAAAGGAAGTGTTCATATGAATTTGAATTTCAGAAAAGCCGTCTGTATAATGACAGCAGCTTTTACCATGATGTCGGCATTTTCAGGCTGTAAGAAAGAGGACGGTGGAAACGAAAATAACAATAATAACGGCGGCGGAAGCATCCAGAAAATTTCCGAGGAGCAATCCGTCAAGGAACGGGCTTTCAAGGTAACTGAACTTAAACCGGATGACGAAAACACTATGATGCTGTATGAGCTTTCCTATAAAAACGGTATGTTCTACAGTGAATACAGCGACTATATTACCGACAAGGACGAAAACGGCAATGATACATATTATTATAAATTGTATATTGCCGCACTTGACGATACCGGAAGCGTTCAGAAAAAAATACTTGTTTACGATAGTAAGGATAAACCGGATACTTATGTAAATATTGTAAGAAATTCGATAATTGCCGACGAAAGCGGGAATATTTCTGTTATTGTGGAACAGGGCAGCGGAACAAGTAATTATCATCTTATGACTTTTGACTCTGACGGAAATCAGATAAGCGACAAGGAAATGCCCGATGTTATGACTAAGTCGGATCTTGACGGTGGACTGTACATAAGCGGCTGTATAAGCGACAGTGACGGAAATATTTTTATTCAGTTCAATAACTGCGTAAAAGCATTTGACAAAGAGGGGAATTTTCTGTTTGTCACCGACACACTCGATAATTCAATGGGTTATATTAACGGGATAATACTTACAAATACGGGCGTTCCTGCCATTTGCTATGATTCGTACGGAGAAGAGCCGTCTGTAAAGATAATTGAGATAGACGTCAATACTAAAAGCTTCGGAGCGGAACACGTTCTTAAAGATCAATATTTAAACGCCGTAAGCTCCGGAAGCGGCGATTATATCTGTTATGCTCAGACAAATACAGGAATTGCAGGCTACCGCGCAGATACTCTTGAAAAGGAGCAGGTACTTAATCTGCTGAATATCGGTGTTGACACAAATCAGATAGATTATATAATTTCCTGTGAAGACGGTTCTTTTGTGACGGGCGGATATACACCGCGTCGTGCAGGAAACGGCGGTTTTGTATGTTCACATATCATACCGGTCGATGCAAGCGAAGTCGCACCCAAAAAGGTGCTTACTCTTGGCTGTTTTGATCTGGATCAATCAATGCGCACGGCAATTTCGGAATTTAACCGTGAAAATGAAGAGTATACTATCAGCTCGGTTTGTTATGCTGATGAAAACAGCTACCTTTATGATGATTATGACAATGCGCTTACCAATTTCAATAACGAACTTATTGCGGGAAATATTCCGGATATTCTACTTCTGAACAGCAATATGCCTTATGACAGCTATGTTGATAAGGGACTTTTTATGGATATTTACGAGCTTATGGACAGCGATCCCGAATACACGCGCGATAAATTCATACCTAATATGCTTTCCGCACTGGAACGTGACGGCAAGCTTTACAGTATTGCGCTGAATTTTTATGTTAATACATATGTTGGAAAATCTTCAAGGCTTGCGGGAGTTGATACGCTGACATTTGACAAAGCAGATGAGCTTCTTGCGGCTATGCCGGAGGGAGCGGTGCTTGTAAGTGATGATATAACGCGCGAGGCTTTTATTTCCGACGCTTTGCAGTACAGCAGCTTTGTTGACTATGAAAACGGCACCTGCAATTTTGATTCTGATGAATTCAAAGCAATTCTTGAAAAGTCTATGGAATACCCCGCCGAGATAACCGATTACATGGATTATGAAGAGCAGAAGATGATGGTAGGAGAGGATAAAGCGTTATTGATGTCACAGTATTTAAGCGGATTTGACGAGTTCAATTATCTTGAAAACGGGCTTTTCCATGAGGACGCGGCGTTTGTGGGATTCCCCGGAAAGGACGGCGCAAACGGTATACTGCAATTATATTTACAGATAAGCATTGCAGCCGATTCCGAATATAAAGATGGCGCGTGGGAGTTTATCAAAAAGACTCTTGAAGATATGGTCTATGAAGAGGAGACAGAGCTCTTTGACCCCACTGACGATGAAACTTATATTGAAAAGCGTTGGACATCAGGACATAACTTCGGTTTTCCTGTTTTGAAAGAGGACTTGGAAAATCTCGGAATACAGTATACTATCCCGTATAAAATGTTCAATGAAAATGGCGAGCTTGTTGACAGGGAATCCTCTATGAATATGAACGGTATCGAACTGAAAAACAAGGACGTGTCCGAAGATGATATTCACCGTTATATAGATTTTCTATGCTCGGTGGATACTGTATCACAATGGGATCAGGATCTTAATAAGATCGTAAACGAGGAAATTTCTGCATTTGCGCAAGGCGGAAGATCCGCTGATGAGACAGCAAAGCTTATTCAGTCGAGAGTTTCGCTTTATTTAAGCGAACAGTACAGTTAAAAATTTTCGGGACTGTTTTTATACTGATCCCCGATCATAAAGTGCACAAAAAATCAAGCAAAAACTTTTTATATGTGTTTTTGCGCAAATTTTTTGTCTGCACTTTAATGAGGGATCAGTATTAAAGTCCCGAATTTTATTTTTTTATAATTATTTCGCATTTTGAGTCTGGATCCGTTCGGATAATTTCATTTACCGCAGGAACTTTTATAATTCCGCTTGCGGGATTTTTTATGCTTATTACAGGCGTGATAATATCCGCGTCAACAGAGCTTTTTTCAAATGCAAGATCGGTGTCTATCATTTCACAGTTTATAAGCTTTAAGTTTTTGCAGTAGCAAAACGGCTGTGTTCCTATAATTTTGCAGTTGATAAGCGTAAGTCCGTCGGAATACCATGCAAGATATTCACTTTTAACGGTGCTGTTCCGGACGGTTATATTTTCACCGTGCCAGAAAGCGTCCTTGGTGATAAAATTGCAATTTTCAAATTCCGCATTTTTTATATACTGGAATGAATATTTTCCGTCAAGCTCAACATTTGTGAATTTCATGTTTTCCGACCGCATCATGAAATATTCGCTTACCGCATTGACATTTTCCATGGTGATATTTTTTACCGACCAGCCAAATTCCGGAGAAATTATATCACAGTCACGAAGCGTAATATCCGAACATTCCCGCAGAGCCTTTATTCCGTGAAGCTTTGTGCGGGAAATTTCCGCATGATCCGTATACCAGAGCGCCGCTCGGCAGTTCTCGGTCATTTCGGAATCTGAGATCACAAGTCCGCTGTTGTGCCAGAACGGGTATCTTAAATTAAAATAACAGTTTTCCGCAGTAATATTGCGGCTTTCCTTGAACGCGCTCTCGCCGTCGGCAGGACCGTCAAAGGAGCATTTCCGTGCGGTAACGTCACGGCTGCCATACAAAGCGCGTTCCTCGTCAAATGTCATGTTTTCAATTATCTGCATGGTAAAACCTCTTTATTATGATAAATTTTCTTTAAAAAATTTCTCCATTTTATCGAATGGGATAACATTTAAATTATCATAAAGGTCTGTGTGAACGGCATCGGGAATGATAAGAAGCTCTTTATTGTCTGCATATTTGCTGTCCTTTGTCATAGCGGCGTAAGCGTCCTTACTGAAATAGCAGGAATGTGCTTTTTCACCGTGGATCATAAGAACGGCACTGCGGATCTCATTTGTGTAGCAATTTATAGGCTGATTCATAAACGACATACAGCCGATAACGTTCCAACCGCCGTTTGAATTAAGTGAACGCTTGTGGTAACCTCTTTCGGTCTTATAATATGCGTGATAATCCTTTACAAAGAACGGCGCGTCCTCCGGAAGCGGGTCAACAACTCCGCCGCCAAGCTGATATGAACCGTTTTTAATATCGGCGATTCGCTGTGCGTTCAGGGCTTTTTTCTTTTCGTAACGCTGTTCCTCGCTGTCCTCGGAATCAAAGTAGCCGTTGGCATTTACACGCGCCATATCATACATTGTTGAAGCGACGGTCGCTTTGATCCTTGTATCAAGAGCCGCCGTGTTAAGAGCCATTCCTCCCCAGCCGCAAATGCCGATAATACCTATTTTTTCCGGATCGGCATTTTCCTGCATGGAAAGAAAGTCCACCGCCGCCATAAAATCTTCCGTGTTTATATCGGGTGAAGCCATATAGCGGGGAGTTCCTCCGCTTTCACCTGTAAAGGACGGGTCAAAGGCGATAGTCAGGAAACCGCGTTCCGCCATTGTTTGTGCGTAAAGTCCCGAAGCCTGTTCCTTTACTGCGCCAAAGGGACCGCAGACTGCGATCGCAGGCAACTTTCCGGACGCGCTTTTCGGAACGTACATATCCGCTGCAAGTGTGATACCATAACGATTTGTAAATGTCACCTTGCTGTGTTCGACTTTTTCGCTTCTGGGAAATGTTTTATCCCATTCTGCAACAAGAGTTAATTTTTCTGACATAATAATTACCGCCTTTCTGAATTTGTATCGGCTTCCTTTTCAAGCTTATAGATAAGATAGTCGAGACAGTCTATTTGCTTTTCAAGCCGGTGAGATTCGCAGAGAATGGCCTTTTTATGCTTTTTCAGCAATTCCAGCACCTCGGGAAGTGAATTATTTGAATATGCTTTGCAAATTTCCGCGCTTTCCTTTTCACATATCCCTATATCTGACAAACATTCCTGAAAATTATTTTCCTCCGTAAAAGCCATGCCCCTCGCTCCCTTTCCGAGTATATTATACAACATTTCTTTCGGAATGTCTAATACTTATTTTTTATTTCAAGAAATGCTTGAAAAGCATTTCTGAATATGCTATAATGTCTTAGGGAGGTCTTGCTATGGAAATAAGAGTTCTGCGATATTTTCTTACGGCAGCAAGGGAGGAAAACATAACCCGAGCCGCCGAAAAGCTTCATGTTACACAGCCGACGCTTTCAAGGCAGCTCAAACAGCTTGAAGAGGAGCTTGGGAAAAAGCTTTTCAACAGGGGGAATTACAGTATTCACCTGACCGATGAGGGAATGCTGCTGAGAAAACGCGCTGAGGATATTCTTTCAATGGTCGATAAGACCGAGGAGGAGTTCCGCACTCTTGACGAGCTGACGGGAGGAGACGTTTATATAGGCTGTGCAGAAAGCTATCAGATACGATTTCTTGCGGGAGCTGTAGAAAAGCTCCGCAGACAATATACAGGACTGCGCTATCACATTATCAGCGGGAATACCGAACAGGTCGCCGGACGTCTTGACAGGGGACTTATAGATTTTGCGGTAATATGCGAGCCTCCTAATCTTTCAAGATATAATTATATTGAATTGCCCGAAGCCGATATATGGGGAGTTATAATGAAAAGCGATGATTCCCTTGCCGAAAGATCGGAGATATGCTTTTCCGACCTTGTAGGCAGACCTCTTATATGCTCCGAGCAAAGCATGGAAAATGATATTTCACGCTGGTGCGGCGAAAAAGCGGATATGCTCGATATATCCGGAACATTCAATCTGGCATATAACGGTTCGGTCTTTGTGCGTGAGGGATCGGGACTTATGCTCAGCTTTGACCGTCTTATAGACACAAGCAAAGAAAGCGGACTGGTATTCCGTCCGCTTTCTCCTAAGCTTGAAACAAAATTATATGTTATCTGGAAAAAATATCAGGTATTCTCTCCTATGGCGGAAAAGCTTATAGATGAGATACGCAGTCAGATAGCTTGATCTTTTCTATTTCGGCGAACGTTTTTTTCACCGTTGAGCATATTGCAAATTTTGTATGCGATCCTCATATCGGGGAACCATACGCTTGCGGAGTAACTGAATTTATATACGCTGCCGACTGAAAATTTATTAGTAACAAGATTCTGAAAAATATAATATTTTGCTGCGGTATCATTATCCCAGTCAGGCTCATAATCGGGGCAAAATTCGTCGTGAAGCTCCTGCAATTTCATTCCAAGCTTTATTTTTCTTTCAATTTCCGTCATAAAAAGCATCCTTTCGTGTTTTTTTTATTATTTTATTTCAAATCAAAGCTATTGTCAATACATTTTTTTTATATTTGTAAAATTTGATCGGAAAAATATATATTTTGTTGTTTATTATTTTGTCGAACAATGTCGAAAATATATTATTTATCATTCTGGAGGAAATATGAAAATAGACAGACTTGTAGGAATTTTATCAATTCTTATTCAAAAAGAAAAGGTTACCGTTCATGAACTTGCGGAGCTTTACGAAGTCTCTGAACGCACCGTATACCGTGATATAGATACGCTCGGAATGGCGGGGATCCCTATTGTTTCCGAAAGGGGAAACGGCGGTGGAATTTCCATAATGGAAAGATATAAAATAGACAGGACGCTGCTTTCCTCAAAGGAAATGCACGCTGTACTTGACGGATTGCGCAGTCTTGACAGTGTAAGCAATACAAATAATTACAGCAGACTTATGGAAAAATTATCGGCGGGTTCGTCGGCGTGTATTCCAAGCGGCAATATGATAATTGATCTTTCAAGCTGGGATAAAAGCGCAGTCGCTGAAAAAATTGAAATTATAAAAAATGCCATAGAAAACAAAGAAAAAATTTCTTTTGAATATCATTCGCCGAACGGTGACAGCAGCAGGATCATTGAACCGTATCATTTGATCTATCAATGGTCAAGCTGGTATGTGTGGGGATTCTGTACAGATAAAAAAGATCACAGAATGTTCAAGCTTACCCGAATGACCGATCTGAAAAGCATTGGTGAAAAATGTGCGGAAAGAGAAATTCCCGCATATGTTCCCGATAAATTATTGCATACAAAGGGTGAAATAACGGCTTCCGTGCGCTTTGACGATACTGTAAAATGGCGGCTCATCGACGAATTCGGCATTGATTTTATTAAATATAACGAAAACAGAGAAATCGAGGTAACTTTTACATGGTCGGACGTTCCGTCGTTTTTCAGATATATCCTTACTTTCGGAGACGATGCGGAAATTATTTCTCCTAAAGAATATCGGGAACTGTTTGCCGAACTTCTGAAAAATATTTCAAAAAAATATGAAATATGACATACTGTTGTCAGGTTTGGTATGGTATACTTTTGTTAAAATCATATGAAACGAGGTATACTGTATGGAA
>CANQZS010000081.1 GCA_947628385.1 uncultured Clostridia bacterium | reverse complement strand
TGCCGCCGTGCTTATCCACGGACATGACGAATTTTTATATAAAAATTCGTCATGTCCGTGGATAAGCACGGCGGCATATCTTTGCTTCGGATTATATTTCAATTCGCTGTGCTTCCTGAGACAGGTAATGGCTGCAATGCTGGTCGCATATGCAATGAAGTTTTTTGACAGGAAAATGCCGATAAGATTTTTCGTTCTTGTAATATCCGCGTCGGTGTTCCACTGGTCGGCGCTGCTTATGCTGCTGCTGTATTTCCTGCTGAAAATAAAGCCCGGGTACATATATCTTGGCGTCATTACGGCGGGAACGGTCATATTCTGTATGATCTCCAGAAAGCTCATGTACTGGGCAATAGACCATTTCTATATGTACAGGGGCTATGATCCCGAAACGAGCATTGAGGCAATGGCGGGTCTTTCACCTAAGTTTACGATCATGTTCGGGATACTTTTCATTATCGCATTTGTATTCAGGAAGAGACTTATTGACAAAAACAAGGCAAATGCCGTGTACCTGAACTGCCTTATGTATACGACGGTTTTTGAAGCTATCGGTCTGAGACACGCAGTTCTTTCAAGATTTGCAATTTTAGTATACATCACACCTATTATATATATGGTTCCCGACCTTGTTAAGGTCATATCGGAATTCGTTTCGGAAAAATTTGAAGCATATGGCAAAAAACGCATACAGGTGTTCAATGCTTGCTCAATGGGAGTGCTTTCGCTCTTCTTTGTGGGCTCGTATGTAATGCTTATGCTTGGAAATTACAACGGCGTAGTTCCTTATGTTTCTCAGATAAACAGACCATACGACATATTCATCGAGCAGGTAATAACCGAAGAGGACAACGAGGAGGAATGGATCGAGGAGGACGAGGAATGGCTTGAGGAACAGCTCCGGCTTGAAGATGACGGCGGGGAATATCCCGAAAACGGCGGTGAAGATCTTGGAAGTGAGCCTGCTGCGGACAGTGAGTATGTTGAAACGGAAGCTCCCGAAGAAACGGAAGAAACAGAGTCTTTTGATGAGGAGCAGTTTGAACAGGATCTTCTAAATCAGCTTCAGGGACTTTCCTGAAACGATCCTGCTGTAAAGGAGCTGTAAGATATGGATAATGAGAAAAATACCGATAAAATCGAAGATAAAAAAGAGATCCCTGCCGAGGAGCTTCACCAAGAGGAGCATCATGAACATCACCACGAACACCACCACGGCGAGGGTCACGAGGGACATCATGAGCATCACCATGAACATCATCATGAAGATGGTCAGGAGGAGCATCATCATAAGGGACATAAGCATAGCGGAAAACATTCCGGATCATCAAGGTACAGCCTTTGCGAGAATATGTTCATACTGTTTATGATAACATTCGCAGCCGGAGTGCTTTGCTATGAAAAAAGTATGCCGGAAAGCTTCACACAGCTTTATAAAACGGCAGTGTTCATAATATGCCTGTTTATGTGGATCTCGCTTTCGCTTATCAGCGGAGCAAGAAATAAATGGGGATTTATGGTATTTACGGCGCTGTTCTGGTTCCTGCCGATTATTGAGATATATCTGTCGAATAACGGTCCGGAAATATGCAGAATGAGCATTGTTATGTATGTCTTATCCGAATTTTTCAATATAATGTTTATAACTCCGGCGGGCGAGATAGGGGAACTGTTCAAGATAGGCGCAGTTCCGGTAGTTATCATAACCGCATTGCTGAGTATGTTTGCGTTCCTTGCCGGAAACCTGTTTTCGGATAAGCTTAAAAAAGGTAATTACACTTTTTAAGTGTTAATTATAATTGTTGAAGAAAGGAGGTAATTACCATGAGAAGTGGTATGAAAAAAGCTTTGTGCGTTGCCCTTACTCTTATGACAACTGCTACAGTTGCAGCAACTGCTTATGCAACAGACTACAATAGAGCACCTTCTACAAATGTAGTTCCTAGCACATCTGTATCAGCTTCCAACGACGAAGTCAAGGAGGCTGTATCTGAGGCTGTTGCAGCTGAAGCAGGGGGAACAGCTACTGTTGAAGTTAAATCTACAACATCTATTCCCGTAAGCTCTTCTGTTATCAAGGAGCTTGCTAAGAGCGAGGACTCAGTTCTTGAGATCGTTTCTCCTAAGGCTACTTTCAAGATCGAAGCTGCTACAGTTAAGAAAGTAAAGAGAGTAGATCTTTCTGCAAAGGTTTACAGCTCTACTAAGAGAGCAGTTGTTGATTTCTACAGAGCTAAGGGAGACTTTGGCTGCGAAGTCAAGGTATATCTCACTAACTGCAAGATGAGCGCTAAAGCACTTGCTAACGCAAAGGTTTACTGTGATGATGAGGAAGTTGGAAGCGTTCAGTTCGACGATAACAACGTACCTTACTTCATAGCAACCAAGGGCGGAAAGTACGAAGTTAAAGCGTAATTTCTGCTTAGTTCCGTTCAGACACCTTTATGGTGTCTGAACGGTTACGAAATATACCTCGCATTGAGGTGTATTTCGTAACCGTTTTAAATGGGGTATTCTTTATTTTTCTGAAAGAATGGAGCTTGTAAGATGTCTGCAAAAAAACAGATCATAATAGTTTGTATGGTGTTTATACTTGTAGCTGTAGGAATTATTTTCCTTATAGGCGGAAGGGGCGGAACATCTGTAGAAAAAAGCCTTGAGGAAGCCAAGGCTTATTATGATATGCTCGACTATGACAAGGCAATAGCTATATATAATAATCTTCTGAACAATCAGAAAGACTGTGCAGAAGCTTATATCGGTCTTGCGGACGCTTATCTGGTAAAGGGGAATACCGAAAAAGCTATAGAGATCCTTGAAAGAGGTTCTTTGAATTCAAACGATGAAAGAATAGCGGATAAGCTCGCCGAGCTTTCGGGAAGTTACGAAAATGCCGAAGCCGATGAAGATATAGACTCTGAGACTGAGACTGAGACAGTAACGGATATTCTTGATGAGTTTGATCCTCAGGAGATCCTGCCTGCGGAAAACGAGATCACGGTTACGGAAATTCCCGAAGTTTCGGATACCGTTCCGTCGGAAACAGAGCCTCCGGAGACTGTTCCTGCCGAGACTACGACGGCTGTTACGGTGACCACTGCGCCTCCGGTACAGACTACAGCGGCTCCTGTGGTGGCAACGAGAGCACCGCAGACAACGACAAGGGCTCCTCAGACTACTACGTCAGTTACGACAACGGTCAAGCCCACGATCGAAGTTCCGAATTTTATCGGAATGGACAAGAACGAAGCTTCAAAGCTTGCAAAGAGTCTTAAAATAAACATTACCTTTAAATATGATGAAAACGACACATATGCGAACGACGTTATTTACTATCAGAGCAACAGGGCGGGAACACTGGTTTCCGAAAAGGACAAGGTCGAGGCATATGTATGTGTGAACAATACCAAGCAGGTAAACGAGGACGACGAAAAGGTACAGGCGTTCTATCAGGCAGCAAAGGCTTGGGGAGACGCGGATACCGGCAAGATCAAAAGCGTATCTCTTGATGAAAAGAATTCCATTTTATCGGTTTCAGTAAGCTCGATCAAAAGGTTCACGGTAGATGAAACGGTAGTTAGTGCGTTCAAGGACTGCAAGAATGCGGTTCTGGTGGTATACTCGCCGTCAATATCGATTTCGGTAAGCTCTTCATCGGTGACAAAGGCGGGGAAGATAGATCTTTCCGCGGATACATACGGAAACAGTTCAAGAGTCACTCTGAATATGGGTGCGTCGGGAAGTCTCGGCTGCACTGCAAATGTTACCATAAAGGATTGTGAGATAGCTGCTGAGGACATCGCTAAAAAGAGTCTTTACACCAGCGGCAAGGCAACAGGAAGCTTTTATCTTGATTCCAACAGCAAGCCGGTCATCACTGTAACGAGCGGCGGGCAATATGTTATTCGATAAAATAAAAGACAGTAAAAAAAGCCTCTTTCAAAGGGGCTTTTAATATTTAATGCGTAATGTGTAATTACAATTTTGCGCTTCGCGCAAAATTTCCGCTTTAAAATATCAGTAATAAATAATTGCATATATTGACATTCTGTAAAAAATGTGCTAAAATATTATAAGTAACTCTGCGGCTCATACCGCAGCATGGTTCACTTTGATTTATATAAAATAGGAATGTTGAGGTGCTTGTATGGATAATCAGGAAAAATATAAGATCCTTATTAACGGCAGAAACGGCTCTTTCGCTACGGATTTTATGCAGTATACGGAATCCTATTTCAAATGCTTGAGTACGTCGGATTGCTTGCAGGACGTGCTTAATCATTTCGAGATCTTTGAACCGGACGCCTACGTTTGCTTCGTCGAATCAGAATCAAGCAGAAATCTTGCTCAGACAAGCTCTTTGAAAGAGTATCCCTTTTCCTGCAATGTGCCAATAATTGTTATTTGCGACGATAAAACCGCGTCAGCTATAGGATATTCCGCAAGATTCAGCGTGGATATGATCGTTAAACGTCCTATATCTGCGGATAACCTTGCATTGAGGATAATTCGCTTCTTTGAGGAGCTTAACGAAAAGAAAGCCGAGGAGCTCGGCTCGAAAAATGAGGGGGAGGAAAAGCCGTCTGCGGAAAATGCACCCGAAGCCGAGGCGCCCGAAGCTTCACCCGCCGAGAAAAAACATATACTTGTCGTTGACGACGACAGGACTGTCCTTAAAATGCTAAAAACAGCGCTTTCCGGCGAATTTGACGTAACTACTATGGTAAACGGGATCATGGTAGAAAAATTCCTCGAAAGCAAAAAGGTAGATCTTGTGATACTCGATTACGAAATGCCTATTGAAACAGGCGCGGAAATATTACGCAAAATAAGAAGTAATGATAAAATAAAAAGAGTACCCGTATGCTTCCTGACAGGTATTTCCGACAGAGATAAGATCATGGAGGTAATGGCGCTGAGACCGCATAGCTATATTCTTAAACCAATTGATATGGATATGCTTTTTTCAACGGTAAAAAGCCTTACGGAATAATTGACCGGAAGAGGTTATTGCATTATGGATAATGAAAGAAACGAATTGTATTTGACAAATCTTATAGACGTTGATACGCTCCAGATGATACAGGACGCTTTTTCCGATCTTACGGGAATGGCTGCCATAACTACCGATATTAACGGAGCGGCTGTTACAAAGGGCTCGAATTTTACGGATTTCTGTATGCTTTATACAAGGACCAACAGACTGGGGTGCAGACGCTGCGAAATGTGCGATAAGCACGGCGCGGAAAAAGCCCTTGAAAAAGGAAGCTCGCATACATATTACTGCCATGCGGGTCTGGTGGATTTCGCAGCGCCTATTATGGCTAAGGGCGAGATAGTAGGCAGCTTTATAGGAGGTCAGGTGCTGACCGAATCTCCTAATCTCAGACGATTCAGCAAGATAGCTGAGGAAATGGGGATAGATCCGGAAAAGTATGTCGAGGCTGTTCAAAAGGTAAGGATAGTAGATAAGGAGACCGTTGATAAAGCGGCGCACTTCCTGTATGCTATTGCAATAGTTCTGTCAAATTTTGCGTACAGAGCGTATGAGCTCAACGAAAGCAAGAGAGATCTCGAAAAGGCTTCAAATATGAAGTCTGACTTCCTTGCAAATATGAGCCATGAGATAAGAACTCCCATGAACGCGGTAATAGGTCTTGCCGATCTTGCACTCAGGGAGGAAATGTCAAATTCCGCAAGGGAATATATCCATCAGCTAAAGGCTTCGAGCCAGAATCTTCTCGTTATCATTAATGATATTCTTGATTTTTCCAAGATCGAATCAGGGAAAATGGATATTGTAGAGGTAGAATATGAATCGCTTTCACTGGTAAACGATCTGACCGGTATCGTTTGCAGCCGTATAGGCGATAAGGATATTGAATTTACAATGGATATTGATCCAAAGCTTCCCAAAGTCCTTTACGGCGATAATGTGAGAATACATCAGATAATATTGAATCTTCTTACGAATGCGGTAAAATTCACCAACAGCGGCGAGGTGCATCTTAAAATAGAATGTGCTCCGCGTGATGATAGCTATATACAGATCAAGGCGGAGGTCAGCGACACCGGCATTGGTATCAAGGACGCCGATATGGGCAAGCTGTTCAACTCCTTTCAGCAGGTGGACAGCAAGAGAAACAGGAATATCGAGGGAACAGGTCTGGGACTTGCTATCTCACGTCAGCTCCTGAGCCTTATGCGAGGAAAGATCTCGGTACAGAGCGTTTATGAAAAGGGAACGACGTTCTTTTTTGAGCTTCCTCAAAAAGTCATTGACAGCACGCCGGCAGTTCCCAATCTTGAAAAGCCTGTTAATGCGGCGCTGATAATCGAAGATCCGTATGTGAAAAAGCAGCTTATTATTGATCTTAAAAAGATCGGCGCGGAATATACCGACCTTTCCGAAGCGGGAGAGGCTGACGATGACAGCATAGACTATATTATTGTGGAAAAGCCACTGTTTTCGGATTTCATAAAGCATTATATGGAAAGCCATGAGGGTAAAAAGTGTCTGGTGCTTTCCGACTATGACCATATGGAAAATATAGATGTCCCCAATGTCAAGGTAATAAGCAAGCCGGTATATTCGCTGAGCCTGTATAATGCTTTGGGAATAAGTCAGATCTCCATGGGATATGAAAGCGATATTGAATCGGATACGTTCTCATATATTGCTCCGGACGCAAATATTCTTGTCGTTGACGACAATCCTATAAATCTTACGGTAGCAAAGGGACTTCTTGAGCCTATCAAGATGAATGTAGACGTTGCTTCAAGCGCAGCTGAGGCTATCGAAAAGATCCATCATATCAAATACGACCTTATTTTTATGGATCATATGATGCCGGAGGTAGACGGCATTGAAGCTACTCATATCATACGCAGGCTTGTTCCGAGCTATAATGACGTTCCGATAATTGCTCTTACGGCTAATGCTATAGGCGGGGCAAAGGAAATGTTCATCAGAGAGGGAATGAATGATTTCGTAGCAAAGCCTATAGAGATAAAGGATATTGTATCCAAGCTGAGAAAATGGCTTCCCAAGGAAAAGCTTGTTATCGTAGACAAGGACAGCATACCGGATCAGGCTGAAAGCGGCGTTTCTGACGTTTCCGGACAGGACAGCGGCGGTATTCTCGGCATCAAGGAGCTTGACACGGAAAACGCATTAAAGCTTCTTGGAACGGAAGCGCTTTTCAGAACGGTACTGAAAGAATATTTCTGTTCTATCGGAAAGAAATATTCCATAATAAAAGAGCATAAGGATTCTGAAAAGTGGCGGGATTACACCATTGAGGTACATTCATTGAAAAGCACTTCAAGGCAGATAGGAGCGGGTCATCTTGCCGACATGGCTGCCGAGCTTGAAAAGGCAGGAAATGACGGAAACATTCCTCTGATAATGGAAAAAACCGATGAAATGCTTGCGGAATATATTAAATTCAAGGATATTCTTGCTCCGTATTTTCCGGAATGTGCAGAAAAGGAGGAGAACAAAGCTCCGCATAAAGATGATATGCTCAATATGCTTGAACAGATGCAGATCGCGCTTGATAACTTTGATACTCTCCAGATAGATGACACTATTGAAATGATGTCTGAATACAGATTCGAGGGAGTACACGCAGATTATTTTGAGGATCTGAAGCAGGCGGCGCTTGACGGAAATATTGAGAAATGCGGTTCAATAATAGCCGAGTGGGGAGAAAGGATCATGGCAATGAGTGATGATTCTGCCGATCCCGAGGTCATAGGCGGCTTAATTGAAAAGCTCATCAATGCGCTTAAAGATTTTGACACTTTGGAGATAGACAGTGTAGTAGAGGAAATGGCAAAGCAGACCTATACGGGAGAGCAGAAAGAACTATTTGAGCAGCTTAAAGATTCAGCGGAGAACACCGATATAGAAAGCTGCGGAGAGATAGTAAAGAAGTGGAAAAGTCTGCTTGCTGCCGAAGCATAGTCACATTTTATCGTACTATTTTGCGCCGCAGGCGCAAAATATAAAGCTGGTCAAGCTGAGCACAGCTTGCGGGGTCAAGGGGCGGAGCCCTTGCCGCGCTCCGCAGAG
>CANQZS010000080.1 GCA_947628385.1 uncultured Clostridia bacterium | reverse complement strand
TCCGCAGCTTTGTCGTCAGTTTCGCTGTAATTGAATTTTTGGCGATCATCTATAAGATACATATTTGTTCTGTACTTGGGCTCTTTGGTGTTGTCAAGCTTGTCAATGTAAGCGTATTCCACCAATTTTGAAAGGACATCGGCAATATATACCTGCGGAACGCCTACCGCCCGCGCAATTTCAGGCAAAGTTTTCGGCTCGTGATAACACGCCCATGCAATATTCATTTTCAGGCGTGAATCAAACATATCCCGTGTATCGCCCATGGGACCTGCTCCGCCGCTGTGTCCCATATCGGTGAAAATAACCGGATTTATATCCGTATTCTGCTCGTTGAAATTCATATTTATACCTTCTTTCAGTTTACTTCGTGCGTCGGACAAATGCCATTTTACAGTGCCTTGGGAAATATTCAGCTTATTTGAAATTTCAGCGACCGAAAGCTTATTGTAATAGTGCATATAAATTACGAGCCGCTGACGTTCCGAAAGAAATCCGATCTCACGGCGGAGGATCTCCTGCATTTCCGTATCGTCATTGTTCGGAATTTCCGGAGCGGGGATCATTTCGTCAATGCTTGTGAACCGTCTGCCGTTCTGCAAATTCACAATATATCGTGAATAAACATTTCTTGCAATACGGTAAACATACCCGTCAATATTTGCAATATTATCCGCTTTAAGAAATGAGCTGTAGACCTCGCAGATTATATCGGACGCAAGCTCTTGTGCTTGGTCGATATTCCGCAGCTTATCAAGCGCAAAGCCAAATATTTTATTCATATACTGAAAGATCAGTTTGTCCGAGGCTTGCTTATCCATATTATTTCCTTTCGCGCGAATGGTTTTTCTGAACGTTCCGCATATATAGTGTGCAAAAATTTCAAAAGGTTGGGCAGGAGATCCCCAAAAATTTTTTACCCGTTTTCCGCTAAATAATTTGAAGCTCTGTTCTGAATTATTTTCGCTGTCTCTTCGGCGGTTTTTTGTCCTGCAAAATATGCTCCCGCTTCTTCGGTAAGGATATTTTTAAGCTGCTTGTCATAGCAAGCGGCTCTGTTTACCGACTTTATAAATTCCATTGCGCGCAGATTATCTTCATCTGTGTTGACTTCAATTTCCACAACTGTACCGCCGATAGGAACATAATGCTTATCCTCTGCCTGTTTTCCGTCAAGTCCTGTTGTATATAACTTTTCCTTGAATGATTCAGCCTGCTTTTCAAGGGAGGAAACTTTTACGGGAAATTCCGTGCTGTCATTTCCGGAATATTTATCCTGAAAATTGTCCGATAAAAAATATTTTACCGTGTCCCATGCGCCGTCGGTATTCTGTGCATTTGAAATTATCGAAAAATAAGTATCTGCGTTTATAAACGAACCTCCGTATTCCGACGGAAATCCTTTTAAAGCTATTACTTCGCCGAAATCTCCATCTTCATTTTCTTTTATAGATGAGAAATTTTTTATTTCCGCGATCTTTAAAAATGCGTCGCCTGTCCTGAAACGTTTTTCATTATTTTCATGATCCTCCGTATCGTAATGATAGTCTGATTCATTTACGGGAAATCTGCCGCAGAATTTCAGGATCTTTACAAAATCATCTCCCGCAAAATAGCATATTCCGTTCTCACGATCCGTAAAATCCATATTTGTTATAATATCCGAAAAAACCGCGCCGCTTGTCAATTCGTTGAAAAAATTATTTGTTCCCGTGGAATTCGTTCCGAAAATTTTATACGGATCCGCTGCGTTTTTATCGCATATCTCAATAAATTCATCTGTCGTCCAGCCCTGTTCCGAGCCGACAATGGAAGCCTTGCCTATAAGTGTATTTATCGTAAAAGACGGAGCAATTTTATAAAGCCTCCCGCTTTGTTCAAACGCTTCAAAAGCATTTGTCAGAAAGTCATCGCGGTCTATTGTATCATCATTATCAATAAATTCATTAATATCCGCAAGAAGTCCTTTTGAAATATAATTTTCTATTGAAAATTCCGGATCTGTAATGAGAATATCAGGAATATTTCCCGCAAGTAATTCACTGTTAAGATCTGCAGCAGCGTTATCATAATTTCCATAAAAATCGTTAAATGAGGTAAGCTCGATCTGATATTCGGTACTTTTTCTGTTATATTCCGCAACGCCCGCCCGTATATCCGGTCCAAGCGATACGGCATAAAGCTTTACAAGCTTTCTTTTCGGCGCGTCCGTAATTTCGGTCAGGATATTTGCCTTTTCGGTAATTCCTTGTGAGCTTTCTTTCCGCGTAAAACAAAGTATTTTTCCGTCCGGAAGTACGGAAATTTCGTGCGCGATATAAAAAGGATCAATTCCCACGCCAAGCCAATCTATAATTTTTTCGGAATTGCCGCTTTCCACATCTAATCCGAAAAGTCCTGAATCGCCTTTTAAAAGGAGATCATAATTTCCCGTTCCGTTCAAAAGCGTTCCGCCTGATGTCAGCGGATATTCCTCGCCTAAAGCAAATTTTGAAGCATCTATTTCCGCAAGCTTATGTTCGGAAATATACAAGCCGTTTTCTGTTCTGACATTTGAAATATACGCAAATATTTTTCCGCCGCCGGAACGATATATCCCTTTTATGTATTGATCCGCAGCGTATGCTGTATTTGTCAGTTGTCCGATAAGCTCGCCGTTTTCATTCAAAAAATAAATAACATTACGTCCCAAAATAATGATCGTTCCGTCCGCAGCGCATAAAATTCCCGAACACATATCGTCAATTCCCAGAGCCGTATCTGAAATTTTGCTGCCGTCCTCGCAGCTGTATTTTACAAGTCGGGAAGTCCCGCTGCGCTGCCTTACCATAAGTATTTCACCGCTTGGAAGAACATCGGAACACATTATATCTCCGTCGCTGTCCGATAATTCAATTTCATTCAGAAGTGTGCCGTTCATGTCTGTGACCTGCAATTTCGTTTCAAAAAAATATTGAAGATCGTCCTCGTTTTCACCGATAAATTGTATATTATCCCCGAAAATAAAAAGCTTATCATTACTGTAAATAACGTTGTCTACCGATGTCATTCCCTCCGGAAGATCAACAGTCTGCAAGGAATAAACGTGTTCCGCGATCTGCGGCTCGGGAGCTTTTGCCGATGTGTTTTCAGAAATTTTTTCGGATATACTTTCGGAATTCTCTTCGGATATATTCCCACTGTCCGCAGCGGGAGCATTACCGCAGGAGGACATTCCCAAGATCAATAATGCCGATATAAGAAATGATAAAAGCTTTTTCATAATTGATTTTCTCCTTAAAAATAAAATGATCGGCAGACTTTAAAATATGCTGCTGCAGTTTCATTCTACCTTTTTTCTATATATTTTGTCAATAGATCTGCACAAGGTATTAAATTTTGCTCCAAATAAAAGTTAGCGAGTGTAAATTTCATATAAAATTCACACTCGCTTAATATTTAGCTATAACATTAAATGTTATCTTTGCCGATCAAAATACGCAGCAACTTATTTGCGCAGCCGTTTTCTTATGATAAATACAGCCGCAGCCGCTCCTCCGTATGCTATTATCAGCATAGCTATTCCAAACGGAGAATCCAGCTTATCAAGAGCCTTTCCCGTTACCTCGACAACGCCTGCGCCGGACGACATATCCTCCGGAGGATACTCGGAACCCTCGGTTTCGGACGAGGCAGCGCAGGTAACTGTTGTCTGCCATACGGCGGGAGTTACTACAAACGGCGGAGGCGTTAATACAGGCTCGGTTGAAGATCCAACCGTCGTATCATCGGCAGTGGGGTCACCCGATGGCTCGGCAGACGGTCCTGTGGAGGGTTCTGCCGGCGAATCATCAGAGGGATCCGTTGGTGGATCGTTGGATTCACCCTCGGATACCGGCGGAGATGAGCCGGTATCCTGCTGTTTTGTATAAACAGCCGTTACGGTAACGTCGCCTTTGACAACTATTGATGTTCCGGCGGGCTTGCCGTCTATCTGCCATTCGCCGGTGTAGCCCTCTAAAGTCGGAACGGGCGGGAATGTAACTGTTTCGCCATAGCTTACAGTTTGTGCGGACGGCATATCAACTCCCATCATTTCCGTAACGTAAGTAACCGTGTATTGTTGTTTCGTGTAAACAGCCTTTACGGTAACGTCGCCTTTGACAACTATTGATGTTCCGGCGGGATTGCCATCTATCTGCCATTCGCCGGTGTAGCCCTCTACAATCGGAACTGTCGGGAATTCAACTGTTTCGCCATAGTCTACTGTTGCAGGCTCCGGCATATCAACGTCTTTCATGTCGGTAACGTAAGTAACCGTATATTGCTGTATTGTGTAAACAGCCTTTACGGTAACGTTGTCTTTGACAACTATTGATGTTCCGGCGGGCTTGCCGTCTATCTGCCACTCGCCGGTGTAGCCCTCTACAGCAGGAACTGTCGGGAATGTAACTGTTTCGCCATAGTCTGCCGTTTCAGCAGCCGGCATTTTAACGTCTTTCATGTCGGTAACGTAAGTAACCGTATACTGCTTTATCGTCCACTTTGCATAGAGAGTCATGTTTTTTGTAACAGGATCGTTAAAATCCCATGCATCGCCCTCGCATAACTTGTTGTTATACCAGCCGTCAAAATCATAACCTGTTCTTATAGGGGGGTACTAAATGGGTCGCTTACGGGCGAATTATAGTCAACTGTCTGTGGATCCGGATCATCTACGTCCTCGCAATTGGAGTCAAATGTTACCGTACATATCCACTTTGCATAGAGAGTCATGTTTTTTGTAACAGGATCGCTAAAATCCCATTTATCGCCAGTGCAGCTATCGTAAATATACCAACCGTCAAGAGTGCGGTCAGGATCGGTAATACTTGGGTCTTTTGCCGGCTGTCCGTCCTCTACCGTCTGATCGTCAACTGATGTTGTGTCATTGGTAATACTGAATGTTACTGTATGCGGGCGGATCAGCGCAATTGTTGCGATATTACTATAATAATTTGAGTCTCCGAAATAGCCTATAACCTCTACTTCTTTGGCTGGTTCATTTTTGTCAACTGTAAGTGTTGAACCGTCTATTTTTGTGCCAGATGCATAATCGCTGCCGTTTAATTCAATTGAAGTCTTACTTTGTGTATTGGCGTTTTTCAGTAAATCGACCTCGAGCGGTTTATCGCATGATGTTTCCCCATAATTTGCTGTGAAAATTACTTTAAGCTCTGAGGAATAAGGCTCTGTACCGTTAAGATCAATTTTCTCAGGAACAGCCGTAACTTCAAGCTTTGCGTTTTCCATAGGCTCGATCTTTATGCGCGATTTACCCCAAGATGTTTGAGAAAATCCTGTACATTCCCAGAAATTATCTGCTGTTTCGAGACCGTCTTCAATATCAGTAACTGTTACGTTTTTTGTATCATCTGCAAAAGTAATATGTATATATTTATTATCTATCGTTGGTTTTGTACTGAGCGCAGATGTGGAGCTCCCATCGCTGATACCTGCGCAGATAACCGCATTATCACTGAAATTTAATGACGAGCCTTTAATTGCGTTATAAATGCCGCTGCCGCAACCTATTGCGACAGTCTTTCCGCCGGAAATATTTACAGAACCGTTATTAGTACCTCCTATGCCATAGCCATATGGCGATACAGCGGTCAGATCACATTCATTAATGGAAATTTGCCCGCCCGTCGATGCATTTCTGCCAATACCTATAGCCGCGCCTCCTGTTGTAGAAGTTCCCTTACATTTTACAGAAGCATTTACTTTATATCCGGAAATTGTTATTTCCGTAAAGCCATTTCCTGAACCGCCGCCTATAGCCGCACCCGGAGCCAGTTTTGAATAATAGCTTGTTGCAGTTATTGTTTTACTACCGGTGGTATCTTCAATATTAATTGTACCGCCGCTTCCGCTGCTTCCGCCGCCGATACCTGCTCCGCCTTCACCTGTATCTGATACTTCTACTTCGGTGTTTTTTATTATAATTTGTTCACTGTCTCTATTATATCCACCGCCAATGCCTGCACCACCGCCGGATGCACCACTATAACTTGATCCTTTTACAATAACTTTTATGCAGTTTTCTATTAAAATATATGTACTTTTTCCATTATATCCACCGCCAATGCCCGCACCTCCGTTGCCGCCTGCGGCATTTACAGTATTACAGCCGCTTATCGTGATATTATCGTTATCGCCGAAATTACCACCGCCGATACCTGCACCGCCGCTGTTACCTGTAGCCGTAACTTCAGCGCCATTTTCTATAGTTATTTTTCCGCTGGACCAGTTATTGCCGCCGCCGATACCTGCCGAACCGACACTGCCTGCGGCAGTAATACTGCCGCCTGAAATGGTAATAATACCTGTACTTAGTTTTTTTGAACCGTTTGCAATAGAACCGCCGCCAATGCCCGCGCCGCTATAAGTGCTTGGTATGCTTAAATAACCTTGGGCAGTTATCTGAGAATCTGTTATGGTTATATTACCGGTATCGCCTAAACCGCCGCCGCCGATACCTGCGCCGCTTGTTCCGGTGGCAGTAATTGTTTGGCAATTTTTAATAGTAATATTACCGACACTGCCATTATAACCTCCGCCTATACCTGCACCATAGTTACCTGTAGCTTTTATAGTACCACAGCCGGTAATTTCAATATCGCCTGCTTTACCTCCATAACCACTGCCGATACCTGACGCCGGAGGACTACCTGAACCGGTAGCTGTGACTTCTGTACAATTTTTTATAGTGATATTTCCTACAGCCTCACTCATAGAAGTATTAGAAACACTACCTATACCCGCGCTGTTGACACCGGTAGCGTTTATTTCTTTACAATTTTTTATTTCAATATTTCCGGCTGTTGCTCCGCTTTTATTGACTATGCCTGCCTTTACGGTAAGAGAAGCTGTGTCTTTCCCAATCAAGTGTCAGGTTTAAAGTTGAATTTTCTCCTACCTGAACCGGTGCCTCATTACACTCCATTTTCATATTATCAAATGTTATATTTGCGGTCACGTTGTCCTGTATAATTATACGATCTTCAACTTTTTTTAACGTATCACAAGTAATTGTAAGCTGTTTACCTGTTTTTATTGTCAGTATTTTACCGGTTTCATCATATTCAAAATCTGTACCTGAAATTCCGCCATTAATAAGCAGGTCGCCATATGTTGTAAAATCCGCATAAATTATCCTGTCGGAAATATATCCCGTACCGACAAAAATTGCCGCTGCAGCCGCCAAGGCAGTAACAATACGCGCAAATATTTTTCTGTTTTTCATAAAAGATCACGCCGCCTTTTTGAAATTTTTATTAAATAAGTACAAAATATACATTTTTAATGTAATTTTATCATTTTTTCTTAGTAAAATCAATAATTTACGGCTAAAAATCCGCAAAATTATATGATTGCGTAAAAAATAAAGCCCGTTTTTGTTTAATTTATGCGCAGATCGGCGCAGCTGACCCCAAATGCGGCAGCCGCACAAAAAAATCCCGCCCTGAACTGCGCAAAGCCACTGCGGCTCCCTCCGTTCAGGACGGGAATTTATTTATCTTTCAAACGCTTGCTTTATTTTATCGAAAAAGCTGTTGCGCTTTTGATAATTTTTGCTTTCATCAAGCGAATTGTCAAATTCTTTCAGAAGCTCCTTTTGCTTTTTGGTAAGATTGCTCGGGACTTCTATGGTAACATGTACAAATTGGTTTCCTCTTTCCGATCTGTTGAGCTTTTTTATGCCCTTGCCCTTGAACCGGAAAACCGTTCCGGGCTGTGTTCCCTCAGGTATCGTATATTTTACCGTGCCGTCTATGGTCGGAACCGTGACCTCCGCTCCCAGCGCCGCCTGAACAAAGGTTATAGGCATTTCGGTGTGAACGTCGTAGCCGTCCCTTTCAAATATTGCGTCCGGACGAACGGTTACGGTAACATGAAGATCTCCCGCAGGACCGCCGTTTATTCCGCTGTGTCCCTGACCGGAAACGCGGATCGTCTGTTCATCATCAATACCCGCAGGAATATCCACTGTAATGCTCTTGGATACGCTTACACGTCCGTTTCCATGGCACTTGTGGCATGGATCGCTTATTACCTTTCCCTTTCCTCCGCAGCGCGAGCATATCTTCTGCGAGGAGATCATTCCAAAGGGCGTGCGCTGTGCAGTCTTTACCTGACCTGTTCCGTGACATTCCGGACAGGTCTCTGG
>CANQZS010000079.1 GCA_947628385.1 uncultured Clostridia bacterium | reverse complement strand
GCATGAGGAAGCCCTTTTCCATTCTGTCAAACATCAGATCCTCAGCATACATATATCTCATGTTAAAATATGTAGCGCCGTACATACTGTAATCATATCCGACCATGAACCTGAGCGCGGATATTGCTATAAACACTATCGCCGCAGCAATACAGTAGATCATTCTGCCGGATCTTCCGGCTTTATTGCTGCAAAGCGGCACGCCTACGAGAACAACGCCTATGAGCAGGAAAATATATATCCCCATTTTCTTTTTCGTGCTTCACCGGAAGCACGGCTGCCGTAAGCAGCTCTCCTTTCACATTTCTTTAAAGCGCCGGAAATATTATTCTCCGCTGCTCTCCTTACTGTTCTGACCATATGAATATCCGTATTTATACGCGCCGTAGGAATATTTCTTGCCGTATCTTCCGGACTTGCCCGCTCTTCCGAATGTTTTTACGAATCCGAGCACCTTGCCGTTTGCAAGGCGGATCTTTTCAAGCGCAGACTGAACGTCCGGATGAGTTGTGGAATTTTCTCTGATAACAAATATAAGACCCGCTATAACGTCGTTCATAAGCTGTGAATCGGTAACTACGTTTACCGGAGGAGTATCAAGGAACACGTAATCATAGCTTTCCGACGAAGCCTCAAGGAACGTCCTCATGGCGTCTGAGCCTATAAGCTCCGAGGGATTGGGAGGAATATCTCCCGCCGCTATAATATCAAGGTTCTTGATAACATTTTCCGTGATCGCATCGCTTACGGTGCAGAAGCCTCCGAGAACGGAGGAAAGTCCGTATTTGGGCTTTATATTGAAGTTCTTTGCAAGGTTGGGCTTTCTGAGGTCGCACTCTACAAGCAGAGTCTTGAAGCCTGCGTTTGCAAAGCATATGGCGAAGTTTGAACAGGTCGTGCTTTTTCCTTCCGAAGGATTAGAGCTCGTTACGGCGATTATCTTTCTGCCGCTGGTAGATATGGCGAACATCGTATTTGTTCTCGCCGTATTATAAGCCTCGGTTATTGCAAACGGTGTAGATTCCGAAAGGAACTTTTCCGAGAAATTGTTCTCCGGAGCATTGGGATCGGTGTTTTTCTTTTCCGCCCTTTCACCGTAGCCGCCGTAGCTGTAGTAGCCGTACTTTCCGCTTCCAGATTTAGCGCTGTCGAATTCCATTATCTCGGCAAATACCGGAACTTCATACATCTGGGCAATATTGTCGCCCTGTTTGATAACTACGTCGAGCATATCTTTTACAAGAACGATAAGGTAGGATATTACCAATCCCACAAAGAGTGCCGCCATCGTTATCAGCGGAACATTCGGGAACGACGGCGTAGCGTTTACCTCGCCGTAATCCACGACCTCTATAGAGCCGGACTTGATGATCCTTGTAAACTCGTCCATTGAAAGTGAGAGAAGCTCGTTTACAATAGTTTCAGCCTCCTGAGCGTTCCCGCTCTCCACCACCAGCTCCATGACCTCGGTGCTGTTTACCGAGCTTGCTGTTATCATTTCGTTGAGCTCTTCCTTTGTATATGGAAGATCAAGGTTAGTAATGAGGTTATCCATCATAGTGCTGCTCTTGAATATGATCTGGCAGGTATTTACCAGCTTCTGGGCAGCGGTAATATCGTTGATATTTACGGATTCCGAGGTCTGATTGTTGTTTTCCACATACAGCAGCGCTCTGGATTCATACTTTTTGGGTATGATGAAGTAGGATACCGCAAAGCCTGCCACTCCGCAGAGTATTCCGGAAAGAACTACTATTACAAAATATTTCTTGAGTACCTCAAACAGAAAGCTGAGATCGAGCTTTTCTTCCATATCCATTCGGATTTACCTCCATATTTTTCAACTTGCTCTTGACATTAACGGACAATGATTGTAAAATTTAAAGTATACAGCATACTGTCAGGATCGTAAAATATCCCGCAGTTAAATATTTAAATGGCTGTAAAGAAAGGATCTTTCAAATGCGTATCGACTTTCACTCCCACATACTTCCAAAAATGGACGATGGCTCATCGGGTACCAAGGAATCCATTGAAATGCTGAAGATACTTGCCGACGCCGGCGTAGATCTGGTCGTTCTCACCCCTCACTTTTACAGGCAGAACGAAAATATCCAAAAATTTCTTGAAAGGCGCGCGCGTTCCTTTGAAAGGCTCTGCGAAGCTGCCGAAGCCGTTCGCGGACTCCCCGACCTGACGCTGGGAGCTGAAGTTTACTTTTATCCCTCACTGTCCTCCGATCCGGATTTTGAAAAGCTTTGCATAAAGGATACTGATCATATCCTCCTTGAACTTCCGTTTGAGCGGTTCCATGAAAATTTTTTCGGTGAATTCACAAACTTCATGAACCGATGCAGACAGAAGATCATTCTCGCGCATGTTGAGCGCTATATCAGCTTCGGCAATTCCGAGGAGGATATAAGGCGCATCTACAAAACCGGAAGAAACATCATATGTCAGATGAACTGTTCAGCCATTGCAGAAGCCGGAATGCTCAAAAGGAACCGTCTTATGAAGATGATCTCCGGCGGAATGATAAGCGTTCTCGGTACCGACGCCCACAATCTTGATAGCCGACCCCCGCTGTTCAAAAAAGCAGAGGAGATCATTGTCAAAAAATGCGGAAAAGCCGAATTTGAGCGGATATGCCGCTGCGGTGAACAGATATTTTAAAGCTTTTGGTCTTTGTAAGCAAAGACCGGCTTTTTGCCGTATTTTGTTCTTATCCGGACGGTATTTTTGCGGATCTCCGCACGACACTGCCCGATAATACGGTCACATTAATTATATCATGGGGTGCAAAAAAAGTCAATACAAAATTACATAAATTAAAGTCATTTTTACGGTCGATATTTTAGCTATTTGCCTATAATAAAGGCTTTGCGCGTGATTTTTTTATATTATTTCCAAAATAAATATTATAAAATTTTCATAAAAATTTATATAAAATTCATTGATCGTGTCAAATATTGCCGTAAATGCGGCATATTGCATATTTGCCAAGCAAAATTTACAAGCTTACCGGAAAAAATTACAAGGAGGAGCTTCGCACAGGTATGAAAAATAAGTTTACAAAATATGTCATTCTTTTACTGCTTATAGGAATAATGATCTCGATATTCATTTTCTCTTCACACACGGGTACCCAGAGCAGCGGTCTGAGCATAAAGGTGACAAGATTCATAAGCAGGATAATATTCCGCAACTTCGGCAGCATGAGTCTGTCGGAGCAGCAATTCATTGTTACGGAATTCCACTTTTTTGTCCGCAAGCTCGCACATTTTACCATATATGCCGCGCTGGGCGCGCTGATGTATTCGTTTATGGAAACTACCGATATAAAACTGAAAAAAAAGCTCCCCGCCGCATGGGCGCTGTGCATATGCTATGCCGCGGCGGACGAGTTCCACCAGAGCTTTACTCCCGGAAGATCCATGCAGCTAAGGGACGTCATAATTGATTCCGCAGGAGCATTATGCGGGATATTCGCCGCGATAATAATATTCGCGCTCATAGCCTACATAAAAAATGAAGCGGAGCAAGAACGTCCTGACGGCGGATCGTCTCAAAATACTTGACATTGCCGCGCAAAAGGTGTATGATTAAAGAATACACCGTTTTGCATAAACGGAAATTTCAGCGTTGGGAGTGATCGGTATGATAAAAGCCGCAGAAGCTATGGTAAAATGCCTTGAAAACGAGGGTATTAAGGTCGTCTTTGGTTACCCCGGAGCAGCTATCTGCCCATTCTATGACGCGCTCACACATTCGGATATACGGCATATCCTCGTGCGCAGAGAGGATAACGCCGGTCATGCCGCCAGCGGATACGCAAGGATCACCGGCAAGCCCGCCGTTTGCATCGCGACCTCCGGTCCGGGCGCTATGAACCTTATGACGGCTATAGCTACAGCCTACGCCGACAGTATCCCCCTCGTATGTATAACGGGACAAGTCTCTACGGATCAGATAGGCTGCGACGTATTTCAGGAAGTGGACACCACCGGTGCTGCCGAGCCGTTCGTAAAATACAGCTATCTTATAAAAAACGCCTCCGATCTTCCGAGGATATTCAAGGAAGCTTTCTATCTGGCAGGGACCGGCAGGAACGGTCCTGTGCTTATAGACGTCCCGCTTGATATTCAGCAGACTATGATAGAATTCAACTATCCGGAAACGGTGGAGCTGCGCACATATAAGCCAACTGTAAAGGGAAACGGTTTACAGATAAAGAAAGTCTGCGACGCGCTCAATGATTCCCAGCGTCCGCTTATATGCGCAGGCGGCGGAGTAATTGCCTCAGGAGCCGAAAAGGAGCTTATAGCTTTTGCTGAAAAAACAGGGATCCCCGTAGTTTCCACAATGATGGGACTGGGGATATTCCCCTCGGAGCACCCGCTTTTTATGGGAATGCTCGGTATGCACGGAGTGCGTACCGCAAACGAAGCTGTTTCAAAATGCGATACAATGCTCCTTATAGGTGCAAGAGTCGGAGACAGAGCCGTCCGTTCGCCAAAATTCCTTGCTGAGACTACAAAAATTATCCATATAGACGTGGATCCCGCAGAAATAGGCAAAAATATCCATGTTGACATTCCTCTTGTAGGAGACTGCAAAAATATTCTTTCAGAGCTTACCGGCGGTATAGGATCGGCGGAGCGTAAGGAATGGCTTGCCGAGCTTGCGGAAATAAAGAATAATGTTCCCAAAGAGGACGAGACCGAGGGATACGTCAATCCTAAAATGTTTATACGGAAGCTTTCCGCAAGGCTTCCCGAGAATACCGTTTGCTCCGCAGATGTGGGACAGAACCAGATCTGGACCTGCAACAATTTCCAATTTAAACAGGGAAGATTCATCACCAGCGGCGGCATGGGCACTATGGGATATTCCGTTCCCGCCGCTATAGGCGCAAAGCTTGCCTCTCCGGATTCTGAGGTCATAGCGATCTGCGGCGACGGATCGTTCCAGATGGAAATGATGGAGCTTGCCACTATCGTTCAGGAAAAGATACCCATAAAGATAATCATAATGCGCAACAACCGTCTCGGAATGGTACGGGAGCTGCAGACCAACATTTACAAGGACAACCAGACCGCCGTACACATTGCGGACGGCAATCCGGATTTCGTCATGCTTGCAAAGTCATACGGCATAAACGCGGAGCGTGTTTCCACCATGGCGGAAGCCGAAGCGGCAATTGAACATCTTTGCAGCTCAAAGGACGCTTATCTGCTGGAATGTAATGTATGGAGAAATGAATCTACGCTTTAAAAGAGGAAGCCTATGAACGGAGCAAAAAGACTGCAATGGATAGATAGCCTCAGAATTACAGCTATGATAATGATCATAGTTATTCACATATGCTTCAAAAGCCGTGTGATCTATGATTCCGAAGTCGGCAGCGCAAAATTTTTTCTTGCATGGCTGCTGGAGTCCTTTTCTTTCTGCGCGGTAAACTGCTATGCCCTGATAACCGGATATGTAATGGCTAAGAAAAGGCTGTCCGGAGACGGCAGCCGGTTCCGGTATTCAAGGATCATACCGCTGTGGCTTCAGGTATTTTATTACAGCGCGATAATTACAGTTTTGTTTAAGATATTCATGCCGCATGAGAATATTTCCCTTATTGCAGGTTTTACTCCGCTGCTCAGCAGTCAGTACTGGTACTTCAACGCTTATTTCGGAATGTTTTTCTTTATTCCGTTCATGAATATCCTTATTGAAAAAATGACCAAAAAGGAATATATACTTTTGCTGTCGCTGCTTTTTGTGATATTTTCCTTTATTCCGTTTATGTCGCTAAATGCAGACGAAAACGACCTTTTCGGTACCGTAAACGGTCACAGCACAGTATGGCTAATGATCCTTTATTTTTACGGAGCATTTATCAGACTTTACGGAAATGACATAAAGGTCAAAAAACGGATATGGGCGGTTCTGTACATGACCTGCTCCGTTATACCGGCATTGTGTTCACTTTTTGTTGACATCCAGTCTCAAAAGGCTTATGGTGAATTTATGCAGAACACAGGATACGGAGGAAAAACTTTTTTATATACTTCACCATTTACGGTGACAGCGGCAATTTCTCTTTTCATGCTGTTTAAGGATAAAGAAATAAAAAGCCGCGCCGCTTCGGCGATAATAAATTTCCTTGCGCCGGCATCATTCAGCGTCTTTCTGATACATTATAATGATCTGTTCTTGTCTCACATAATGAAGTACTTTGATTTCCTCAATGAGCTTAACGCTGCTTCCATGACCGTTTGTATACTGTTATCCGCTGTAATAATATTCTTTGTGCTTGGCACTGTGGATCATTTAAGAATATTTATTTTCAGACTTCTTAAAGTAAACGAACGCTCCGACGCGCTGATAGAATTTACGGTAAGAAAGCTAAAGGGCATGAGACTGAGATAACCTGCGGTTATATTCTTTATAGAATATATATATTTTACATATATCATAACGTGTGTTAAAATTATCATGGAGAATATTGTGAAGGAGTAAAAAAATGAAGCATACGATTTCGATCTTAGTTGAGAACCATGCGGGCGTTCTTTCAAGAATATCCGGACTTTTTTCACGGCGCGGCTTCAATATCGACAGTCTTGCCGTAGGAGAAACGGACGATCCGGCAATTTCCCGCGTTACAATCGTTGCCGACGGCGACGAGCATACCGTTGAACAGCTTGAAAAGCAGCTAAACAAGCTCATAGACACAATAAAGGTCAAGGCGCTTTCGCCGGACGAATTGCTTTCAAGAGAGTTACAGCTTATAAAAATAAACGCTCAGCCCAAGCAGCGGAACGAGATCCTTACAATATGCGAGATCATGGGCGCAAAGATCATTGACATTTCCCAGACGACCATGACGATAGAGATCTCCGATACCACCATGCACCTTATGCGCTTTGAAGAGCTTATCCGTCCCTACGGCATAAAGGAGATAGTCCGCACCGGAGTTATTGCAATACAAAAGGGCGCGGAGACCATTCGCAAATAAACGGAGTTATCCGTTTCCAATAAAACCAAATATATTTTTATAACGGAGGTTGTTTAAAATGGCAAACAGAATTTATTATCAGCAGGACTGCGATCTCGGCAGACTGGACGGCAAGACCGTTGCTATCATCGGCTACGGCTCTCAGGGACACGCTCATGCCCTTAACCTTAAGGACAGCGGCGTAAATGTTGTAGTAGGTCTTTACGAGGGTTCAAAGAGCAAGGCTAAGGCTGAGGCTCAGGGACTGAAGGTCCTTTCCGTCTCAGAAGCTGCAAAGGCTGCCGATGTTATCATGATCCTTATTCCCGATGAAAAGCAGGCTAAGATGTACAAGGAGGATATTGCTCCCTACCTTACAGAGGGCAAGACCCTTGCGTTTGCGCACGGCTTCAACATTCATTTCGGCTGTATCGTTCCTCCAAAGAACGTCAACGTTATAATGATCGCTCCTAAGGGTCCCGGTCACACGGTAAGAAGCGAATATCAGGCAGGCAAGGGCGTTCCCTGTCTTATCGCAGTTGAGCAGGACGCTACAGGCGACGCTACCGACATCGGACTTGCTTATGCTCTCGGTATCGGCGGCGCAAGAGCAGGCGTTCTTGAAACTACGTTCCGCACAGAGACAGAGACAGACCTGTTCGGTGAGCAGGCAGTTCTTTGCGGCGGCGTATGCGCACTTATGCAGGCAGGCTTTGAGACTCTCTGCGAGGCAGGATACGATCCCAGAAACGCATACTTTGAGTGTATCCATGAAATGAAGCTCATTGTTGATCTTATCTATCAATCCGGCTTTGCGGGAATGAGATATTCCATTTCCAACACAGCGGAATACGGCGATTATGTAACAGGTCCTAAGATCATCACCGAGGACACCAAGAAAGCCATGAAGCAGGTACTGAAAAACATTCAGGACGGTTCATTTGCAAAGGAATTCCTGCTTGATATGTCCGACGCAGGTTCACAGGTACACTTCAAGGCAATGAGAAAGCTTGCTGCCGAGCACCCCTCTGAGATAGTTGGTGCAGAAGTCAGAAAGCTTTACAGCTGGAGCGACGAAGACAAGCTCATAAACAACTGATATAATAAAACCGAAAAGCCCGCTGTTGTAACGTAACAGCGGGCTTATTTTATCGAACAATTAATTACTATTTTGCGCGAAGCGCAAAATATAAAGCTGGTCGAGCTGAGC
>CANQZS010000078.1 GCA_947628385.1 uncultured Clostridia bacterium | reverse complement strand
CAGAGCATAAGAGCGGTGTTGCCTTTTTTCTGATAATAGTAACGCGCTTCGTTTCCTGCAATTTCGCCGAGGCGGAACATCAGGTCGGTGTCAAAGGTGGAAGCAAGTCCAATAGGCTGGGGGAATACTGTGGAAATTTCGTCGTCCGATCTTCCCACATAACCTCTTGCGACCTCCGTACCTACGTGCCAATCGCCTATTCCGAGTCTTGGAACGGCGTTCATATGAGAGGAGAGCATATTTGCCTTTTCCTCGATAGAAAGCCGTGAGAGCAGGTCCTTTACACGTTCTTTAAAGCTCAGGGAGCTGTCGCGGAATGGATGATCGTTCATAAAAACACTCCTTTTAAAGTCAATGCTTAATGCGTAATTCGTAATGCGCAATTATAGTGTTGAGTTTTGAGAGCTGAGAGTTGAGATATTAAATTTATGTCAAAAACTGAAACGGAATAATTACAATATTATGAGCCGATTTTTTGCTGTGACATATGAAAATGTACAGGTTCAGCTTACTCTCAATTCTTAACTTTCAAAACTGATCTATCCCAACATGGATAATTTTTTCCCTAAAAAAACTCCCGCAAGGCAGCCTATAACGCTTAATGCAATGTAGATCCCTCCGGACAGGTACGCTTTGTTTTCAAACAAAGTCAATGCTTCAAGCGAAAATGTGGAGAATGTTGTAAATCCGCCGCATACGCCTGTTTTCAGGAACAGGATCATGTTCGGAGGAGCATTATCGCTTTTGTCCGCCAGACCAACTATAAAGCCTATCAGAAGAGCGCCGATCATATTTGTTATCAGTGTAAGCCATGGAAACTCTGATTTTATCGGTATCAGGCTTATTGCATATCTTCCCATTGCTCCTATTGCTCCGCCGATCGCAACAAAGAAAAATTTCATTCACACTTCGCCCCACTTAAAATTTTTACATTACAAAATATGCCGTGAAGCTGTATACCGCCGCAAGGAGAACAACATTCACCAGAGTGAAAACTCCCAGATATTTCAGCGGCTTTGCATTGTCAGTTTCCATATAAATTCTCAGGGAAATAAGGCTTGCAAGGCTTGCTACGATAGTTCCCAGACCGCCTATGTTCGTTCCCAGAACAAGAGCGCGGGCGTTATCCGTAAATCCCGAAAGCATTACAGCCGCAGGAACGTTGCTTATGACCTGACTTACCGCCGCCGAAGCAAGCATTTCCCGCCCGTCAAGAAGCTTTGTTATAAATTCACGGACGGACTCTATATTCTGTATGTTTCCCACGAAAATAAAAAAGAAAGCAAATGTCAGCAGCAGGCTGTAATCCACTCCGGCAAACAATCCGGTATTCATTATAAGCGCCACTACACAGACGGAAGCGAAAACCACTATCACGTCCAGAACTCCGAAAACGGCAAGCAGACACATTACAAAAAGCACCGTGTACATTACAAGGTAGCTTTTCTTGCCGGTGACTTCGGCGTGACGGTTTTCCGTGCCGAGAGGTTCGTTCTTTATAAAAAGGCAGAGTATCAGTATAAGAATTATATTGACTGCCGACACAGGCAGCACCGTGGAGAAAAATTCCTGCGGTGTCATTCCGTAATGACCATACAGGTAAAGATTCTGCGGATTGCCGAAAGGCGTAAGCATACTGCCCAGATTTGCCGCCGCCGTCTGCACGGTTATGACATACATCATCGTATCGGGACGGTTCTTGAAAAGGCTTGCGGTCATTGGTACAAACGCTATAAGAGCCACATCGTTTGTAAAAAACATTGACGCAAAAAATGATATGAATATCAATATAGTGCCTGTTTTCCTTGTGAATGCCTGTCCGTTACCGAGCAGCTTGCAGGATACAGCTGAAAGCAGGTTACTTTCCCGAAATCCGGCAATTGCTATCATCAGGCAGAAAAGCAGTCCTATTGTATCGGTGTTGACGTAATCCATATAGTTCGTTACCGGAACGAAAAGGCAGGATATAAGGGCTGCCGCTCCGGCTATGACAAGAGTAAATTCCTTTTTGAAAAATTCTAACAGCGGTTTCATTGCTTATTCTCCGATCAGAAAATATTGAGTATGATGCCGGATATTACGCCGATAAGGTATACTGTGCCCACTGCGGCAAGATCCTCACGGATATTTTTGTTTGCTTTGAACAGTACGGCAAGCCCCACTCCCGCGCCGGAGCAAAGTCCTGCGATCGCTGTGCCGAACGAGATCGCTCCGTCCGCGTAAAGCTCGGTGATCATTACCGACGCGGCGCAGTTCGGGATAAGTCCTGCAAGACCCGCGATAAACGGCTGGAATATCCCCATTCCGCTGAGAAAATCCGAAACGGCTTCCTTGCCTGCAAACGCCATGACCGATCCGAGGATAAGGTTTACTATCAGAATGAAGATAAAAATATTTAACGTATGCTTTAGGGAGGAATACCATATGCCGTGACTTCCGCAGCCGCATTTGCTGTCGGTGCATATTTCGCCGATAGCGTCATCGTCGTTTTTATTCAGCCTGAAAATTTTTATGACCGCATCGGAAATGATACCCGCAGCAACGGCTATGATGAGCTTTGCTGAAATAAGCTTCCAGACGTCTCCCGCCATGTCAGGGTGGGCGAGCAGCACAGGGATAGCTTCGTCCGAGGTGGAAATGAAAACGGCGATAAGCGTTCCAAAGGTTATAACGCGTCCTGCGTAAAGGTTTGAAGCCGCTGCGGAAAATCCGCACTGTGGAATACAGCCGACAATGGCTCCTGTCAGCGAGCCGGCGGCGCCTCCGCCTGTTTTCCGGAGAAATCTTTCAAGCTTATCGCCTGTGCGGTGTTCGATAAATTCCATAAGCAGGAACGCAAGAAACAGAAACGGCAGCATTTTTGCCGAATCTATGAGCGCGTCCAGCAGGATCCCGGGAATATTCGCTTCCGCCGAGCCTGTGTGGATCGCTGCAATATTGAAAATACGGAAGTCCGTAAGAAGATCCATTTTGTATACCCTTTCAGAAAATATATTAACTTATTCATTATATCACATTTACATATATTTTTCAAGGTTTTTTTAAACTTTTTACCTTAATTGACTATTGCGGAAAATGTTTGGCTATGGTATAATAAAAAGTAATAGTTTTTTGGGAAATTCCAAGTTATTTAAGTTTCGGAAAGGAAGATAGAATATGTCTCATCAGCTTGTTATCGTTCTGGATTTCGGCGGACAGTACAATCAGCTTATTGCAAGGCGCGTCCGCGAGTGCGGGGTCTACTGCGAGGTAATATCCTACAAAACTCCCATTGAGGAAATAAAAAGGCTGTCTCCTGTGGGAATAATCTTTACCGGAGGACCGAACAGCGTTTATAAGGAGGATTCTCCTACCTGTTCAAAGGAGATATTTGAACTGGGGATACCTGTTCTGGGGATTTGCTACGGCTGTCAGCTTATGGCTCATCTTCTGGGCGGAAGAGTCACTTCGGCGATCACAAGCGAATACGGAAAAACCGATACATATTATGATAAGTCCTGCGCGCTTTTCTGCGGAGAAAATATCCCGCAAAAGGCAATTTCTTGGATGAGCCATACGGACTACATCGAAAAGATCCCTGAGGGATTCAGGATAACTGCGCACACGGACTGCTGTCCCACGGCGGCTATGGAATGTCCGGAAAGAAAGCTTTATGCCGTGCAGTTCCACCCGGAGGTAAATCATACGGAATACGGTTCATTGATGATAGACAGCTTTCTTAAAAACGTCTGCGGCTGTGTCGGCGACTGGACAATGGAAAAGTACGCGGAAACGGCTATCAAAAATATCCGCGAAAAGGTCGGAGACGGAAAGGTCCTGCTTGCACTTTCCGGAGGCGTGGACAGCTCGGTGGCGGCGGCTCTGCTTTCCAAAGCGGTAGGGGACAAGCTCACCTGCATTTTTGTGGATCACGGATTTATGCGCAAGAACGAGGGCGACGAGATAGAACAGGCATTTGCGGGCTGGGGACTTAATTTTGTCCGCGTAAATGCAAAGGAACAGTTCATGTCGCGAATGAGGGGAGTTTCCGATCCGGAGACCAAGCGTAAGATCATAGGCGAGGAATTTATCCGCGTTTTTGAGCAGGAAGCAAAGAAGATAGGAAAGGTGGATTTCCTTGTTCAGGGAACGATCTATCCTGACATTATCGAAAGCGGAACGGGAGATGCGGCAGTAATAAAGTCCCACCACAATGTAGGGGGACTTCCGGATCATGTAGATTTCAAGGAAATTATAGAGCCGTTGAGAATGTTGTTCAAGGACGAGGTGCGTGCTTTGGGACGTGAACTCGGTCTTGCCGATGTTCTTGTAAACCGTCAGCCGTTCCCGGGTCCGGGACTTGCTATCCGCATAATCGGAGAAATTACCGATGAAAAGCTGGAAATTTTGCAGGACGCTGACTATATATTCCGTGAGGAAATTGCAAAAGCGGGTCTGGATAAGGATATTCACCAATATTTTGCAGTGCTTACAAATATGCGTTCTGTAGGTGTAATGGGTGACGGACGTACATATGATTACACACTTGCGCTCAGGGGAGTAGTGACCACGGATTTCATGACAGCAGATTTTGCAAAGATACCGTATGAGGTGCTTGAAGTATGTGCGAGCCGGATAGTCAATGAGGTAAAGTCCATAAACCGTGTTGTTTACGATGTGACTACCAAGCCTCCGGCTACTATTGAGTGGGAATAATTAAATTCTCCCTGCAAACTGCGGTGTTGTGTGGGTTGCGGGGAGAATTTTGAAGTATTGATACCGTTAGAAAATAAAATATATTAAAAAAGAAAGTGTTTGTATGAATTTAAAATACATGAAAATAATGAACGTTTTATCCAAGCATAAATAATAATTTAGCTCCCCCCACAAACCGCGTAATATTGCAGTCTGTAGGGAGAGCTTTATTGCTATTTATTTATCCGATAATAGAAAAAATAAATTGATGATCCATAAAAATTTTTTATAAAATATTTCAGAAAAGATCAGTGTTTCCCGCAGCGTATCGCTGTATAAGCTTGGCGTCCTTGCGGTCTACTGCGCCGTCGCCGTTTACATCGGCGGCTTTTTTATTTATTGATGCTGCACTGTTTCCGTCGGCATATGCAAGCACCAGCGACGCGTCAAGGAAATTTACCTTTCCGTTTCCGTCGGCATCTCCAAGTATAATATTTTCATTTTCATCTGTGAGAGTAAGGATATTTATATATATATTTTCCTTGTCGTTTATAGAGTTTCCTGCCCAGTATACAGAGCCGTTCGTATACACAGGCATTTCACACGGATTCAGCCTTGCCGTTTTGGAAAATAAAGCTGCAGGCTTGATGATATTTCCGCTTTCGTCAAGGACCATGTAATATACTCCGTCGTATCTTTTGTAATGCCAGCCTACTGTCCATGGGTATCTGTCTCCCTTTTCAAACAGTATGACGATCTTGTCGTCAGCGGCTACGACCTGAGGGTTTTCTATTGTTGCGTCGGTATAATCAGCAAGCCATTTTATTCCGTGATCGGTAACGCTTTTATCGCCGTTCCCTCCGCTCAGTCCGGAACGGGATACTCCGTCTGCGGTCACATATGAGGAGCTTTTGCTGAGATCCTTGAACGGGTCGAATATCTGCACAAAAAGCTGCTCTCTTTCGTTTGCCGCGTCAGATGTCAGCGACGGTGCGGACGTTCCTACAAGTGCGGCATTCCCATTGCTCAGAGCGACTATTCCTGCAAGATGCGCAAAGTTATTGTTAAGAACTCCGTAAGCCTTGTCTTTCAAGGCGTCCTTTCTTACCCAGAAATGGAACGGATCTCCGTAATTATAATCAAGAACGCTGTACGAGCCTGTTTTTATTGCATAGGTGGAAAATGCACGCTCGTGGCAGTCGCCCTCGCTCACAAAAAGAAATCCTCCGTCAAGCGCCACAGCCCGGTGCGCGAACGAGTGCGAGCTTATCCATTTGACATCTCTTATATTGTTGGCGGTATTGATATTGATCGCCCATATGGAATTTGCCTGATGTCCGTTATACATGAATCTTCCGTAATTGACCGCAAGGATATTTCCGCTTATTGCTGCCGAAACTCCGGAATCAAAGGGAAGCCTTGTGTTGTGCCCGTCGTCGTGGTAATATTGCAGGCTGGAGCTTCCGTCATTTCCCGCCGTCCAGATCGGAGTACCGCCGGTGCGCATATATTTTGATATGAATATTGTTGATTTTTTTCTGCTGCCGTTTATATCGTTTGTTTCTCCGGTAACTGCGTAGAAAAAGCCGTTGCTGTCGCTTATTACGGTGCCGTATTCCTTATGAGCTTTTTCAAGAGTTATTACTCCGGGCTGTATTTTTCCCTCGGGAGAAATTTTTACGATCGTTATGTATGATTCACCGTCTATTGCAAGGCAGAATGTTCCGTCGTAATATTTGAATTGCGTAACGCTTGAAACGCCGTCCCAATGCGGATACTGACCTCTTATATCGGTGATGTCTTTTTTAAGAGATGTGGTGATCTCTGCGGTACGGTCGGCATATGCGGCGGTGCCTGACGACAGGATCATTCCTGCCGCTGCAGCGGCGCAGACTATCGAGCGAAATATTTTTTTCAATGTTATCCCTCCATGCCCATGAAAGATAAACCCCTTAATGAGCCTAATTAAAAATATTTTATCATATTATCTGCGGCTTGTCAAGCAGTGCGCGCAAATATATCTCTGCTGACAGCTTTGCACAAATGTAAAATATATGTAAAAAAGCAAAAAAATACTTAAATTTTTTTATGATCCTTGACAAATTTTTTTCCGTTTGTTATAATGTATTTTGTAGGATAAAAGACCGGATATGCCGATACGCTGTAATTGCGGAAATCGGTTTTTCGGCGCAAAATCGGCGGAAAATGCTATTTTTAAAGACCAAAAAAGGAATTGCCGGCATTTTCCGACGGTCATGGAGGAAGATAAAATGAAAAAGAAAATAACGGCGCTGGCTTTGTCCGCTGCGCTTTGTCTGTGGCAATTGCCGGCTTTTGATATGATCGCTTCTCCGCTTAAGGTCAGCGCGGAGGAAAGAACCGCGTCGGTAACGTCAAGCACGGTCGGAAACGACAGTGAATGTTATATGCCGGGGGAAAGGATCTATGTAGATGTGTCGGTAAGCACTATGTCCTGCTGTACATTTGCTCTGAATGCAGTGTGGGACAGGGACAGTCTGGAGCTTACCAATGCAGTGTCAGGAAATGATTTTTTCAGCGGAAAGAATATCCCGCTTACATATGTGCCGTTTGATAAGACCGGAGCTGCTCCTGCGGCTGAACAGTCTCTCAGGGATTATCAGGAAAAGCTTACGGACGATGTGTGCGTTTATGCGTTTTCCTCATCGTCCGATGTTACGTGCAGCGGTACGGCGGTAACGCTCGAATTCACTGTAAAACAAAATGCGGAAAACGGTATCAGCAGCATTGACGTTTATTTCAGCGGAGATGAACCTCCAAGATATTTCGGCTCGGAATATGAGGGGATAGAAATAAGCGTTTACAAGCCCGAGGACGAATATTCCGACGGCAGAGCGGAGGCTGAGATAACCGGAGGCATTGCGATAGACACAGGACTTTACGGATTCACATTCGGAAATTCCGAGGGACGTCTTGAACCGGAATTTTCTCAGGAAATAAAGGATTACACCTTTTATGTTCCCGAAGAGGAGACGTCTGTTCCCACGGTGGAAGCCGTTCTCGGCGGAGACGCTTCCGCAAAGATGATCCAAGCTTCGGGATACGATGACGGCAATACCGCATATGTGAGAGTAAGCGCTAAAAAAGACAATATTTACAGGATACATTTTATCAGAGAGGAGCTTAACAGATCGGCTTCGCCTGTGATATGTCCAGAGGGCGGTCTTGTTTTCAGGGATTCGCTTATTTCCATAATCGGAAAGGGAACTATTTATTATACCACAGACGGTACTGATCCTACCGAAAACTCAAGGATATATAGCGGATATTTCTCCGCTGACAGCGAGGGCGTTCCTGCCGATGCGGAAAGCTTTACCGTAAAGGCTGCCGCTTTGGAGGACGGCAAAGAATTCAGTAAAATAGCTACAGTAAAATTTGCTCTTCCGGATACCGGAGCTATGCTCAGGAGCATTACCGTGAACGGTGAAGATGTTGCCGGCTCAGGACCGGATAATATAGACCTTATCTACAGCATAAGCTACGATCAGTGGCAGAGCGGCGGCAAC
>CANQZS010000077.1 GCA_947628385.1 uncultured Clostridia bacterium | reverse complement strand
GTTTATACCATTACATACAAGTTTTGTGGTCAAAGCAATAATTTCTTCCAGCGGGATCTTCTTACCGTCATTTACCCACTGTTTATATATCTCAATTGTACTTTGTGAAACAAATGCTATAATGATGTTATGAATATATGGATCGATCTTCTTTTCTGCACTGTCCGTACCCCATGTTTTGGACATTATCTCCTTTGTGATCTTACGGCTGATGTAGTGATAACTGCCGCTGCACATCAGTTTTTCGTGAAGCTGCCCTGAACCTTCACTCACCATAAAAAATTCGCGCGTTATCTTGTCCATATCGCGGGGACGTTCCAGTCCCTGCGTGCGCTCGATGAAATTCTTTGCCATTTCGTTCTGCATTTCAAGTAAAAGATCGTCCAGAGAATTATAGTGCAGATAAAATGTTTTGCGGTTGATCCTTGCCCGTTCCGTCAGTTCCTTTATTGTGATCTTATCGTAATCCATTTCGCATATCATTTCTTCAAATGTACTGCGGATCGCTTCTTTTGTGCGGATCACCCGCAGATCTTCTTTTTCTTTGCCGTTCATGACCATACCTCCCGATGTTTATATTATCTTTATTATAAACCATATGTGTGTAAAAGTCAACACAAATGTAATTAGCCGCATTTTTGCAGAAAGTGTGGCATAAACCTCTTTTTAAGAAAAATTGTTGTTGTGTGTTTCAATGAAAAACAATATAATATGATCGTAAGGAATAATTTGATCTTCGCATAAGATAGGAGGGAACTAAAATGTCAAAGATCCTGATAGCATACTTTTCACACGCAGGGCAGAATTATTCTCACGGCGGGATAAAAAATCTGAAAGTCGGAAATACGGAAGTTGTGGCAAAGAAACTTCATACAATGGTGGAAAGCGACCTCTTTTATATTGACACGGTTCAGAAATATCCCGACGATCATATGAAAAAAATTGAGATCGCAAAAAAGGAATATGAGCAGAACGCCCGTCCGAAACTTACCGCGCAGGTGGAAAATATGGACGGATATGATACGATAATTCTTGCATTTCCCAACTGGTGGACTACTATGCCAATGGCGCTGTTTACGTTTTTGGAAAGTTATGATTTTTCAGGAAAAACAATATGTCCGCTTATCACTCACGGCGGCAGCGGATTTTCAAATTCTTTAAAAGATATTGCGAAATTATGCCCGAACGCGAAAATTACCGATGGGCTTGCCATAAACGGCGACAATGCGGCGATCTGCGATAAAGATCTTGAAAAATGGATTAATAAGATCGGTTTGAAATAGGAGGAAAAAATTATGGAACAGACATATCTTACACTCAATAACGGAGCAAAGATCCCACAATTCGGCATGGGCGTTTATATGGTGCCGGAGGGAGAAGAAACAAAACAAGCGTGCCTTTCGGCGCTCCGCATGGGTTATCGTCATATTGACACCGCTCACGCTTATCAGAACGAGCGCAGTGTCGGCGCAGCCGTTCGGGAGAGCGGCATTCCTCGTGAGGAGATCCGGGTAACTTCCAAACTGTGGCCTTCGGAATACGGCGAGGGAAAGACTATGGCGGGCATTGACAAAATGCTTTCCCGACTGAATATCGGCTATATTGATCTGCTGCTTTTGCACCAACAGGTAGGAGATTATATGGGTGCTTGGCGCGATATGGAAAAAGCTGTAGCACAGGGAAAAGTACGCTCTATCGGGCTTTCCAACTTTGAATCCGAGCGTCTTGAGGAAGTCTGCGAAGCGGCAACGATCAAGCCTGCCGCACTGCAAGTCGAATGTCACCCATACTTTCAGCAGAACGAGCTTAAAAAACGCGTTGCAAAATACGGCACGGTCATAGAATCGTGGTACCCGATAGGTCACGGGGATAAAGGACTGATAAATGAGCCTGTATTTTCGGAGCTTGCGAAAAAATACAGCAAGACCAATGTGCAAATAATTCTCCGCTGGCACATTCAGGCGGGAAACGTCATTTTCCCGAAGTCTACAGATCCTCAGCATATCCGCGATAATTTCGATATTTTCGATTTTGCGCTTACCGCAGAGGAAATGACAGAGATCGCAAAACTTGACTGCGGCAAAAGGTTCTATACTGCAACATTGGAAGAGCAGGAACGCAATTTTTCCGGTTGGGCTCCGGCAGACTAATACTGCTTTCTCATTAAATTGAAGACAAAAAATCTGCGCAAAGCGGTCAGATCATGGCATATATAAACGAACTTACAGCATTAAATAAACACAGCAAAAGACAACTTAAAGATTTTTGTATGTACCGCATAGTATTGACATATTCCGAAAAATTATGATATAATATATTCAATAAGTAAAAAGAAGGCGGAATATGGACTATCTGAGCTATAACATTTCAAAAAATCTCAACCGTATCCGAATTTCAAGGGGAATGAGCCTTGACGCGGTCGCGGAACAGACAGGCGTAAGCAAAAGTATGCTCTATCAGATCGAGCAGGGCGGTGCAAATCCGTCAATAAATGTTCTCGGCAAAATAATAAGTGGTTTGCGGATAGATTTTACCGAACTTATCGCATCTCCGCCGGAAGAGTCGTATCTTATAAAGACCTCGGACGTTCTTCCTATAAAAGAGGGAGAAAAATATACGGTAAAAACTTGTTTTCCATACGAGGACAATAAGAAGATCGAGATCTACAGGATAGACATTCTTCCGGGCGGAGTATATGTCAGCGGCGGTCACGGTGCCGGAACGCGTGAATATCTTGCGGTCCTTGAAGGTGTGCTTACTGTTGACACAGGACGGGAAACACAGGATATTGAACCAAATGAAATTTTTCGCTTCAATTGCGAGGAGGAACATAAATACATCAACAATGGTGATTCGCGCGTAAGCTTTATATGTTTTTTCACGGCATAGGGTGCTATGCCGTTTCTTTATAACCATTTTGTTCTATATAATAAACATATTCTGAATTTTATTTTTAAAATAATTGCATAAATTTTCACAATTTATAAAATGCATAAATATAAAAACTTGTATTATAGAGGAATTTCGTGCATAATGCCAAAATTAAATGAAAGTTATTGACATTTAACTTGCAAAGTGCTATACTGTAATTGTTCAAAATAATAAACCATTTCAAAGACAACGATGTCCTAAAAAGACTCGTTGTCTTTGCTTTTTTAAGGAGCTGATGATCATGAAGCTTGCAGATACAGGCTTTACTGCCGATGAGATCAAGGCAAAAGCAAAAAAATATATTATCGAAACCTACGAACGCTTTGATTTCATCGCTGACAGTGCAAAGGACGTTTATATGTATGACGAAAAAGGAACGCCGTACCTTGATTTCTATGCGGGAATTGCCGTAAACTCGGTGGGAAACTGCTGCGAAAGAGTCGTGAATGCCGTTTGCGAACAGGCGAAAACGCTTATGCAGTCTTTCAACTATCCTTACACCGTTCCGCAGGCGCTTCTTGCAGAAAAAATATGCACGACTATCGGAATGGATAAAATATTTTTCCAGAACACAGGTACGGAAGCAAACGAAGCCATGATAAAAATGGCGCGTAAATACGGCGTTGAAAAATATGGTGCCAGCCGTTACAACATCGTTACTGCGGCAAATTCTTTCCACGGCAGGACTTTCGGTTCAATGAGCGCAACAGGTCAGCCCGATAACGCTTGTCAGATAGGTTTCGGCGGAATGGTTCCGGGATTTACATATGCGCCGTATAACGATCTTCAGGCATTCAAAAACGCCTGCACGAGCAACACCATTGCGATCATGATCGAGCCGGTTCAGGGCGAGGGCGGAGTAAATCCCGCAACTCCCGAATTTATGACGGGACTGCGGAAATTCTGCGACGAAAACAATATGCTGCTCCTGCTTGATGAAGTTCAGACCGGTTGGTGCAGAACAGGTGCGGTAATGTCGTACATGAATTACGGAATAAAGCCGGACATCGTTTCAATGGCAAAAGCTATGGGCGGCGGAATGCCCATCGGCGCGATATGTGCCACGGAGGAAGTTGCAAAAGCATTTACAATGGGTTCTCACGGAACCACTTTTGGCGGACATCCGGTATGCTGCGCGGCATCATATGCAGCAGTTTCAGAAATGCTTGAAAAAGATCTTGCTGGAAACGCAAAGAAAATGGGCGATCATTTCATGAAAAAGCTTTCCGCACTTCCTCATATAAAGGAAGTCCGCGGACAGGGACTTCTTGTAGGAGTTGAATTTGACGATAAAGTTAATGCAGTCGATGTTAAACACGGCTGCTTTGACAGAAAACTTCTCATTACTGCTATCGGAACAAACATAATAAGAATGGTCCCTCCGCTCATCATCAACGAAGGCGACTGCGACAGGGCATTCGATATTATCAACGAAGCCGTTTGTGAAGCGGCTGAAAAATAAACTTCATATTCGTACCATGAAAGGAGAATTTTTATGAAAGTAAAAAGATTATTTAAAACCATAGGTATAATTACGGCAGGAATTATGGCACTGTCCTCTTTTGCAGGCTGTTCCTCCGGAACATCATCGGACGGCAGCGGAAGCAGCGCGGCAAACAGTGAGAGCAGTTCCGCTGCGGAAAGCAATGTTCTCAGAGTCGGAATGGAATGTGCTTACGCGCCTTTCAACTGGACGCAGGTAGGTACGGAAGTTCCCAACGGTGACACAGCCGTTGAAATTTACGGCGGCGGCGGATATGCCTACGGCTATGACGTTATGGTGGCAAAAAAGCTTGCTGAACAGATGGGTATGGAGCTTGAAGTACATAAGGTCGAATGGGATTCCATAGGCATTTCAATGGATTCCGGAGAATATGACTGCATTATTGCAGGAATGGGCAGAACGGCGGAACGTATGCTTTCCTATTCGTTTACAGAACCGTATTATTACAGAAGCAACTGCGTTGTTGTAAAGAAAGGCTCGGAGATCGAAAATATCACAGGACTTTCCGAACTTGCGGGCAAGAACATTACCGTTACAACACAGCTGGGAACGGGTTGGGTACCGCTTCTTGACCAGATCCCAGATGCGGTCAAGGGCGCAAATTATGAGACTACTGCTGAAGTTTTTATGGCACTTTCAAACGGCACGGCGGATCTTGCGGTAATTGATCTTCCGACGGCTCAGTCGGCACTGCTTACAAATGACGATCTGAAGATCATAACACTTGCCGATGGCGATACATTTGTGGGCGATGAGGAAATGACCAATGTCTGCATTGCAACACGAAAAGATGATACCGAATTCCGCGATAAATTACAGGCAGCAATGGACGCGGTAGGTCTTGACAGAGATACTATGAATTCCATGATGGAGGAAGCTATATCCGTTCAGCCTGCGGCAAACTAACTTATCACAGCACCCATACCGCCGCTTCTGGTAAGACAACACCGCGCAAAGAACGCTTTAAGGCTTTGCGAGGTGTTGGCTTTATCGGAGAGCGGCGGTATTATTGAAAAAAGAAAGGAGATATTTGTATGTCGAACACACCAAACGGGGTTTTTGAATGGATATGGTTCATTGCTTCGGAATATGCTCAATTGTTTGTTGAAGGTACTCTGATAACCCTTGCTGTTTCGGTCGCCGGAACAATATTAGGGTTTATACTCGGTTTTATTGTGGGAATTGCGGAAGATTCAAAACTGAGTAAAAACGATCCCGTTCCGAAAAAGATATTTATTGGCATCATCAAGGGCATAAGCAAGATATATATTGAACTTTTCCGCGGAACTCCTATGATCGTACAGGCAATGATAATTTATTACGGACTGCGCCAAGGCGGTTTTGAAATAGATCCTATAATGGCGGGAATTTTAGTTACCGTTCTTAATACGGGAGCATATATGGCTGAAACGGTCCGCGCGGGAATAAAATCCATTGACATCGGTCAGCGCGAGGGTGCGCTCGCTATGGGAATGTCCCCTATTTCGGCAATGATGAATATCGTTCTCCCGCAGGCGTTCAAAAATATCGTTCCCGAAATGGCAAATATGTTCCTGACAAATCTGAAAATGACTTCCGTACTTAACGTTATCGGTGTAAAGGAACTGTTCCTGCAGGCAAAGACAGCAGGCGGAACCTATTACAAATATCTTGAATCCTATCTTGTAATTGCAATAATTTATTTTGTTCTTTGTTTCCTTTTCAACAGGATATTCCTGTTTATAGAAAAGAAAATGGCAGGCAAAAAGGATTATGCTCTTGCTGTGGAATACATGGACAATAACGAATAAGGAGGCGCGAATATGAGTGATAACAACAAAAAAGAAATTATCCGTGTTGAAGAGCTGAGCAAGAATTTCGGCGAACATCAGGTACTGCGGAAAATTGATTTTTCCGTTAATAAAGGCGATGTTATCTGCATACTCGGTTCATCCGGCTCGGGGAAATCCACTCTTCTCCGCTGTATAAATCAGCTTGAAAAACAGACTTACGGAAAAATTTATTTTGACGGAAAAGAACTGGGCAGAACACAGCGTGAAATAAATGTGTACCGTTCAAAGGTGGGAATGGTGTTCCAATCCTTTAACCTGTTCAACAATATGACTGTTCTTAAAAACTGTATGGCGGGAACGCGTAAGGTTCTTCATCTTTCAAAAGAAGATGCTCACGAACGTGCAATAAGCCATTTAAGATCGGTAGGAATGGCACCGTTTATAAACGCATATCCCGCACAGCTTTCCGGAGGACAGAAACAGCGCGTTGCAATTGCGAGAGGACTTTGCATGGATCCGGAAGTGCTGCTTTTTGACGAACCCACCAGCGCACTTGATCCGGAAATGGTGGGAGAAGTGCTGAATGTTATGAAATCCCTTGCAAAAACAGGACTTACAATGCTTATAGTAACTCACGAAATGGGTTTTGCAAGAGACGTTTCAACAAGGGTGCTTTTTATGGACAAAGGCTATATAGTTGAGGACGCGCCGCCCGAGAAATTCTTTACGGCTCCGGAAAATGCCCGTACAAAAGAATTCCTGAGCAGGTATATTTCCGACGGGGAAAGGAGATCGTAAAGCATGAAAAATTATGTTGTTACGGTTGCAAGAGGTTTCGGAACAGGCGGGAAAGCAATTGCTTCAAAGCTTGCTGCCGATCTGGGCATACACTGTTATGAAAACAGGATACTGACTCTTGCTTCTCAACTCAGCGGACTTGATAAAAAGCTGTTCGAGGAAGTTAATGAAAAACTCCGAACTTCCGGAAACAGCTTTGCAAGCCTTATGAAAGGACTTCCCCGCGCAAGAAAATATATTGCACGGAACGAGAAATTTGTTTCCGATGATACGCTTTTTGAATATCAGAAAAAAATAATTTTAAATCTTGCCGAAACGGAATCCTGCGTTATTGTCGGAAAATGCGCCGACTATATATTGCAGGGCAGGGATAATGTTGTAAGTATTTATATCGAAGCGCCAAGGGATTTCTGCATAAAGCGCACAATGGAAAATATGGGCGTAACGGAAGATGTTGCGCAGACAACTATCCGTCAGACCGACAAATTCCGCGCCGATTATTATCAATATTACACTCACGGAAATTACTGGACAAATCCCATAAATTACGATATGACTCTTAACAGTGAAAAAGTCGGCATCGACAACTGCGTTACGGTCATAAAGGATTATCTTAAAATAAAGGGGCTGATATAAATGGTATTCAATTATCATCTTCCGGTAAATTTATTTTTCGGACTAAAAAACACCGATAAGATCGGAGAGATTGTTTCCGGATACGGAAAAAAAGTCCTTGTTGTTACGGGAACGGGCAGTACAAAAAGTTCGGGACTTCTTGACAGAGTACTTGATAATTTAAAATGTTCCGGAACAGAATATACCGTTTTTGACAAAGTAACACAAAATCCGCTTACAACAACAGTCTACGAGGGCGTTTCAATTGCAAAAGAAAATAACTGTGATGTTATTCTCGGCATAGGCGGAGGCTCGGTAATGGACGCCGCAAAAGCAATAGCGTTTTGCTTTGTAAATGAAGAGGATATTTCCGACTATATTTTCGGAAGAAAAAAAGGAAAAGGCGCATTGCCGATAATTCTTTTACCCACGACCTGCGGAACAGGCAGTGAGGGAAATCAGATCGCCGTTCTTACAAATCCCGAAACAAAAGACAAAAAAGCACTTTACACCATGGAAATAATGCCCTCCGCGTCGGTGATCGACCCCGAAGTTATGATGACTATGCCAAAGCAGGTGCTTTCCGCCGTGGGATTTGA
>CANQZS010000076.1 GCA_947628385.1 uncultured Clostridia bacterium | reverse complement strand
CGCGCTTTGCGTTTTTGGAAGCTCCTGCGGCTGAAATTATCGAAACCACGCAGGTCCCTATATTCTGTCCCATAATTATAGGGAATGCCGACGAAGCCTTCAGAGTACCGGTCTTGGCAATGCTTTGCAGTATTCCCACCGATACCGAGGAGCTCTGGAGCAGCGCCGTAACGGCGGCTCCCGCTATAACGCCGAGGATCGGATTTGAAAGCGTTTCAAAAAGCCTGCGGAAGGCTTCTAACTTGGAAAGCGGCTCTACCGAATCGGTCATAGTCAGCATACCCGTGAAAAGTATCCCCAGACCGACAAAGGTCTCACCGAGACTTTTCTTTACGTCGTTTTTTGAAAGCATGAATATGATAAGTCCGACGATGGAAATTATCGGCGCGAGATATTTCGGGTTCAGTATCTGAATAATGAGATTCGTGTCCGCACTGCTTTCCAGACCCGCAAGACGGAGTATCTGTCCGGTAATGGTAGTACCGATGTTCGCGCCCATAATTACTCCTATTGCTGAGGAAAGCTTCAGGATACCGGCGTTTACCATTCCGACGATTATTACCGTTGTTGCGCCGGAGCTTTGCACCGCCGCCGTAACGACTGCTCCGAGACATACGCTTTTAAAAATATTGCTTGTAAGACCGGAAAGTATTTTTTCCAGCTTTCCGCCCGAGATCCTTTCAAGTCCGCGCCCCAGCATAGTCATTCCGTATATGAACAGCGCTATGCCGCCCAGCGCCTGTATTGCAATGAGAATGATTTCCGTTCCGGTCATAATATTTCTCCTTCCGGCGGGGACCTCCCCGTATCCGATCACATTTCACAACATTCTTACAAAATAATTATATCACATAAAATAATTATTGAAAGCGGAATTTATGACTTTGGGAAATTTCTCATTTTTCTACAAAAATTAAACACATTTTACGTGTATTTTGTTGAATTATAACAGGTATTGTCAGCTTTATGACTGCTTTGCGGGAAGCTCTACGGTAAGAATGAATTCTCCGTCCCGCTCCTGTGCCGCAGCTTTTCCTCCGAGCATTTCGGTGAACTGCTTGAAAAGTACAACGCCGCTTTTGACGGATTCCGTGAAACGATACGGGCGGTCAAAAAAGGTCTGACCTCTCGCAGCAGTGCTGACGATATTGACCGTTACAATCAAATATGCTTTGATGCGTGTTAGGACTTGCAGGATCTGGCGAAAAATTTAAAAATGGCAAAGTAAAAAGGAGCAGCTTTGAGCAAATTCTTTATGCCAAGATCCTCTCTGATACTATATTCGTCATTTCCTGCACCGACTCTGCATAACCGCCTTTTGTCCATTTCATAAAGATTCCGAAAAGCCCATAAGCAATGTAATAGTTTTCATAGGTATCAGCAGATTGCTCGGTATCGCTGTCGGTCATGATCGTTTCATAAGCGGACAGGATCGCTCCGTGATGTCCCTGCCTAATAATGAGGTCATTCTTTTTTCTCATAGAATAGCAGAAATCAAAATAGCTTTTCACTCGGTAACTGTCATTGATCTGATGCTCTTTAAGCCTGAGTTTCCGTTCATATTTGCGCCACTTCATTATGATGTAAGCGGTGATGATCTCGTCCTTTGATTTGAAATTACGAAAATAAGTCGCTCTGCCGATGCCGCCTGTTTCGCACAGCTCGTCCACGGTGATCTTTTCGATATTCTTCTTTTCCATCAACTTGAACAGGGCTTCGCCGTAAGCCGATATAACATATTCCGACATTTTCTTTTCTCCTTTTCTGCCTTATGATACTATTTTGGCAAATAATATCATTTTTGCCTATTCTATTGACTTTGCAATTGTTGCGTGATATTATAGTATCATAAAATTTCACGCTTGTCAAGCATTAAAGCAGAAAGGACGATCATTACGAACAGAGAAAAAGAAAAAAAAATTAAGCCGTTGAAGACTGTATTGCTTATCATCATAGCCGTTATCATTTTGGCGATAGCATTGGGGATCTTTATCTTTCTGAAGCTGACATTTTTTAAAACATTCCCGAAACTTGAGGGTGAGCCTGAGATCGGCAAGTGGTATGATATTCCTGTGGAAAGCGCAAAGTCATCGGACGGCAGCGAATGGCACGGCATCTTCCGCAAAGGTACGAAAAACAAGGTGGTCGTTTATTTCTTCGGCGGAGGTGTGAGCATCACGCCTGAAACCTCCGAGGGAGGCACTGAGTTTTTTGCAACTAATATGATGGCGCAGGACTTTGTCGCACAAGGCGGTATCGGCAGCAATGCGGAGGATAATCCCTTCAAGGACTGGAGTTTCATTGTGATACCCTATGCAACGGGCGATTTTCACGCAGGCACGGGAATTTATGAGGGCAAAAAGACCGTGTATCACACAGGATACAGCAATTACTCAGCTTATGTTGAACAGATAAAGCAGTATTTAGGAGAGCCTGACACGCTGCTTGTGACAGGTTTTTCGGCAGGCGGATTTGCGGCTTCGTTGCTGGCTGACGATGTGATCGATCGCTTTCCAAGTGCTGAAAATGTGACCGTCTGTGTTGACAGTTCACTCCTGCTTTACGACGGTTGGCACGATACGGCTGTGAACTTGTGGAAATCTCCGATTGAAATTTCAGACAGACTGACAACAAACAATCTTGTTCTTGACAGTCTGACCGCACTTCACAAAAAGCGCGGTGACAGCGTGAAAATACTCTTTGACTGTTCCTACCGTGATGATACTTTAATGCAGTATCAGTCTTATATCAACAGCGGAAAAATGGATAAGAACAAAGAGCTTGGCGATAACTTCCAACGTGATCTGAAAGAAATGGTAAACGGCTTGCAGACGAATATCCCTGATGTGGGTATTTATATCTGGTGCTATGGAGAAGATGCCAACACCCACAATACCCAGCATACGATCATTTCTGCGAATGTGTTTGACAAGCTTGGAAACGACAGGAGCGTCGGCGAATGGATATATGCTGCTGTGAACGGTGATATAAAGACCTACGGATTGGAACTGCTTGATAAAACATTCTGAGGTAAGGACTATAAAGAATACAATAATCTGATATAAGCGAGTAATTATAATGTTTCTCCCTTTTTATGTCAAAACCGTAACACTTTAAAACCAAAGTGTTACGGTTTTTCTCTTTTCAGAATAACGTATTATCGGCTTTTGTGGTGTTGTTAAAGTGTATCAGTGGGAACGCCCTCCGTTCCCGAATATGCGCTTAAAGTATCATAACCGTTCCGGTTCAGCAGAATTTTCAGCATGGAATTTATTTCGGCGTCATCTTCAATTATCAGGATCGTTTTATTCATATTGCTCCTCCGACTCAGCAGCTATTATTTTAAAGCAAGCTCCGATAATATTATAGCACTGTTTTAAGGCTCAGGTCAAGAGCTTTTTAGCAGGAGCATACAGCCGATCTCATTCCAAAGCGTCAAATTCACGCAGGAACAGCATATTATCTATCGTAAGCTCCGCTTTTATCCAATTTTCAGCAATATACCATTCCTTATGATCGTTTGCCCACTGCCAAGGCACGCTGTAGGAGCCGTCCGGAAGCTGAGAGCTTTTTATAAATCCACATTCGGCAATACACAGTTCCTTGAATTTTTCACTGTAGAATTTTTTATTATCAAGCGTAAAAAATGTTGACGGCTTTGGGATATATTCGCCCCAGCGTGAAACGTCCCGACAAATGGATCTGTCAATTATCTCATTGAGCTTTTTTAAATATTCCTTACTGTCAAAGGGAATATTTCCTGCTTCTGTGCAATAATTGTAAAGCGACATAAAGCACCCAGCGATATGACGTTCAAGAGGAGCGCTTTTTATGAACCAATTTGCAGCGCTTTTTGCGATCCGCACACCTTTTTTATACAGCTCGCTTTGTTTATCCGCATATTTTATTATATATCCGGCAAGCGCGGCGGTAGGATTATATTCAAACGTGCTGCCGCCTTCGGGATATTTCCACCAGACCGCGCAGTGACTTGAATTATTTGATGGAACGGTATTCAGCCACTGCTCGTGTTCGGCATCGAAATCGGAGCCGCTTGAAAGATATTTTAATATTCCCTTATTGATCGGATCGTCAGGTCTGAGACCGCCTGCTTTTTTGATATATTCCGTTGCTTTCCAGACGCCCATAGGAATAGAATCCGGATTGAAATTATCGGATTCCAATCCCCAGCCGAAGCCTCCGTCCGGATTCTGATAGGCTGAAAGAGCGGTCATTACATCATCAGCCGAACCGTTTTCAAAATAATATCTGAAAACGTACAGATCTAACGGTCTTGCATTGCGGTAGATAAATCTGCGGGCTTTTTCAAAAGTGTTCATAATAAAAACTCCTTTAAAGCTCGTCCGCATAGGATCTTCACACGTCCGTCAGAAAAAATTATGCGTGCATATCCTGTCAGGACAAGCTTTTTAAATATTATTTGGACAGCGTCCTTTTATATTTTACAGGATATTTATTTATCTGTATTGTAAAAATCCGACATTGCCGCTTTAAAAGCACGTGCAGGAGTCATTCCGTGCCGGAGCCGGAAATCATTTAAAAGATGCGCCTGATCCGTGTAGCCGTATTTTTCCGTCATGTCGAGAATATCCGCGCCGCCTCTGACTATTTCCTGCCATACGAGCTGATACCGTATAAGACCGGAAAGCGTTTTAGGGCTTACGCCGATGTTCTCCATAAAAATTCGCTCCATTTTGCGTTCAGAAATAATATTCTTTTTTGCGATCTCGGAAATTTTCATACGTCCGTTATATGCTATCATATCATTTATTGAATTCATGATATTGTGATCCATGCGCTTTGTATCAAGCCTGCGGAGCAAAACCTTTTCAGCCGCTCCCGCCCTTTCGGACAGAGTATCAAAGCGCAGAACTATCTCGGTCAGCTCTTTGGTTATCCCATGGAAAATATCATCGGGAAAATAAACCTTGTTTTTTGTGCCGCGGAAGCTTTCCGTACTGAACAGTGCCGCGCTCCAGCAGAAAAATCGTATACCGAACGAAGATACGGCAGTTCCGCTTTTTATTTTATCGGAAATATAGCTTTTTTCGTCCATGGTGCAGAATCCGGCATTAAGCGTGTTATCCGGATAATTCACCCTGATAATAATATCCATGCAGGTGTCGGGGATAACAAGACGTTCCGCCGCTCCGAGCAGAGCTGACTGCGGATATTCGTTTCCCCAGAAGCAGCAGATATATGGTTTTAATGCTTGGCACGGAGCCGTTTCACAATAGCTCCCGCTGTTTAAAAACGGCGTAGACGTTATCGGGCGATACGACATCAAAGAATTTGCATAACTCATTTATTTTTCTCCTTATGCTGAGTCATTATCCATGTATTATAAAAATTATCTTTTTAAATGATTATACTATAAAAATATCTGTCTGTCAAATCGTGTCTTTGGGACATGAAAAATATCCGCCGATAAAACCGACGGATATTTTTTGTTTGAATTTTTAAACGGCGTGAAACATTATTCCGGTCGCTCCATAATGTAATTATCGTCGATCTTTATTCCTACATAATTTTCAACGTCAAACAGATCAACAAAACTAATTTGATATTGTCCTATATCGTATGGACCGTCAATGCCAAACTGATCTAAATATTCTTTTTTCGATCCCGGACTTGACGGAGGACATAAAACATATTCGTAACGGTCATTAGGATATTCAGTACCGTCACTGCCGATCAAAGCTACATATTCGAATGTGCGTTTTCTGTTTAAAAGGTATTCCAATTTATCCATAGGAGCAAATGTGCTGAATCCGAGAGGCGAAAGAACAAATTCCGTACCGTTTTCATCTACAAAAATTTTCCTCTCCACATTCGGACTGAGATCCACTGTTATTTCAACATTTTCCGCAAGGTTGTAATTCGTCTCATTAAATTCCTTGTCATACTTTGTATCAAACGAAATTTTTATTTCACGTGATTTGTCAATGAAATATAGCGGCAGATTATATGTATAGTACAAACAATGTTCATCATCATTCATATGTTCTACTTGCGAATGTGAACCTGATGTAGGTATCGGATCTCCCGTGTCGGCATAACAAAATGACGGTTCGGGATAGCACATAGAATACTCATCGTTTACTAAGCATTGATCTGCGGCATCATCAAGCGCTTCACTTGCAAAAACCATTTTTGCAAAATTTCCGTCGGAAATAAGAGTGTCAAGATAAATCCTGAAATGGGGATTTTCCGCTGACTGTGCATTGTCAATATTGTTATCCGCAAGTATTCTGACGGCTTCCGTTCCGAGCTCATCTTCAATATTTTCCTCTTTGGACTTCCGCATACCGTATGCTGCTGCCGATATTGCAGCCGTCAATAAAATAACAGCTGCGGCAATGAGAATAACTGGCTTGCTTATTTTTCTTATCGTTCTTTTTTTGCTGATAGGTTCGTTCATTTCGTATCCTGCCTTTCTCATAACACTGCGGAGGATACGATCTTCCGAGCCGGCAGGAACGGAGAATTTTTTTATTTTTTCCGGAAATGCGTCATCAATTATGTCCGAGTCGTCGGAAGTAAGCATATACGGCAAATTTTCAAATCCCGTTCCCGTGTTTTTGGTTTTGTTCATCGGTCATCCTCCTCCATAATTTTTCTGAGCTTGACAAGCGCCCTCGAGATGCGGGTGTCAACAGCGGACGTTTTCATATTCAGGTCTTTTGCGATCTCCTTGCTTTTTTGCCCGAAAAAATATCTGCGAACAATTATCCTGCGGTCGGTATCATTTAAATTTTTCAGAATATCGGTAACTGCGCTGTCTGACGGATATTTTTCATATACGCCTATTTCATCGGGAAGCTCTTCGATCGGAACAGCTTTTATTTTCTGAGCCTTTTTTCGGAACACGTCTATGCAGTGCCTTGCGGCGATCACCGAAAGCACAGCCTTTACCGATGAGATCTCGAAATTATTTTTACAGCCGAACCGGAAAAATTTCAAAAAAATATCGCTGACGGCTTCCTCAATATCCTCAATGGTGCAGGCGCCGCTCAACCGCAGATATGCAATTTTCATAACATATGTATTGTACTGCATGACGACCTCCGTCAATCCGTTTTTGGGGTCGGCTTTCAGGAGAAGCAGCAATTCGTTGTCCGTCATATGTTCAGTCCTTTCATTGAAACGTTTCATAAATATAAGTCGGGATATGCCGGCAAAATCTTACACTTCATTGAAAAATTTTTTGGATATTTTTTAAAACAGAAAAAACGACCCTTTGCTTCCCGTATCGGAACAGCGTAGGATCCAAGCTTTTTTATAAAAATTGAGGGAGCTTTTCAAGCTCCCTCTCATCGTTTTTATTCGTATAGATCAAGATCAATACATTCCGCCTGCGGGCATTGCGGGCGCCGCCGGAGTCTCTTCCTTGATGTCGGCAACAAGACTCTCTGTGGTGAGTACCATTGCCGCTACCGACGCGGCATTCTGGAGCGCGGAACGTGTTACCTTTGTAGGATCAACGATCCCGGCAGGTATCATATCGCCGAAAACTTCATTATATGCGTCAAAGCCGTAGCCGACCTTTCTGGAACGAACGATCTTGTCAAGGATAACGCTTCCCTCAAGACCTGCGTTTGCAGCTATCTGACGGATAGGCTCTTCAAGCGCCTTGAGCACTATGGACGCACCTGTCTTTTCATCTCCGGAAAGCGTAGATGTAAGCTTGGAGACCGCAGGCATTGCATTTACATATGCGGTTCCGCCGCCTGCAACTATGCCCTCCTCAACAGCAGCCTTGGTAGCTGCAAGAGCGTCCTCGATGCGGAGCTTCTTTTCTTTCATTTCGATCTCTGTTGCTGCGCCTACCTTGATAACGGCTACGCCGCCGCTGAGCTTTGCAAGTCTTTCCTGCAGCTTTTCCTTGTCAAAATCGGAAGTCGTGGATTCGATCTGAGTCTTGATCTGACCGATACGATCCTTGATAGCTTTCTTATCGCCGGCACCGTCAACTATAATAGTATTTTCCTTTGTTACCTTGACCTGCTTAGCGCGTCCGAGCTGTGCGACTTCGGTATCCTTGAGCTCAAGACCTACCTCTTCGGAGATCACCTGACCGCCTGTGAGGATAGCAATATCCTGAAGCATTTCCTTGCGCCTGTCACCGAATCCGGGAGCCTTTACAGCAACGCAGGTGAATGTTCCGCGGAGCTTGTTTACAATGAGTGTTGAGAGAGCTTCGCCCTCGATGTCCTC
>CANQZS010000075.1 GCA_947628385.1 uncultured Clostridia bacterium | reverse complement strand
GATAACACGAACGAGGGCATGGCGTATCTTGATGTGACATTCACAGGCAAGTATACTGGCAAGACAACAATTCCGTTTGAGATAGAAAAGCAGACAATACCATCCTCAAACCCGTCACCGGAAGATGTCACCATGACGTATGAGCCGGGGCAAGTGGTTATATCCTCGTCAGGCTCCGGTCCGGCAGTAATCATAGAAGCACAGTATGATGAACAGGGGCGGCTAAAGAAGGTTAAGGTAGACAAACTAATATTACAGACAGGTACTATAAAGCATAGATTAAGCGCTGACACGAATAGGGTTGTGCTTTGGAGTAATTTAAGCAGTCCCAAACCATTAACTATGCCTATACCGATACCTACAGAAGGAGAATGAGTTATGATTATAAGCGTTAATAAAGCGATTTTACACGTATGCTGCGTGACATCGGGCGAGAAGTTCATGTCAAACACGGAGCTTGACCTTACAGAACCGAATATACCGGAGTATGTCCGTGACTTGGTACCGAAAGCGATGGACAGTCCCGCAAAGATAAAAGGACAGTTCAGAAGCAATAGCGGCTGCCAGGGTATTGTAAAGGAGTATGCGTTGAACAAGACGCAGTTTGCCGAGATGTCAAAACAGATAGCGGAACGGATATACAGCGGTGTCGAAAGCAGTGATAAGCAGCACGACACCGATGTGCTTATCGCCGAGATAACTATGAACGGCGAAGCCGACAGGTATATTGTGGTGCTGAAACTGGATAATAAGGACGGGTTCAGACACGCCCTTACGCTGTCAAAGGACGGTGAGAGCGTAAACACGTCAATCGAGTATTGCACATCGTCAATACTGCCAAAGAGTACACAGACGGTGAACGAGTTTGCCATTATCAATCTGAAAAGCCTTGAAATAGGTTATGCGGGCAAGATGTATAAGGTAGACGGTGAGAGAGTAGACCTTATGCGTGATGTGGTTCTGGAATGCGAACCGGTCACTATGTCGAGCAAGCAAGCCGATACCGAGATAAAAAAGCTCATAAAGAGCGTGTCAAATGACGCGTTTGAAAGCACAGTCGATTTCAAAGAGACCTTGACGGAGCTTGTAAGCGAACAGGTGAATGAACCGGTAAAGACATACGACCTCGAAACAGTGGCAAGTAATATCTTCAAGACATACGGCGAAAAGAAACAGTTCCTTGACATGGCAAAGGAACGGGGTTTGATAGCAAGCGACAGTGATAAACTGCCTTTGGACGCGTACACCGTTAAGAAGCTGAACGAGAAGGTCAAAGTCGTTACCGATAACGGGTACGAGATAAGGTTTCCGCATCAGCTTAGAGATAGAATAGAGTTTATGCATGAGGACGACGGCAGCATGAGTATTAAGCTCAAAGGTATAAACGAGGTTACGATGAAGTAACGGATATGTGCGCACAGGACAATTTACATAATAACGGTCAGAGAAAATTATGTAAATTTTGTGTATAATTTTTTCAAAAAAAAAGAGGTATTTTTTCACATCTATATTTTTAGAAGGGGAAAACCCTATCAAGAAAATATATACAGAAAGGCAGGAGTAATACTTATGAAACGTTGTATTTTCATAACGGGCGTTATATTGACGCTGCTGTTCGGTCTATGTTCTGTCAGTGCATACGCTGCCGGGACAGGTACGGTATCCGTTAAGGGCATCACGCTGAAATACGACAGTAAAGGCGATATGCAGGGGTTTGTGGATATAAGCCTCGCGGATGCCAATATCACAGGCTTTGACCTTACGCTGGACTATGACAAAAACTATCTCGTTCCGTCAGACTACAGAACCAATGAACCGACACAGGATATTTACTCGATAAGTCAGGAGTATTCCACGCCGTTCATAGAGAATATATCGGACACGGATGCGGAACATGTATTTGACCTTAGGTTGTCACGGGTACTGGCAGACTCTACCAACATTGTTATATCACCGGATGCGAAATTGAAGGCGAACGGGTATATATCGGATACACACGTGTTTTTACCGGTCTCCAAGACGATTAAGGCAATCAGCGTCGATGATGAACCGCTGCGCCTTATATCCCTCAGTTTCAAGATAACCAACCCCGAAGAGTTTCTTAAACTGGACGAAACAAGGCTTAAAGAAGTCCTGAACGTGGTTTCTCCGGCAAACTCCATCTATGTGACCGATGAAAAGCTCGAACAGTACGGCACAATGAACGTCGCTGTTGACCTTGTTCTTGACCTGTCAGAGCTGTCAGATACATACGCAGTGACAGGCACGGTAACAGGTTGGAACCCCAATCAGCCGTTTGTGTTGGAGTTCTACCGTACAGACGAGATAGAAACGGCTTATGCCGCGTTGGAAGAGGCTAAAAACGCAGGTACTCTCGGTGCGCTGCCTATACAAATGCCAACACCGGTGTATACGTTTAAGTCCGATGACACTGACGAGGACGGTAACCCGCTCTACGGTTCAGCTATGGAACAGACTTCGTATGACGGACAATGTTCTTGGACGTTCAGTGTACCGGTATCCAATAAATACGATTACAGGCTCGTAATAAGCAAGATGTCGCACTTGACATATTCATCCATACCGGTCAACCATCCCGATACACTGACTAAAGAGGTTAGTATCTCTAACCCCGAGTATCCCAAAGAACCCAATACGCCGTTAAGAATGTTCGTAGGCGACGTCAACGGCGATGAGATGATTTACCTTATCGACCGCGCATATATGGAACATTACTTTAACCGTTCCATACCGTGGGACGCAGAGGACGAAGGCTTCCAACGCGCTGATATAAACGGTGACGGCTCGGTTAATATGGTCGATTTGGACCTGTTAAAGAGCAATTACGGAGCGGTATATGTATTCCCCGCAGCGTGATGTGTACAGTAAAAACGGTAAGGTGAACAGAAAGGCAGGTAAATGTATCATGAAACGTACAATCATTACAATTGGTATGCTTGCAGCTCTGCTGTTTAATATATTGAGTATCAGTGTATACGCAGACGAGACAGGCATGGTTTCGGTTCAAGGCTTACGGCTTCAGTACGCCGATGACGGCAGCTTACAGGCGTTTGCGGATGTCTCCCTGTCGGATATACAGGCTACGGGTGTGGACTTTGAACTGAAATATGATAATAGGTATTTGACACCTTCGGAGTTTGCTACCAATACCCCTACCCGTGAAGCGGCACTCATGATGTCAGAGAATACGGCACCGTTTGAAGCGGTTCTTGAAAAGTCAAAAGCAGACCATGTGTTTGAGCTTAAATTGTCACAAATACTGTCAAATTTGGTAGAGGTCAATCTTGTACCCAATCCGAACCTGACTAAACTGGGGTATATTACAAAGGTAGACGCGTTTGCGCCGGAATACAAGAAGCTAACAGCACTGAATATACCGGACAGCAATATACAGGTCGTCACAATGAGCTTTAAGGTCACCGATACCGAGACGTTCTTAAAACTCAGTGGGGAAGAATTGTCAAACCTGTTACGGGTAGAGTCGGACGCGCATTATGTGTATGTAAACAGTGATAAGCTCGAATATTTCGACGATACACCGTTAAATGTGCAAGTATCGATCGATACAGAGCATATCCCCGCAAAACCGACACCGCCACCGGAACCCGAAGAACCGACAGAACAGTTTAACCTAACAGGCGTTGTGGCGGGTTGGAACCCCAATCAGCCGTTCATTATGGATATATACAGTGAACAGGACGGCAGCGAGGCTTTGGTTAAGACCGTGAAATCCACGGACGCAGACGAAGAAGGCAATATGTTATACGGCATTACCTCGCATACAATGTTGGGATATACCGAATGGGCGTTTTCAATCCCTCTCGATAGGGGTAAGGAATATACCATACGCCTATCCAAACTCTCACATATCGACTACATAGACGTAAGCTTCACCGCGCCTGAGACGGAAAATGAACTGAACTTTAATACCGCCGCAAAAGGCGAAGGTAAGGAAAAGCAAGCGATAGAGTTAATTGCCGGGGATATAAACGACGACGGCTTGGTAACTTTTTCGGACAGGGCAGAGTTTATGAGGTTCTTCAATCTGCAGAAACCAAAAGAACTGTTCGGGGTTGAGTTTAATAAAAATGACTTGAACGGTGACGGCACTGTCTCTTTCTCCGACTATGACCTGCTTCTCCAAAACTACGATAAGCAGTATTAAACCCTTTTATCATGACATATATGAACCGTTGCGGTCAAGACCGGCTTGCAACGGTTCTTGTGTTTATGCGGCAGGTAAATATATACAAAAAAGGTATTGAAATTTTGTATATATTTTTTCAAAAAAAGAAGCATTTTTTTCATCTTTATATTTGGAAGGGCAAAGATGTTTTTCCTATATACCCATAAACACATATGTCAAAAAAAGAAAGGGAGTAATTGAAATGGCAAACACAAAGAGTTATGAAGCTATGGAAAGTGCGGTTTACGCACAGGCAAGGAACGAGTATGAAAGGTTGTCGTTCGGAATTATTCTGAGAGCAGTTAAAGACTACCATATGGCGATAAAGAACAATGACTTCCGACTTAAAAGAGACTGCATACAGTTCTTCAAAAGCAAATGGTTTAGGTTACTGAGTAATATACCCGGCGACAACTTCCTCGACCTGTTACAGGATGAGACGGAAAAAGAAGCACCCATAAACACGATTGATATACCGAGGCTGCGCTCTCGCAAGCAGGCGTGTTTATAAAAATAGGTTATATGAGCTATGTAAAAGGATAAAAGGGGAGAGTTATGGCTATAGCATATACACGGGCGCAACCGCCGTCTATGTTCAATATTGACGATGCCGCAGCTGTTGAGACAATGGACAACTACGAACGGTTAGCGTGCGCCGTAATCTTACAGGCGGTTAAAGATTACCGCCGTGCATCACGGAGCGGAAGAATAGGCGTAGTAAAAGAGTGCGAGCGGTTCTTCTTGGGTAAGTGGTTTGAGGTTCTGACAGACTTGCCCGGTTCGGTTGTGTTAAATAAGCTGCGTCAGGAAGACGGGCAGAAAAAAACAAAGAAACAAGCGGGAAAAGGAAAGAGAGGACGACCGAAAAATGAAGAAAAATACAAAATATCCTGAAAATCTGTATATACAGGGATTGAGCAAGCAGGAGAATGAGGAGCTTATAAATATATTTGAGCATGAGCATATCCGAGACGACAGGTATGATTGTCTCCAATACTGGCATAATTGGATTGAAAATGACAGAAAGACATTGTTATATCGTCTAACCAATTACGAATTTCATCGTGAGGCATTTCTGCCGGCGATTTCAATAATTGCGCGTATATGCGGTCTTAACAAAGGCATAACAGACAGCGAGACCGCAAAAAAACGGCTTATGATTGTATATATGCTGTTAAAGCCGGTACGGTACATAACAAAGATTGTCAACGTCAATCACTGTACCAATATCTATTATTTACGGCTCTTTCACGATGCTTGTGATGCAGGGGATTGGGTAAAAGCGATAATGTTTTTGTTGGATATTGTCGGAGAAGATAACTTTTTTTCGGGCGGCAGTCGGTTAAACGTGCTGCGTATAATGGAACAGGCGTTTGCAAAACATGGTATTGAAATTGACGAACAGGAAATGAAAAGGCTATACAGAAAAGTCCCGTTAAGCTTTATGACAAAGGCAAGATACGGCGATATACTGTACCAGACACCGGAAAATATGTATAAGGAAATGAGCCAAAACTGTATCTTTTGGCTTATTACGGATAAGGAATATAACGCGGACTGCTTCAATGCGGCGGTAAATTATCATCTTAATGAGTCTAAACTCTCGAAAAGACTGAACCGTGAATTTTATGTGTCAGCTATAAAGGCTATCCTGACTGATTTGGTCGAGAACTATAAATATATCCGAAATGTCTTTGAAGATGGGCACACGGATAACCGTGTGGGCGTGTATGACTTTTCATACAGGTTAAGCGTACTGCCTGACGGTCCGACAACGATTACCCGACGTATAAAAGAAAAAGACAATGTAGACATAATCGCCTTGCCGACAGCTACCAAAACAGCAGAAAAGAAGGGCAGGCGGTTCTATTCCGGCAAGGATATAGGTGACGCGGTATACTACCCGGAACTGAACCTTGTTATTACCTATGGCAAGAGCAATATGTCAGGAACAATAGAGGAAATACGCCGAAACCTCAAAAACGTGCCTACTGTGTATATGTCAGACTTGTACGAGATGTACAATGTCATGTATGACACAGTAAATCTGAAGAACGGACTCTATTACCAATCACGGAAGAACAGCCTAAAGCGGGTAAGAATCGACGATTGGCGGTTCGCGTTCCTGTTCTATCTGGGACAGCGGTTACATTTCGGCGCTTTTGAACAAAAGGAGTAAGGGTTATGACAGACATAGAAACAGCCGGTGATGAGTATATAACGCGCAAGGAAGCGGCAGCGTACCTGAAGATAAGCGAGCGCAGTGTAGACAGGCTTATCAATAGCAAGAACTTTGACGGTGTGCAGCGTATAGGACGATGCGTGAGAATACATAAACCATCACTGGATAAATACTTAGCCAGACGGCGGGAATAAAGAGAATGTATATTAAAATTAAAAAGAAATCCCGTTGTTATTGACTAATAGAAATTTTTGTGGTATAATGTACCCGCAAAAAAAATCAGTAATGGCGGGTTTTGCTTTTTAATTAGGAGGAGGAATTAAAATGGCAAAACGAGCCAATGGAGAAGGAACAATCCGAAAACGAACGACAAAGAAAGGGAGTGTATACTGGGAAGGTCGATATTACGACACTACAACAAAGAAACAATGCAGCATCTATGGAAAGACAAAAGAGGAAGTGCGAAAGCAACTGACACAGAAAACAATAGAAAAAGATAATGGCAATTTCGTCGGGCATAATGATATAACGCTTGATATGTGGTTCGAGAGCTATATCAAGCTGTATAAGGAAGGCGTAATCAGACCACAAAGTCTACGTATATTACGAGAACGGTATACTCATTCTATTCAGCCGTATTTAGGATATAAAGAATTACAGGACATATCGGATATGGATATAAAGAACATGCTTAACCAAATAGCAGAAGCTTATACCACCGGCACAGTCAAATTAGTACGTTCAAATTTGAAGTCTATATTCGAGAAGGCTGTCGAAAAAAATTTGATTATATCTAACCCCGTAGCAAGTATTCCTCCAATAAAAGGAAGAAAAGAAAATTCTTCAAAACGGGAACTGACTGATGATGAAATATCTTGGTTTATGATAGGAATTAAAGAAAAAAGACCGGATGACTTATTGCTATTTCAACTATTGTTAACAACAGGTGCAAGAATAGGCGAGATATTGGGGTTAAAATGGAGTGATTTTACTGAAGATTACTCTTATGTGACAATTAGCAGGACAACAACAAAATATAAAGATGGTAACGGCTGGGTAAAAACTTCAAATGAACCAAAGACCAAAACTTCTATTCGTACCCTTCCTATCTTACCTGAAATACAGTCCGAATTACAATCATGGAAGAAGAAATTACTGCTTATAGCGAAACAATTCAATACGATATTAAGCAACGATGATTTTGTATTCTATAATTATAAAAAGGATTGTATATATACCGCAGATTACTATGACGGTGTAATAAATGGTATATTACGTTATCTGAAACAAAGATACAACGTGGATATACCGCATTTTTCGGCTCACTATTTCAGACACACGTTCACAACGAACGCAATACGAAATAACGTACCGATGGAAGTATTAAAAACTTTATTAGGGCATAGTAATTATACCATGATAAGCCGTGTATACGCTCATACTTCACAGCAAGATAAAATGAATGCTGTCACTGAAATGTTTGGTACAGACCTGAACATAAAATTAGGGTAAAACAAGGGTAAAACGATTATTGTATGATTTGCCACCCTTATACCAAACGAAAAAACATAGTATTTATGCGGGTTCACAAGTCAAAAAAATTATAATATAAAAAATCAATAATAAGGAGGAAAATTACAAATGTTAAAGGAAGATGTTTTAAAGCAGCTTACGGACTGCGGTCTTGTTGCCGTTGTAAGAGCTAACAGCGCGGAAGAAGCTATCAAGATTTCGGATGCGTGTCTCGCGGGCGGCTGCACGGGTATCGAGCTTACGTTCACAGTTCCCGGCGCGGACAAGGTTATCGCGGCTCTTGCCGAGAAGTATTCAAACGGCGAGATGATGCTCGGCGCGGGT
>CANQZS010000074.1 GCA_947628385.1 uncultured Clostridia bacterium | reverse complement strand
ATGAGGCTTTCGCTGTACACTCCTGACGAGGATCAGGCGAAGCTTATAAAAGAGAAGATAATGCTTGATCCTGCCGGTTTTTACAGCAAGGTCATAGGATATGTTCTTGAAAATGAAGAGGAACGGATAGAGCCCTCCGGAATATGAACCGGAGGGCTCAGTTTGTCGAAAAAGTAATGCGTAATTAACAATTTTGCGCGTCAAAGCTCGTTATGAACATATTCCGCTACCTGTTCCGCAAGAGAAAGACTTATTCCCGCCGCTTTGGCTATCTCCTCCGGAGACGCCTTGCGGAATTCCTCTCTCGTTTTAAAAGTCATAAAAAGCTTCTGAGCCTTTTTTTCACCTATGCCCTTTATTTTTGTAAGTCCGGAGCCTACAGCTCCCTTGCCGTGCTTGCTTCTTTGATAGGATATTGAAAAACGGTGTACCTCGTCCTGTATCCTTGTGACGAGCATGAACGCCGATCTTGTTCCGGAAATGGCTATTTCCGAGCCTGAGGTGGCGATCGCTCTTGTGCGGTGATTGCCGTCCTTGACCATTCCGAAGATAGGAACGTCAATACCCATTTCACGGAGAATAGGCTCAACGGCGTTTACCTGCCCCTTTCCTCCGTCAAGCAGGATAAGATCGGGGATACGAGCAAAGCCCTCGTCAGTCTCGTTATCGTCCTTATATCTTCGGAAACGCCTTTCAAGGACCTCTCTCATGCTGGCGTAATCGTTCTGTATTTTGGTTTCTTTTATTGAAAAACGCTTGTATGCTTTTTTTAACGGTCTGCCGTTTTCAAAAACTACCATTCCGGCGACCATTGAGGAGCTGCCAAGGTTGGAAATATCGTAGGCTTCGATATAAAGCGGAGGACCTGCAAGTCCCAGAAGCTTTCCGAGAGCTTCAAGAGCGGCAATTTCCTTGCCCGTTCTGCCGACCTTTATAGCAAGGCTGTCCTCAGCGTTGGCTTTTGCCATCATTATCAGCCGCAAGCCCTTTCCGCGCTTTTTGGAGGAAAGATCAACGGCTGAACCGCGCCTTTCACGGAGCATACGTTCCACCATATCATGATCCGGAAGCTCCTCATCGGTGATTATCTCGCGGGGGATCCTTTCTCCGTCGGAATAATACTGGAGAATGAAATCCTCAAGCATACTTTCCTCGCTGTCCGGAGTGCCGAGATCGAATTCCATGCGGTCAAAAAGACGTCCGCGGCGGTACATGAGCACGGCTATACAGGAGAATTCACCGTTCTGCGCCATGGCGATAATGTCGGTGTCGCGCATATCCTCGTTGATTATCTTCTGATCGTCAGCGGCTCGCTTTATTGCTGAGATCCTGTCGCGGAGCTTGGCGGCAAGCTCAAAATCCAGATCTTCGGCGGCGGCGTTCATCTGCTCGGTAAGAGTTTCAACGGACGCTTCGGAGCCGTTGCGGATATATATTTCGGCATTTTCGATGATATGTCTGTACTCATCGGCGGAGATATTGCCCTGACATACGCCCATGCACTGCTTTATGTGGAAGTTCAGACAGGGACGGTATTTCCCGAAATCAGCAGGAAATCTCCTCCTGCACGTGGGAAGTGAAAATACCTTGTTTACCTCCTCCACGGTCTGTTTGGTCACAAAGGTGCTTGTGTACGGACCGAGGAATTTTCCATTTCCGGTTTTCTGCATTTCGGCTGTAATGCGCGGGAATTCCTCATCGGAAATTTTTATGAAGCTGTAGCCCTTGTCGTCCTTTAGCAGGATATTGTATTTCGGCATATGCTGCTTTATCATGGAACATTCCAGCACGAGAGCTTCATATTCGCTGTCGGTGACGATGAAATCATAATCATACACATGAGATACCATTTTCGCGACCTTGGGGGTATGATCCGGATTTTCACGGAAATAGCTTGTGACGCGGTTCCTGAGATTTTTTGCTTTTCCGATGTATATAATTTCGTTATTTTTGTCTCTCATTCTGTATACTCCCGGAGAAAGCGTCAGCTTTGATGTTTTTTCTCTCAGGTAGGGAAGTCTTTCATTCATAGCGGGAATATCCTTTCGTTAAAAATTCGTTTTTACGGAAAATGCCTGAATATCCCTATAAGGACAAGCTTTGAAATACAGTAAAAGTATAACACATTTTTATCAGGGATTCAAGGGCGAGGCTTAAAGATTTGTTCAGAATTTTTTAAAAATTATTGACAGAGCAGGGATTTTGTGATAAAATGTAAAAAGTGCCTGTAAATATTTTAACGAAAAATATACCGATCGGCGGGCTGCTTTGCAGGACGTTCCGGAGGATCCGATCGGCTTTTCACGGCAAGTTTGAAAGGGGTCAATATAATGAGAAAATTAAGGATAATATGCTTGGCTGCGCTGCTGCTTATTTTTGGCGTAAAATTCACCGCAGACGGTCTTTCGGATATTATAAAGCTGTCCGGAAACATTAAGGATTTCAACTCTGAAAGCATAGCGGATATAAAAAAAGGGGATATTGTTGCGGGATATATTGCAAATATATATGATTGCTATGCCGGCGAAACTACTACAAATACCACTATGGGAATAGAAACATCTTCCTATACGTCAAGGGAATATTTCATAATGCCGCTGGTGAACGATGAGGATCTTGCAAGGGATATGTTCGTTTCGGTGTCTGTATCCAAGGAAGCGGACAGAGACATTATGTACAGGATCTGTGACGCTACATATGAATATCTGGACGGGAATGAAGACGCTGAATTCCCCGAAATGGCTTTTGTTGCCAAGGCTGAACCTCTTGATGATGAGCTGAAAGGCTATCTTCTCGAATGGTTCGAGGATGTGGAATATTTTGAAGGGGGACGTGCTGAGGCTGAGGCTCATATTATCCCGTACGATCTTGTTCTTTACAATAGTAACAGCGCATATATCAGCCTTGCGGTAGGACTTCTTTTTATCGGCATACTGATAGTTGTTGCAGCCATATTTATACACAAGAATAAGACCAAGAACGACAGCACTCAGGAAATGCAGCAATTTGACGGCTTCCGGCAGGTAAATAATGATGACTCAGGAATGGAGGGAGCGCAGAGCGGCAGCGTTCAGAACGGCTTTGCGGAATCTCAGTATGCGCCGTCCTATAACGTTCAGGATATTCCTCAACCGGTGCAGCCGGACGAATTCTTTGCAAGACCGGAAAGAAAGCCAAAGACCTCCGATGCGCCTAAGGCTCCAAAGGCTCCAGAGCCGCACGCGGCTGAAAAGACTGCCGCACCTGCGGAGGATCATTCCAATGAAATAAATACCGATTCTCTCGACACGGAAAAGGCTCTTTACGAGCAGGAGCAGAGCGTGGCTGCCAACCGCAAGCCTATACAGGGCAGCGAGGAGATAGAAACGGATTCTCTCGATACGGAAAAAGCTCTTTACGAGCAGGAGCAGAGCGTGGCTGCTAATCGTAAGCCTGTACAGGGCAGCGAGGAGATAGAAACGGATTCTCTCGATACGGAAAAAGCTCTTTACGAGCAGGAACAGAGCGTGGCTGCCAACCGCAAGCCTATACAGGGCAGCGAGGAGATAGAAACGGATTCACTTGATACGGAAAATGCTCTTTACGAGCAGGAGCAGAGCGTGGCTGCTAACCGCAAACCTATACAGGGCAGCGAGGAGATAGACACCTCCTCTCTTGATATGGGAGAGCTCGGATATTTTGACAAAGAGGCTGAGGACGAAAACGACGAGGATATTTTCGACTTTACAAATGAACTCGATTATGAGGTCGGAGACGCTTCCGAAATAGAGCTGACCTGACAAATTCGCCCGTGCTTATACGCACGGATCGTAAACGGTAACGAGCCTGACCCGTCCATTTTACGGTGGACGGGTCATTCAGCTTGCCGGAAAGCAGACGTTCCGTATTATAGCTTCCGTCAAAGTGCTGTAATAATGAGATATAATCTTTTATAAAATGTAAAAAGTGCGCAAATGTCCTTGACATTTATGCGAAAAATTGGTATGATTATATTGTATATTTATGATCGGGGGTAGTATCATTGGAAATAACTAAGCTGTATGATGACTTTAAGGAAAATTGCCTGTCCTTTCCTCAGAAATTTGAGGAAAAATTTCTGTCCGGAGAGGCAAGGCTCGTGGCTCACCCTCTTGTAAAGGGAGAGCTTATTTCCGTGTGCAGCGATGAGGAGGCGCACAGCAACGCCCTTTGCATCTGCCGTATGTCCGATATGCTTATTATGTCTGAGGACGGCGAGAGCTGGTCTGCTTTCAACCTTATGGAGGCCCGCAGCATAGCTGAGCAAAACGGCTTTATCTATATTTCGGATCTTCTGGCGGAAAATGCGTTCGTGTCGGAGGAATGGATGATAAACGGCAAGAACGATACCATAATCGTCAGCGAACAGTATATGCGCGAAAAAGGAAAAAGATATGCTCCCGTTACCCCGCTCACAAACAGCGTGCTGCATTTCAAAAAATATAATAACGAATTTTTCTGGAAGCCGTCGGCTGTCAGCAGGATAGTTCACATAGATGCCGAATATGCGGAAAAAAGATTCAAGGAATACCGCAGCGAGTGTTCGGCTATACTGCCGGATCTTTCGGGCGCTAAGACTATTAACTTTACCCTTTTCGGAGATACTGTGGCAATAGATGCAAGGACTACAAGATCTATCGCTATAGAATCCTATTTCTCGGAAATAGACAAGATGATGGCTATTTTCAGGAATAATGCCGAAGTACTCGGAATTATCGGATACAGCTTCTCAGAGCTTGATTTTATCCTTGATCTTACCGCGGAAGCTCTCAGAAAGAACGGTGTGGATCTTTCAAAAGATGAATTCGCTCAGAAATACTACGCTCCCATAATAAACGGCGAGGATCAGGCTCAAAGACTTGCCGGACTCGGAAGCACCTGCGGAAATACTGATATTGACTGCATAAAGCTTGCGTTTGCAGACGCCGTTTCCGCCGAATATAAGGAGGAGGAAAGCAAGGAGGAGGACGTCAGCTTTTCCACAGACGATCTCAGCTTCTATAAAAACGGCATACGCAGACTCGAGCAGAACAGCTACAGCGACGAGGAGGAAAAGTTCCTTATAGAGGAGCTTGCCGCTCATAAGCCCGCCGATTACCGCATATTCTGGTATGCTGCAAAGAAATATCCGGAGGAGACTGAATACCTTAAAGCAATAGCTGATTTCTGGCAGCTTGCTCCGGTGGACGAGGAGGAAATACAGAATATCGTCCTCGGTGACTATATCCTTGACGAAAGCTTCGATGAGCAAGGACATTTCTGCGCGGGATATGAACAGTCCTGCATACTTAAAGAACAGCTCGAACGGGTAAGCGCAAAGTATGGGTTCTCCAGTCAGGGATACATAGACGAGCTGAACGAGCATATAGACAGGCTCGATAAGGAACGCCGCACGTTCAACGGAACACTTTTTGATACTCCGGAGGAAATGAAGCTTGCGGTAAAGAATGAGGTATATTTACGCGATCTGTGCAGGAACCTTTCCGCACTGAACGAAACAGAGCTCAACTTCCTGCTGGAAAATATCCAGAATACAACTCTCGATGAGGATACCAAGGCAAAATATCTTGTAAAGGTAAATCTTGCGCTCAATGTGGTGCAGACATCGTCCTTGGAGCAGTGCTGTCTCAGCCTGCCTATAATGACTCTGGGAGAAATTGCTGCCCTTAAGCAGGAAATTTCCGAATACGATTATCCAGAGGCTGTTTTAAAGCCTTTTATGTCAAGGATCAAGGACGCTTCCGATGCGGCTCAAAAAAATGAGCTGGATTCAATGCTCGAAGATCCTGAAAAGCTTACTCAGGAGCAGCTCGAAGCAGTGCTTGATAAGCTTGCTTCGGGAAGATACGACAATGCTATTGCCGATCATTACCGTACAAAGGTATTTGAAATAGGCGAGACAAATATCCGCAATGAGATCGACGGTCTTATGAAAAACTATCAGGATCTCGGAAGAGAACAGCTCGAAGAGCTTATCCGGACGCTTTCCGGCGACAAATATCCGGGACACCTTACATATGCTCCGATCAAGACTCTTACGGACGCGCTCAATAATTACGAAGCAAACGAAGCCGCCAAGGTATTTGACGGTGTGGAATTCGCTTCCGCAGAGCAGCTCGAAGCTATGAAACATGCTATAGAATACGGCAGATTCAGCGATGAGATAGTTGAGCCGTATATCGCTAAGGTAGAGCAGCGCGAAAAGGATCTTCTCAATGAAGAGCTTGAAGAGATGTGTGCCGGAATAGATTCCATGGATCAGGAGGAGCTTGACAAGCTCAAGGAGGATATTGTAAATTCCGATAAGGACTTCGATCCCCAGCTCAAGGGAAAATATATCGACAGGATCGCTCAGAGACTCGTGGAGCTCAAGAATTCCGAGCTTGCAGAGCTTTGCAAATATATCTTCTCTATGGAGCAGTCCGAGCTTGACGAGCTTAAGGTAAAGCTTTCCGATGAGAGCTATGACAAGGAATTCACGGACGTATACTTCCGTAAGATAGAGGAGCGCGAGCTGGAGCTCCTGACAGCTGAGATCGACGAGTTCTGCGGCGATCTGGACGGAAAGGATATTCCTGAGCTTGAAGAGCTTAAAGAAAATATCCTGAGCAATGAAAAATATGCTGCTGTTTCAGAAAAATATGCGGCTGCTATCGACGAGCATATTGCTTCGGCAAAGATCGCCGAATATAAGAGAGTCATTGACAGCACGGCTGAGATGTCTGCGGAGCAGGTCGCTGAATTCCGCATGAATGCTGAGGAAAAGCGCGGAGAGATCGGCGAGGAGCTTTATGCACGCAGCATTGAAGCGGCGGATCGCAGAGAGGACGCTATCGAGACTGAAAGGATCGAAAGGATCGTCGGAAATATCGACGAATACGATTTTGAAAGAGCTGAGGCTGTACGCAACGAGCTTTCTCTCGGAAATTATTCCGAGGAAAAGGCGTCCGTATATATCGAAAGGATCAGAGAGCGGGTAAGGGAGCTTATAACTGCGGATCTGGATTCTATTACGGAAAATGTGGATTCCATGGATAAGGAGCAGCTCATTCAGGCTCAGATAAAAATTCAGGAATACGGTCATGATTGCCCTGCCGAGCTTAAACAGTCTTACAGCAAGCGCATAGAAAAAGCCATGTCCGAGATCGCCGATAAAGAAGTCAGGGAGCTTTGCGGAAACATCGAGACTCTTACTGCAAAGAGATCCTCCGAGCTTATCAGACGGCTCAACACCATGCCTCTTGACGAGGAAGCCAAGGAACGCTATATTGACGCTCTCGACGCACATATTGCCGCCCTTAAGAAAGAGGAAGCCAACAATTATATTCTTCATCTTGGCGGAAAAATGGACGAATTCGGCATAAATTCCGTACATCTTTATGTTCCTACGCTGTCGAATCTTTTCCACAGCAAATATGAAGCGGCGTGCAATACATATATTTCGGCGGGAAGATATGAGCTGCCTATACTTCTCCACGAGGGAAGCAACGGCGACAGCTTCACGCTTACCACAGAATTTATGCACATCATTTCAAAGGGAGTTATAAATAAGGTAAAAATAGATGATATTGCATCGTTCCAAGCTAAAAAGTCCCTTATGTCATCAACTCTCACGGCTGTTGAAAGAAACGGAAATACGATAGATCTTCCGAATTCACTCAATAAGAATATTATTGAGAATGTTGCAAAGGTGCTTACGTCGCTGGTATGCTATATCCATGACAAGCGTTCTGCGGAGCATATGAAAGAGTTGCTTGAAAACGCCGTACAGGAAAAGGCTATGCAGCAGAATCCTGCGCCGAGCGAGAATATCGTTCAGGAAGTCAAGGAAGCTCCTGTTGTTGAGGAGGTTCCTGCTGAGGCTGAAACACTCATTCCCGAGGAGGCTGCCGAGGCTGCAGAAGCTGAGGAGGCTGTAGAAGCTGCCGAAAGCTCCGAAGCTGCGGAGGCTCCGGAGGAGGAATCCGTTCCTGAGGAGCAGGAGAAGGCTCCGGAAGCGGAGGAAAAGCCAAAGGTACGGTTCTGCGATCAGTGCGGTGCAAAGATAACAAGTCCGAACGCAAAATTCTGTGCAGAATGCGGCAATAAGTTAATGTAAAAAAACGGAACCACCGGTTATTCCGGTGGTTCTTGTTTGTAAAAAAGTATTTAAAATTAATTTTGCGCGAAGCGCAAAATATAAAGCTGGTCGAGCTGAGCCCAGCTCGCGGGGTCAAGGGGCGGAGCCCTTGCCG
>CANQZS010000073.1 GCA_947628385.1 uncultured Clostridia bacterium | reverse complement strand
CAAGGCGTTTTCCTCCGCTTCCTGTAAGAAGATATGAATTTGTATCCTCAACTCCCAAGGTGGTTTTTTCCTCACCCTTTGGATAGCGTACCGCCGCGATACCGTCGGTATGGTACAATGCGCTTTCAAGGCACATTTCAAGCTCCGCATAGGTAGACGGCGAATATATCGTAGTATTTGGTATCGTAATAAGCATCGGAACATCAAAAAGTCCCTGATGCGTCTCTCCGTCCTCACCGACAAATCCTGCTCTGTCTATACCAAGAACTATGTGTTCATTTTCGATGGCGGCATCGTGTATAAGCTGATCGTAGGAACGCTGCAAAAAGCTTGAATACACGGCAAATACCGGAAGCTTCCCAAGCTTTGCAAGTCCTGCCGAAAACGTTACCGCATGGGATTCGGCAATGCCCACGTCAAAAAATCTTTCCGTATGCTTTGAAGCAAAATTCTGCAATCCCGTTGCATATTTCATTGCCGCTGTGACCGCGCATATATTATTGTCGGAATCTCCGAATTCAGCAAGCTTTTTTCCAAAGGTATTTGAAAACGAAGCGTTATTGAAGCTTTCCGCATTATAGCCTCCCGCGCTGATCGCATGGAATTCTCCCGGATTTATCTCCGCAGGCGTGTAGCCCTTTCCTTTTATTGTATTGACGTGTACGAATACCGGACGGTGCAGCCGTTTTGCCGCTCTGAGAGCATTTTCAAGCTCCGTGATATTATGTCCGTCTATAGGACCGATATAAACGAATCCCATATCCTCGAACATTGTAGAATGGTAAAGTACGGATTTTAACGCAGATTTTGATGTCTTGATAAAATCCCGTATCGGCTTTCCCACAACAGGCAGATTTTCCAGTATCTGTTCGGTCTTTTTCTTTACGTCAATATATGCGGAATTTCCTCTTATAGACGTAAGATATTTTGCAAAGGCTCCTACGTTCTTTGATATGGACATATCGTTATGATTAAGTATGATTATTATATTATCGCTGCTTTTTCCGGCATTATTAAGTCCCTCGTAAGCAAGACCTCCCGTAAAAGCGCCGTCTCCGATAACGGCGACCGCGTGATGTCTGTTGCCGTTCAGTCTCATTGCCTCTGCTATTCCGAACGCTGCGGAGATCGCCGTACTGCTGTGTCCGCTTATAAAAGCATCGTGCTCGGATTCCTTAGGCCGGCAGAATCCCGATATTCCTCCGGATCTTCTCAGTTCGGAAAAGCTTTCGAGCCGTCCTGTAAGAAGCTTATGTGTATACGACTGATGTCCTACGTCCCAGACGATCTTATCCGCCGGAGAATGGAAAACTCTGTGTATAGCCACCGTAAGCTCGACAGTTCCGAGGTTTGAAGCAAGATGTCCTCCGTTTTTCATTACAGTTTTTATAATTATTTTTCGTATCTCCCTACAAAGCTGTTCACACTGAGGTACAGACAATGATACGAGCTCCTGAGGAAGCTTAAGATCTTTAAGATGCACACGCTGTTTACTCATTCAAATACATTCCTTTAATGCAAAATTTTGGCAGCAAATTTATTCGGTCTATCCATTCTGTACAGAGGAAATTGCCCCCGCACCGGAATATGACTCCGGCTACAGCTTTGTCGGAACTATCATTGCAATAAGTATACCCAGCAAAACTCCGCCAAGTACCTCCAGAGGAGTATGACCAAGGTATTCTTTAAGCTCCTTTTCTTTTTTGCCGTCGTCCTCGGATCCATCGTCCGTCTCAATGCCCTTGATCTTGAATATACGGTTTATCTTATTGATCTCTTTTGCATGAAGTCCTGCGGAACGTCTTACTCCCATAGCGTCGTACATTACCACCATTGCAATAATGAACATCAGCGCAAACTCCGGAGAACCGCCGCCGCATTGCCTAAACATTGCAACAGCCGCCGAGCATACAAGAGCCGAGTGAGAGCTTGGCATTCCACCTGCGCCCAACAGCCTTTCCGCACTGAAGGTCTTGGTATGGATATAGTGAAGTATTGTTTTTATTATCTGCGCTGCACACCATGAAATAACGCCTGCCGCAAGAACATAGTTATATGCAATATTTTTCATTCCGTTCATATCCTTTATTTTAACAATTTAGCGGTCTCTTCCGAGAAGATACAGCGTAAGCTCCCTGAGAAAGCCGTTATCCTTAAATCCATCAAGTCTCGCATATGCTTCATCGGTAAGCTCCGAAGCCTTTTTGCGGGCTGCCTCGATGCCGTTTACCGATGCATATGTATTCTTTCCGTTCTGAGCGTCGCTGCCTACGGGCTTCCCAAGGATCCTTTCGTCTCCCGTCATATCCAGTATATCGTCCGTTATCTGGAATGCCAGACCGAGCTTTTCGGCAAATTCTCCCGCAGCCGAGATCCTATCCTCATCTGCGCCCGCAGAAATGCAGCCCATTCTGCACGCTGCTCTCAGAAGCGCGGAGGTTTTCATAGAATACATATCAAGAATAAGAGCGTCATCGAATTCCCCCTTATACTCCGTATCTATGACCTGACCGCCTATCATTCCGAGTATTCCGGAGGACGACGAAAGCTCGCGTATCAGCGCTGTTTTAGTATCAGCGGATAAATATTCGTCATCAGCTATTACCCCGAATGCCATATTCAGAAGCGCGTCGCCTGCCAGAAGCGCCATTGATTCCCCGAAAGCCTTATGACACGACGGCTTTCCGCGTCTCATATCGTCATTATCCATACACGGAAGATCGTCATGTATCAAGGAAAATGTGTGTATCATTTCAAGCGCGCAGGCCGCTGACAAAGCCTTTCTTTCGTCTCCTCCGCAGACATGGCAGAATTCCAGCGTCAGCACCGGACGCAGCCTTTTTCCTCCTGCCGAAAGAGAATACCACATTGCATCGGTTATAACGGACTGCTTTCCAGTACCGTTCAAAGCGCGTTTGTGAAGCTCCTCCAGATGAGCGTCAGTCAGACTGACAAGCTCGCTGAGCCTTTTTCCGGAGCTTTCGGAAAGCACCATATTTTTCAATAAACTTCCCCCTTTTATTCCTCATCGGGAACATCTTCCACCGTTACCAGAAGCTGCGCTTCATTTAGCTGCTTCCTGCAGCCGGCAAGGAGCTGTGTTCCCTCATTGAACGCCGAGATCGAATCCTCAAGCGAGATCTCATTATCTTCAAGGCTCCCGATTATCTCTTCGAGCCTTTTCATTGACTGTTCAAAATTCATAATATCTTCATACCCTTTCCTTTACTTCCGCAAGTACCTCTCCGTCACAAAACCTTATTTCTACAGCATCTCCCTGTGAAAGCTTAACCGCCGAATTGACAAGCTTATTGTTCTTATATACAAGCGAATATCCTCTTCCAAGCGTTTTAAGAGGGCTTAAGCTGTCAAGCCTTGCGGCTTTTTCGGCAATTGCCGTTTCATATCTGTTAATATTGATCCTGTAGAGATCCTTTAGCCGTTTTTCCAAACCTATGAGCTTTTCCTCGGCAGCCCTAAGCTTACCTGCCGGAGAAGCAAGCTCCATTCTCTTTGAAAGCATATCAAGAGCGTATGCCTTGCTTTCAAGCTGTGCATATACCCCGCCTTTAAGAGCCTTTTCAATTTCGTCCAGACGTGCCGATATGCCGTTTATATCCGGAACGGCAAGCTCCGCGGCGGCAGACGGCGTAGGAGCTCTCAGATCAGCCGCAAGATCCGAGACTGAAACGTCTGTCTCATGTCCGACGGCTGAAATTATAGGCGTTTTACAGGAATACACACATCTTACCACCGATTCGTCGTTAAACGCCATCAGATCCTCAAGGGAACCCCCGCCTCTGCCGCAGATCAGAAGATCGAGCTTTTTTCCGTCCGCATATCTTATCGCTCTGCACAAGGACGCAGGAGCGGCGCTTCCCTGAACCAGCGCAGGAAATACCGTTACCTGTGCGGCTGGGTATCTTCTTGATATTATATTCAGCATATCCTGCAAAGCCGCCGATTCCGCAGAGGTTATTATCCCTATCTTTTCCGGAATATCCGGTATCGGCTTTTTGTGGGAAGCATCGAATATCCCCTCTTTTGAAAGCTTTTCTTTAAGCTGCTCGCATGCCAGATACAGCGCGCCTACACCGTCGGGCTGCATATCCGATACATAGAGCTGGTAAACTCCGTCGCGTTCATAGACCTGAACATTTGCGGAAGCTATTACTTTCATTCCGTTTGCCGGCATAAATGCAAGACGTGAAGCATTGCTGCTGAACATTACAGCTTTTACAGCGCTTTCATTGTCTTTAAGCGTAAAATACATATGCCCAGATCTTGCATAAAAGGAAAAATTCGATATTTCCCCCGAAACAAGTATACCCTTTAGCCTTGTATCCTCTTTTATTTTAGAAGCTATATATCTGTTTATCTGTGAGACCGTCAGTATCGCGCTCATTTGCATGACCCTTTCAATGCTGCAAAAACAGCCGTTCCCGCAGCGTTGTCACAGGAAAAGGCAGGTTCGGCAAAATATGACTCCATATCCTTTTCCAGTTTATTCCTTATTATTCTGTCGGACATTACTCCTCCGGCAAATACTACCGGAAGCTGCCCGTGGATCTTCATTGCATATCCGGTCATTTCCCTGACCGAAGCGTATATATATTCAAGGCAGTACATTGCAGCGGCTTCATGGGACGCTCCGTTTTCAAGCATTGTCCTGCATTGGTTTTCCAGTCCTGAAAGGCAGCAGCTGCCGTTTTTCAGCACAGGTCTTACCCTGAAGCTCTCGGTGCATCTTGAAGCAAGCTCCTCCAACTGCTTTCCGCATGGAAAATCGAGTCCAAGCATAAGACCTACCCTGTCAACGGCTTGTCCGGCTTTAAGGTCGAGAGATCCGCCTATCTCCGTAATTTTTATTATTTCCTCCTCGTCAGGCTCACACAAAAGGCAGTCTGTAGTCCCTCCGCTGACATGAAAGGCAATGAACCTTGTTCCCGTAAGATCAAGTCTGTTTGCGGAATAAAGCGCCGCCAATATATGTCCCGTCTGATGAGACGTTTTATATACCGGTATACCATAAATTGCCGAGATCGAATCTGCAAGTCCCTCTCCGCAAAGGAAGCACGGCATATATGATCCGTCTGCATTTCTCGGACGGACCGAAACTCCCACGGCGTCCGGAATATCATTTGCCTGCATAAATACGCTCCTTATGACCTCCGGAAGCTGTCTTGTGTGATGAAAGACCGCGTCGCTTTGTCTCAGACCAAGCTCTCCCTTTTTTACCGGCAGGAGCTTTCCGGCTGTAATGATACTGTTTTTATCCGTATCATAGAACGATGCAGAAGTGGTATAATTGCTGGTATCTATTCCCAGAAGCTTCATTTGTTGTCTCCTCTGCTTCTGAAAAACGCACCAAGCAGACCGTTTACGAACTGAACGTCAGTTTCATAGGCAAATTTCTTAGTCAGTATGACCGCTTCGCTTATAGCTACATTATCCGGTACTGAATCATCGAACATCATTTCGTAAACGGCTATCCTGAGTATAGCCGCCGAGACCTTGGGAATACGGCTGAACTGTCTTTTTTCGCTGAATGACGCGATTATCCCGTCTATCTCGTCCTTTTTTTCATCTACGGCTCTGAACATATTTTCAACATCATCGTTGATCTCAAAAACATCAGCCTCATACGCAGCGTCAAGTACCTCGTCAAGCGTTCTGTCACCGAACATTTTTTCAAATGTAAGGAAAAAAACCGCTTCCCGCACTTCACTTCTTTTCATTTTACGATCCCCTTTTCAGATTGTCATATAGTGTGATCCGGAACGCAGAAAAGCAAGCCCTCTCCACGGAGAGCCTGCTTGACACGCTATTCCTTTTCAAAAATAATATCCTTTACAAATACGTTTACCTTTGTAACGGCGATACCCGTCATATTCTGAACGTCCTCTTTGACCTGCTTCTGGATCTTTTCGGCAGCGCTTTTTACCTTGCATGAGTCAGAAACCACGATCTTGATGGAAATTTCTGCCGACCCGCAGTTCATTCTGATGCTTACCGGATCCTTTGAAGCTCTGAATATTGCGGACAGAAAGCTTTTCTTGGGAACAGCAAGTCCGCGCACGCCCTCCACATTGTTTACGGCAGCCTCTGTGATCTTAGCGATCACGTCCTCTGAGATCTTAACGCTGTCAGCCTTCAGATCAGAACCTTTGTTCATAGCATTACCTCCGATTACAGGGCTGACAGGCATTATATGGCAGTCAGCCTTTCAAAAAATTCATGTATAATACTATTATACCAAATTTTTTTGAAAGACACAACTACTTAACCTCAAAAATTCTAATATTTTCTGTGGGAATTGTCACTTCTGTTAATAAAATGTCTTTAATTTGAGCTGCTTCGGACGGAACGAGCCCCTCGGATCTCACTACTATGTTGGCGGTAGTGCCGTTCAGATAGACTACGCAGTCCTCAAATCCCTGTGCCTTGATAAGGCTTTCGATAGTGCTCTCGCTTTCTGAAAGCTTTGAAAGGTTTACAGCCTCGCCTGTATAGGAAGCCGATTCCTCCTCCGAAAGATCTCCTCCGCCGAGAATAGTGGCAAGAGTTTCCACCGCTTCGTCTCTGGAGGTCATTCTGGCGAGTCTGACCTGCGCAAAATAGTCGCTTTCGCTTTCGGCGCTCACGAATGCCGCGTCGCCGTAATTTACGGCTTCGGTGCTTTCAATGTCCGCATCAGCCGAGGTAATATCCTGTTCCGCCGTGGAGAACGCATAATTCATGTATATAGCTGCTCCCAGTATCAATGTAAGACAGGCAAGGATAATATGTTTTTTTCCGATGATAAGATTGGGCTTTCTCATAAAAATTCCTCCTATTTCATTTCCGCAACATAAATTTTATTAGTTGGGATATTCAGCGCCGTTGATACGGCAATATAGACCTGTTCGCATACTCTCGGATCATCGCCCCCTTCACATACAACTAATACGCCGCTTATAGCGGGATTATTTATCTTTTTCAGCAACGCCTCCTTTTGTTGACCATTATCTATTATCATATAGCTGTTTTCCGACTGCGAGGAACCCGCTTTCTGGATCTCGGCATAGACATATTCCTCCGTAGAGGTGATCGTAAGCATTACCCTTGCCTTTCCGACTCCCTCTATATCGGAGATCATACTGCATATCCTTTCCTCGGTACCGGCTGCATAAATATCCGCGCTTTCAAAACTTATTTCGTTTGCAGGACGTTCTTTTACGGTTTTATCCTTATCGGGAATATCCGAAATAAGGATAATAACTATCATTATCACTCCTAACAAAGCCGAAGCTTTAAGGAACAGCGGCTTTTTCACCAGCTCCCTTATCCTGTCTGCCAATTCCTGCATATTTATCATCACTCTTTTCTTGTCCGGAAAACACGCTTTGATCTTCCGGAACGATATTTTCCCTTGATCCCGCCGTGACCCTTACATCGCTTTCCGCCGCACGCCGGATACATTCCTCAGCCTTGCCGAAGCTGTCCATATCGTCAAGAACGAGCCTCACCTCACTAATAGATATGCTGCCGCTGTCGGAAATATTTATACTTGTCTCAATTTCAGCAGGATAAATGTCAATTTCATTCAGCTTTGCTTCAAGCGAAAGGCTTATATTCTTTTCCAATGAGCTTATGAAATATTCATACGTCCTGTCGTTAATGGAGGAATACTGATCCGAGCCTGCGGAAACAGTCTCTTCTATATCAGGAAAGCTTATCCTGCCCGATATTACCGGCTTTGCAACGCTCAGAATGAATACAAGGGAAAAAATTATCTTCATCTGCTTTGCAAATTTTTCCGACGGGTACATTGAACCGAATATAGCAGTTATTATCCCAAGGAAGCAGGCTGTTCCGGCTATCATTTTAAATGTCTCCATAAGCCTCCCTCCCCTAAGAAACATTAAGTCCGACAAGCATAAGGATAGCCGTAGAGATTATCAGCATCACCGAAAATGAAACAAGTATGCTGAATATTGCCGATAATATCCAGTTGGTGTTTTTCATAAGCACTTTCATCTGACTTACTCCGAAAAGCTCGGCGATCACTCCGGACGCCATGAATATCATCTTCATGGCGACAGCTTCAAGTATCGGAGGAAGAATCATTATGAATATCACCGCTATGCCAAAGAATCCAACTCCTCCGCGCAGAAGTCCGAGACTATTTTTGACCGTAGTATAAGTGTCCGCCACAGCACCGCCTATGACCGGAACAAAATTCGACACCATGAATTTGGCAGCCTTGACTCCCAGCGTATCCGCCGAAGCC
>CANQZS010000072.1 GCA_947628385.1 uncultured Clostridia bacterium | reverse complement strand
TATATTTTATTCCCTTTCCGCTGTCCTCCGACGGGTACCACGGGAAAGTCAGCCCCGAAGCCTCACGTATAAGCTCCATATTTTTTACATATGAAAGCACTGCCAGCCGGCAGTCATATATCGGAAGCTCCTCGCCTTTTATAAGAAATCCCGCTGCTTTTATAAAGTCCTCGCCCGAACGGCATATTTTCAGCCTCTGCCATTCTCCTTTAGTACAGACCTGCGCCTTATATGTTCCATCAGTAAGCTGTAAAGGAATAATTATTTCACCGAGCGGTATCATTCAGCCGTTTCGTTTCTCTTATCCTCAATAACGATAAGAGTACCCTCATCGTCCAGAGCTTCCGCGCGGAACTGTGCGTCAATGACCGTAACAGAGTCCTGCTTGAAATCAAAGGTAAATCCCTCCGTATTGCGTCCTACAATAATTACGCGGAGCTTCTTGTCCTTATGCTCAAAGCCGAGAAGATAACGATCGCTGTTCTGGTTTCCAAGACCGCCTATCTTTACTGTGGTAACTCCCTTGTCATCGGTGGAAACTCTTGCCGTAGAACAGAGTCTTGCCAGAGTGTCACCGTTCCAAGTCATTATTCCGGATTTAAGTACGACTTTTTCTTTGGTGATCTCCTCAATTACAACATATCCGAGATCGTCCTGATCCTCGTATTTTTCGGTAGTGTATTCAATAGACGCGCCGCCCTTGATACGTCCGAGAATATTATCCGTACTGTTAAAAAATTCATCATAGCTCTCCGGAAGCGTTTCAAATTTCTGAAAATGCAGATGTCCGCTTCCGAGAGTGTATTGTTTGAGTTCTCCCTTGTCGCTTGCCATAATAAAAGCCTCCTTTTAAAAATCAATAATATCTGTAAATCTGTATTCCGTGATCTCAAGCTTGTCATTGCTGTCATAGGAATATTTACTTTCGAGATCCTGAAGCTCACGGAACTCATCTTCAATGGCTCGTTCCCGCTCGGTATCGGTATCAAGCTTATTTTCGCGGTAGCAGATACGCACTTCATATATAACGTGCCAGAACATATTATACATATCCGCTCCGTCCGCCTTGCGCTGAGCGATCCTCCACACAGCAAAGCAGTGTTCAGTAGGGAGCGTGATATATCCGTTATGTATAATATGTTTTATCCCATGCTCCTTAAGGATCTCAAGAACTGATCCGATACTGTTCAACTTATCTGCCTCCTTACGCGGAACTTTATTTCACTGTGCTTGAAAAGAACATCGTCCGGCGGATTTATAATATCATAGCGTATGCCGTTATGTATCATTCCCGACGTCTGAGGAATAAGCTCCGCAAGACATTTTTTATACCGGACTGATACATTGAGGACCTCCTCCGCATTCCCTCCGATATAATTTATCCAGTATTCCGAATTTTTCATACCGGATATATAAGCGTAAACGGTAGCAACATCTTTCCATTCATAAGTTTTTGTGTCCTGAACTATAAATGTTACCTTTTCGGTAAGCTTTGTAGCATCGATCATTGTAAAAGCTCCTACACAACAAGATTTTTTCTATGCATACCGAGAATATTCCTGACTATGGGATTTTCCTTTGCAGCGCTTACTGAAGCTGTCCTGACCTCAAACATATCCGAGCAAAGGCACATAAATGCAATAGGCATTTCGTCAAAGGCTTCCGTTTCCTCCGCTGTCATGTCAGTATATGAGAAAATATATCCTTTAGCGGCAGCCATAATATCCGATATAAGTTTATCATATTCATTATCTGTTACACGGATATATTCTTTTACATCATCAAGCGTAACTTCACTTAACCTCATTTATGTGCCTCCGGACATTTATTCGCCGCCCTTGATCTCAAGGACTGCAAGCTTCTGATGATCTGTTACCTTGCTGTCGATCTCATACCATACGATAATACCGACAGCGTGCTGTGTGGCATAATGCTCATTCAGTACCTGTAATTCGATATTCTGGCGCATATTTACGGACAATCCGCTGTAATCTCCGTAAAGTACAGCCTTATTGCCGGCTCCGATCTCCGGCATATTGTCCGAAAGATATACAGGCTTTCCTAAAAGGATATACGGGAATTCGTTTGTGATATTGCTTGTATTATCGGTAAGCAGGTAGCGGCCGGCTCCGTCCTTGAGCTTCTTTATAGCGGAGAAAGTTGTCGGATTCATAGTCCAGCAGGCATTTTTCTGATAAGCAGTCGGTACCTTTGTCTGCAAGTCGATAAGCTCATCAGCGGAAATGCTTGTCTGACTTGCAGAAGTGATCTTGGTCTCGGTATTGAGCGCACCCTGCATCTTCACCGTACCGGTCAGCAGCTCCTTTTCATTGAAAAATGCCACTTTTTTGCCTATCTCATTTACAATGAAGTTAAAAACATCAATATCTGCATTATTTATCACAGATTTTCCGATCAGAACAAGACCGCCCACAAGATAGCCGTCAAGATCAATTGATGTAAACTTTCCTGCATCGGCAGTAAGCTCAACGAATTCATCGTGATAACCTACATTTATGTCATGCGTCTCTTCAACAGGACCCCACACCGGGATCTTGAGCTTACCCTTTGAATTGAAAAGTGTAGCTCCGTTCATTATAGGGCAAAGCTCATTGACCTTTGTGATTATCATCTGAGCAATTGAAGTAGGGATCACCGCGCCGTTGTTTCCCATAGTGACGTTCTGACCGTCCGCTCTTTTTTCCGGCTCCTTGCTGCTCCGGATATAATCTACCACTGCTCTGATCTCAGCGTCAGTCGGCTTTTTAACTGCCGAAGCGGTCTGATCTGACTGATGATCGTTTTCCGCTCTTGCTTCCGGATCCTGTTTCATTCGTGTCTCTGCCTTAATGGCTTCGGCACGCCGTTCAGCCTCTTCAGTAGCGTTTATAGCTTTTATTTCATTCTCCAACTCTGAAAAGCGTTTCTGTTCCTCATCTGTCATAGCTCTTTTTTCTCCCTTGTCGTTCTGAACGGCAATAAGCTTGTCCATTTCCTCCATAAGCTCGCCGCGGCGTTCTGCGAGCTCCTTTATTGGTACAGGCTCCGCTCTGTATTCGGCAATAATAATTTTTTCCTTTTCCATGATATTACCTCCTGTAATAGTGATCTGTTTATTCTGTCCCCGTAAAGAGGAAAGGTTTCCCTTGAATTAATTTTAACATGACAACACAAAAAAGAAAAGGACAGTTTGTTCTTGCTTAACTGTCCTTTACTTTTCCGATCGTTTGTGTTAAAATATTATTGTCCATTAATTATCGCTTTTCTTATCTCCAAAAGACCGGAGCGCCCTACCCGATCAGCGCTTCGGTATTTTTTTCTGCAATAAAGCACAAAAAGGCGCCTTGCAGTCAGCTGCAAAGCGCTTTTCTTATATTACCGGTCTGCAAGATTCTCGTCGTTCTCTGCAATGATTCGTATGCTTGCAATTTGATTTTCAAACAAAATAGTCCTCGGACACATATCTTTATATCTTTGAAGTGTTATTTCGTCCGGCTCAAAACCTATCTTAGGTATACCGTCTGATTCGTCCACTCCTTGCCAGAACATACTTACAAGACCTGTATATATATTTCCGTCAAAATCGGTACATTCTACTATTTTGTCAACATGATCCCACGAAAATTCAACCATATTATTAATTCTCCTTTTTATTGCGTGTTGGTACAAGATGAGAACCTTTCTTTGAATAATGGATCGTTGCTCTGTTTGTTTCACTTGTTGCACCTGTTTTCATATCACAAAAGAATCCTATATTTTGATCTGTTTTAATAACCTCTTTAAACTGTCCATTGGCATAATATACTTTACCCTTTCCGGAATGTTGATTAATAATATTTTGTATCTCCATATGAGAAAGCGTAGTATAACTTGGACTTTCTCCATTATTCACAGCTTTTAAATATTCCGGTGAGTTAAGTTTGTGCTTTGATTGAGCTTTCTTGTCAAGTTTAGATGATAATGTACCTGAAGAAAGTGCTTCTTTTAATTGATCGTTGTAATTTATTATACCACTTTCTCCTGATTTGTCAACCCCTGCCGAAGCACCTCCGCCGTTAGCAGTTGTAAACTTCCCGTTCACCGGATCGTGATACGGATTGAACCTTACTTCGGGCTGTATCTGCCGATCCGCTCCGCTTTCCAGCTCTTCTGCTTCGTTTTTCTTGAAAGTCGGCAGCTTTCCGGTGGGCTGACTCAGATTTACAGCCATGTCCGTATTGGGCGTGTAAATGTCTCCCGTGTCCGGATTGTAAAGCACGTCTCCCAGACCAAGCTGTATAAACGGGAAGTTGATAGGCTCAAGATCTTCAAGCCGCCTTATGTCCTCCAGCGTGATAAATCCGTTTTTCTTGCCGACAGCATAAGCATTGTACCTCTGGAGAATATCGCCGCGTGTCAGCTCTCTTGTATCAAAAGCAAAATATCTCCTGCCCTTTTCTCTTTCAAGAAGCAGATCGGAATCAAAAGCCGTTTCAAATATATTTAACAGCGGCATAAGTGTGTCCGTAATGAAATTTTCCTTGCCCTTGTCTGAAATGTTTCCCGACATCATACCCGCAGGAACGCCAAAAATACTGCATATCTCCTGTGCAGTTGTTGTCTTGTTCTGGTTTAACTGCATTTCCACAGCACTGTTTGAAACCTCTTTGAAATCCATACCCGCATTGAGTACGCAAACATTGTCCTCAATTTTTGTGCTGTTCGTCTGCATCTTTGCCCAAGCCGACTTTACAAGATCCATCGTAGCCTTTGTCTGCTGACTCTGCGATGTAAAAAAGCCCTTTTTGTTGCCGCCTTTCTTTACAACACTGTTTTCATATTTTATCGTGTTATATGCCGTAGCAAATATCATTCCGTTTTCTGAAATGATACCGGTGCCCTTTCCATATCCCTTGCTGCTCCGCAGGATCTTTATAAAATCGCTTTTCGGATAGACCCTCCCGTCCACAACAAATGAATAGTCTTTGAATATCGGATCCTGATTAGGAACTGCGGATACCCTCCGCGCGTCAACATAATATATCGCTGCGGCTTTTCCGTAAATATCCCGCTGTATGTAAGCATATGCGCCGCCATAAAAGAAGTAATCCCGCACCCACATTTTCCGGCACATTGTCCCATTGATAGTGTCGCCCGTATCACCGTTTATAAGCCTGACTCGTATGTCGTTCTTTATTTCCTTGACCCTGCCGTCTTTTTCCTCATAAAGCTTCAGCGGAAGCGCCGAGATCATTCCGGACAAAAGCTCAATACAGTATTGTAACGCCGGTATTTCAAGCGCCTTGCCGGTATCCATACTGTCCGGATCAAGAGCGGACCACAGCTCATCAGCAGATACCACCACCGTTTCCGCTCTCTTCTCCGGCTTCTTTCTTCCGAACAGTCTCATAATCTCTTACCCGCTCCTCCCGCAAAAGGAGCATATCCTTTCCTAAAAAATTTGCGCGCTCCAAGATGCGTTTTCCATTTCGATCTGACAAAGGAAGATCGCGTTAATAAGCGATACAACGCAGTCTACCTTGCCGGATGATTTCTTTTTATTGACATATTTATTCAGATTTGTGTCCTCTGTACAGCGAGCATTGGAAAAATTTATTTCCAGAAGTTCATTTTCGTCATAAACAAATCGTTTTTGAAGAATTTTTTCTTTCAGGAGCTTTGTCGGACGGTGCAAAACGCTTGAATGCTGTTTTATTTCTACACAGGTTATCGGGTTTACCGCGCTTTCTAATTTCTGGACCGTTGAAATAGCATTGTAGCGGTCAAATCCAAGCAATACGATCTGCACACCGTATGTCTTTTCCAGAGAAAGAATGAAATTTTCCACAAAGCCGTAATCTATCACACTGTCACCGCAGGCAAAGCATACCCCGTCATTGATGAGCTTGCTGTAGTCCACATTTTCCTTGTCTGACTTTTTCTTAATGCTGTCAGCGGGAATAAATCCCCATACTTTGGCATAAATATTTTCATCATCAAAAGTTACCATAGCAACGGAAGTGTTGTCATCAGTCTGCGAAAGATCAAGTCCGAGCCAGACCCGCCGTCCTTTCCAGAAGCCGACATCCTCCGCCCGCCTGCACTCACGTACCTTGAGAATGTCAACATAGCTTTCCACTCCAACGTCCTTGTATCGGATATTGCAGTGCTTGCACAGGAAGTTGCCGCGCTTGCTTTCGTATAATATCGCCTCTGTCCGCTTTTCCAGAAGCGCGTCAAAAATATTCCTGTCGTCGACTGAGACGGGATTTGCCTGATATAACACCCTGTCGTCCGTCTGCCAGCCGTCGTCACGGATAAGCTCATCGTCCGGCTCATAAAGAAGCGCAAAATACCTCTTGCTTTCCCTGAATCCGTCCAGAGTCTTTTTTGCCATATCTATTTCCGTTATCAGGACATTGTCGTCCTTGGGGTATTCCGTTGAAATAATGATGCCCAGCCGGCTTGAAAGTCCAATTTGCGACGAACGCATAGCCTCCACCGGATAAGAGTCCATGCAGCCCGCTTCATCTGCAAGAAAAAGATTTGCAAGCTTGCCGTCCATCTTGTCCTCCGAATAAGCAAGAGGCGTGTAAACACTGTCCGTAATAATGCAGCGTATCTCACTGCGGAGGATCTTGAATATCGAACTGTCATCAAGAGCAGGAGTCGATTTTATGATCTTACGTATAGCCTCCTGAAGCTCTTTTGAAAGCTTAAGATCCGGAGCAACTGAAAAAGCCCGCCCGAACCGCTCCATAGTGAGCATAGCGATTATGAATATCACGCCCGCATAGAACGTCTTACGGTTCTTTCTTGCTATTTCAAGCAGAACTGTACGGTAGTAAAGCGTATTGTCAGATCTGCTCTTCGTGCAGAGAGCCGCAGTTATCAGGAGCCAAGCATATCCGTCCATGCAGTAATACATAGGCTTTTTCACATCGGGGTGAATGATTATTTTCAACAGCGCACATATAAGCCGGAACGTTCTGCCGTCAATATATGCTTCTCTGTCCCTGCCGTAAGCTATTTCCAGCCAAGCCCCGCATTGCTTTTTAACGTATTTGGGGACCTTGTCGTTATCCTTGATAATGCACCATTCCGCATATCTGACAGCCTCACTTCCTGAAATTTCATTTACCACAGCTACACCCTCCCGTTAATTTTATATTATCACGGCTTTAGAAAAAAGAAAAGGACACTTTAAAAAGCATCCAAGTTCCTTGACAAAATTGCAATAAACGGATATAATATAGATAAAAAGACGAAAGGAATGGTCTTAATGAGTATTGATGACATAAAAAGCGCCGTATTGCAGACAGTGAACAAATATTCTATCAGTAAAGTTACGCTGTTCGGTTCACGGGCTAACGGCACAGCAAGACCGGAAAGTGATGTTGACCTTATTGTGGAATTCAGCATACCGGTAACGCTTATAACTCTTGCACAGCTTTCACAGGATCTTGAAGAAATACTGAACACCGGTGTAGACATTGTACACGGACCGATAAGGAGCACCGACCTTCTTGAAATTGATAAGGAGATAGAAATTTATGCCGCGTAAGGATGTTATAATTATTGAAAAAAATACTGTCCGAGATCAGCATAGCTTTTGAAATGCTTGGAAACAGTGACCTCAAATATTTTTTATCCGATGAAAAGCTTAAACGTGCCGTAGGAATGACTGTAATAAATATCGGCGAATTGGTAAAAAATATTTCTGCCGATACAAGGGAAAAATATAACAACATTCCTTGGAAAGCGATCGCAGGATTCAGAGATATTGCAGCACATAAATATCAGACGCTCCGTATGGACGATGTTTATAATACCGTTGTCAATGATTTTCCGAAATTATCAAAGGATTTGAAAAATATCATAGAAACAGAAAAGCATTAATAATTTCCCGACCGTTCCCAAAAGGGGACGGCTTTTTGTTATATGCTTTCTTATCAGAGTTGAGAGCAGGCTGTATCCTGTACCCTTTCGGGCAAAATAAAAGCACCCATAAAAATGAGTGCTTTTTAAAATATTCAATTTTTTAATGGATGTTTTAAGGATTGCATTGACAATTTATATTTGTCAGCTTCTTCTTTTTCAAGCCTTCTAATTTCTGCGCGTCTTTCTTCTGGTGTTAATTTTTTTATCCATTCCGGTATTATTACTCTATCGTCTAAAACAAAATTTCCCATTTATTTCACCTCCCAAAAATCAATAAATTTATTTTTCATAATCTCGTTTAATGCTGAAATTTGCGCGTCATATTCACTTTTGCCGTTGGATATATATTCTTGAATGTAAAGATTATA
>CANQZS010000071.1 GCA_947628385.1 uncultured Clostridia bacterium | reverse complement strand
GCCGGTATATGCACCCGCTTAATCCTGACGAATGTACGGCGGAAAGCATTCTTTCTACTCTGAGGCATGACAGAGTGTACACAAGAGAGGAGGCTAAGCTCCTTGATCTTATGCTGATACTCCACGCTGAGCACGGAGGAGGAAATAACTCCACTTTTACGTGCCGTACGCTCACATCATCTGGAACGGACGCATATTCGGCATATTCCGGAGCGATCGGCTCACTGAAAGGTCATCGCCACGGCGGCGCGAATTTCAAGGTTATCCGCCAGCTCGACGAATTCAAGGAGAATATCGCCCATTGGGACAACGATGGGGAGATCGCCGATTACCTCGCTAAGGTCATCAGGGGAGAAGCCGGAGACGGAACAGGTCTTGTATACGGAATGGGGCATGCTATATATACGCTTTCTGACCCGAGAGCGGTCATACTAAAGGAAAACGCCATGAAGCTTGCAAAGGGTACGGAATTTGAAAAGGAATTCTTGCTGCTTGACGCGGTGGAAAGGCTTACTCCGGAGGTATTCGCTTCCGTCAAAGGAAATTCCAAGGTAATGTGCGCGAATGTAGATCTTTATTCCGGACTCGTTTACAGAATGCTTAAGATCCCTGTCGAGCTGAATACGCCGATGTTCGCGGTATCGCGGATCGCGGGCTGGTCGGCTCACAGGATAGAGGAGCTCCTCACGGGCAAGAGGATAATAAGACCCGCTTACAAGGCGGTCGCTAAAAGACGTAAATATATTCCTCTCGATGAGAGATAATATATTGTGCATTTGCTTGCCGGACAAAACCGGTTCAGATCCAAATAATTTATTTATAAGGAGATATGGACATGAGTAAACCAAATGTAAAAAAGCCATATAAGCAGTCAAAGGTAAAGCTTGACAAGAAGATGTCGCTTCTGGCATATGCGCTGACGCTCGTTTGCGCTGTCGCCGCAAGGACGATCCAGCTTCAGAATAATATGGATTTCAGTACGGGAAAATACATTGATCCCTCTATCGGAAAGAATTACTCGTTCTGGGTGATACTGATAGGCTTTGTGTTAATTTTTCTTATATTGACATTTGGAAAATCAAGAGACAAGGCTATAAAATCGTGTATTCTCGTCAATCCCATGCGGCTCAATGCGGATAAGCTGAATAAGAAGATCTCTCCAAAGGCTTCGGCGGCAATGTTCCTTATGGCATTCCTGATAATATTTGACATATTCCTTGAGCTTTCGGCAGTTGCAAATGTAAATATCGAGCTTTCCACAGAGGATAATCCGGTGTTCATATTCGCGGGAATACCCGTTCTTGACTGGTTTATCTATGTGCTTGCGATAATTTCGGCTATAACGTTTATAACCATAGGTGCAAACATAATCAAGGGTGAGGGCATTTCAAGAGGAAACGGCGTGTTCCTTGCTTTCTATGCGGTATGGAAGCTGCTTCAGATATTCTCTATGATGAACAACAATGAAATAATCGGCGTTCATTCCGAAAAGATATATGTGATGCTGACAGCGATGACATCGGCTATGTTCTTTATATTCGCGGCAAAATTCTTTTCCGGATTTGAAAAGAAGCATACAAGGATATGGCTCTGTATGTACGGATATATGGCTTCGATCTTTGCCGCGGTATCAACTATACCGAGATATATAATATTCTTTACAAAGAGATATGAAGATAGATTAGGTATGGAAACTCCCGATACATCAGATGTGGGAATAATTTTCGCGACCATTGCTATAGTGGCTGTTTTCTGGGGCGCATACGAATACAGGAATATGCCTAAGCTCAACCTTACAGGAAAGCGCCGTTGGAGCGGTTCCGTATCGTTTACTAAGGGAATGAGCTCTATAGACGAGTAAAATTTATGGCGGCACCCGAAGGACGGATATGCTTTTATTCCCGATCGCTGCGAACGGGATAACGGAGCCGCGTCCATGGGTGCTGTTTTTTATGAAAGGAGCTGCGGCTGTGGGTCGAATTTTAAAAAGAATACTTCCCGCTGCCGCGTCCGTTTTTCTGGCAGCGTGTTCATTCGGAAGCTCGGTGGATATGCTGCTTTCTCCTCCCAAGCTTTCAGAGGAGCAAAGCGACGTTTATAACGCTCTTGTAAGATCGGCGGGAAACGATATAAAGCTTCAGTATCCGAGAGCGGGAGAATTCCGCTCAGCCTTTGTTTTTGCCGATATTGACGGCGACGGCAGCGAGGAGGCTGTGGTATTTTACGAAAAATCCGGAGAGACTGACGGCTCCGGAAACGTCAGGATAAATATTATAGACAGATCCTCAGACGGCGAATGGAACAGCGTTTACGATCATGCGGGAATGGGCTCCGGCATTGAAAGAGTTCTTTTTGCGGATATTGGCAATTCCGGAACAATGAGCATGATGATAGGGTACAATATGCTTTCAGGTGAAAAAAGCGCGTCGGTCTACAGCTATGGCGGCGGTATACTTTCGGCGGATTTCACTGACAGCTATAACACGATGTTCGTTACGGATATAAACCGTGACGGAGCCGGCGAGCTTGTGCTTGTGAGAACGGGATCTCTGCTCAGAAACGCTTCGCTGAGCGTTATTTCAAGAGATCCGATAAGCGGTAATGTTGAGGAAAAGGGAAGTATCGCATTAGATGAGAATGCTTCCGATTTTGTGAATATAGCTTCGGGATATGTGGGAAGCAATAATACTCCTGCAATTTTTATAGACGGTCTTTCCGACAGACAGCTCACTACGGAAATAATATATTCTGTCAATGATTCACTGAGAAATCCTCTTTATCTTGGCGAATCCTCCATGATAGCTGATACTGCCCGTCCGGCAGGCTATCTGTGTACGGACATCGACCTTGACGGGGTAATTGAGATACCTACAAGATCGCTTTTCCCGGGATATTCGGAGGATTCCTCAGAAAAGGTCTACAGTACTGACTGGAACGTGCTGGATAACTATAACATCGTAAAAAAATACACAAGCTACTATAACAGAACGGAAGGCTACTGCTTTATTTTCCCAAGCAGATGGGCGGGAGTCGTTACCGCTAAGATCGACGCTTCCACAGGTGAGATAGTTTTTTACAAATACAGGATAGATCTTATGAACAGCACCACGGAGCTGATGCGTATTGCCGCAGTGGGCGATAACGATATTCAGCCGCTGCTTGAAGAGGGCTATATGGCGATAAAAAGTGCAAATGATCTGAATTTCCTTGTAAAATGTCCGGATATAGAAGACGAGCCTCTTGTGCTTACGGGAACCGAAATAACAAATAATTTCTATATTATGATATGACTCGCGGAGAGTCTGCGGAAAATGAAAGGCGGGTAAATTTTATGAAACGTATTCTTGTTTGTGAAGATGAGGACGTTATACGCGATTTTGTGGTCATAAACCTAAAACGCGCAGGTTATGACGTTGTTGATGTAAACTGCGGCGAGGAAGCTCTTAAAGTCTTTGACAGCGAACGGGGAAGATTCGATATTGCTTTGCTCGATATTATGATGCCCGGTATCGACGGATTTCAAGTGTGTAAGGCTCTCAGAAAAAGAAGCAGCACTCTCGGCATTGTAATGCTCTCCGCAAAAACTCAGGAAATGGACAAGGTAAGCGGTCTTATGATCGGAGCTGACGATTATATAACAAAACCATTCACGACTTCCGAGCTTACGGCAAGGATAGACGCAGTCTACCGCAGAGTGAGCATGAGCGTTCCAAGGGACGATGAAATTGCTCCTACGATCGAATCCGGTCCGTTCCTGCTTAATCTGAAAAGCCGTACAGTCGCAAAAAACGGTATCCCTATAGACCTTACTCAGGTGGAATATCAGATACTGGAATATTTTATCAACAATGCGGAAACGGCTCTTGACAGAGGATCCATACTTTCTCATATCTGGGGAGACAATTATTACGGAGACGATAAGATCGTAGATGTAAATATCAGGCGTATAAGAATGAAGATCGAGGACGAGCCGTCAAATCCGAAATACATATCCACTATATGGGGATTCGGCTATAAATGGTCGGTCAAGCATGATGAGGAATAAAACACGCCTTTTTCCCACAAGGAGGAAAGCCCTTGAGCAGACTTACAATAACCAGAAGATGGCTTGTAAATAACCTCGGAGTTATCTCGGCAATGCTTTTTGCCGTCGTTATAAGCGGTATTCTTTTAGTCAGAAGCTATTATTACAGCTCGGCAAAGCAGTATCTTACGTCGCGAATGAATATGGTGTCAAGTATACTCCAGAGATCGTACAATGATCCGTCAACGAGCTTTTCCTCAGAGGTGCGCTCGGTGGCGGTGAACTGGTCGGAAAAGGATAAGACCGAGATAATGGTAGTAGGAGATAAAGAAAATATCACGCTCACATCATCGGGATTCGTTCCGGCGGAAAATATAGACAGTATGACGGACTATACACAGGCTGTTTCAAACGGGGCGAACGGCTACTATATCGGCAAGATGTCCACAGGCGAACATATTATGGCGGTATGCGTGCTGCTTCCGGAAAATGATTCCGGATATTCGGCAATAAGGCTCGTATCGTCGCTGGAATCGGTGGACAGGCATATCTCGGCGATCTCTCTTGCACTGGCGGTCATATGCTTGGCAGTGCTGCTTATGATGATGCTTTCGGGACTCTATTTCGTGAAATCAATAGTTATTCCCGTCAGGCAGATAGGATCTACGGCAAGAAGATATGCAATGGGTGACTTTTCGGTCAGGATAACAAAGAAAAATGACGACGAGATAGGCGAGCTTTGCGATATTGTCAATCATATGGCAAGCGAGCTTGCACTGTCTGAGGCTATGAAAAATGAATTTATTTCCAGCGTTTCTCATGAGCTGAGAACTCCGCTTACGGCAATAAAGGGCTGGGCGGAAACCATAGGCAGTATGCCGGAGGACGCGGAGACCGTCACAAAGGGAATGAGAGTAATTGGCAGCGAAAGCGAAAGACTTTCCCAGATGGTAGAGGAGCTGCTGGATTTTTCAAGAATGCAGAACGGACGGTTCTCGCTTGACAAGACGACTATGGATATTCTTGCGGAGCTTGGCGACGCCGTTCTGATCTATACGGAAAAAGCCAAGCGAGAGGGCATTGAGGTCATATACAATGAGCCGGATATGCTACCGTTCGTATACGGTGACAAAAATCGTATAAGACAGGTGTTTATAAACGTTATCGACAATGCTATAAAATATTCCGACAAGGGCGGAACAGTCACAGTCCAAGCGCTTATGGCTGACGCCGAAACGATACAGATAAATATTTCGGACACCGGCTGCGGCATAAGTCAGCAGGATCTTCCCAAGGTAAAGACGAAATTCTATAAGGCAAACCACACAAGAAGAGGAAGCGGCATTGGTCTGGCGGTAGCCGACGAGATCATAACCATGCACGGCGGGAGCCTTGACATTTCAAGCGAATACGGAAAGGGTACTACGGTAACCATAAAGATCCCTATACAGAAAAACTGATGATCTGTTCCGGCAGGATATTTATTCGGATCCCTATAAGGACTATTTTAGAAAGGAATATGCAATGAGCGAGGAAAATAGCTGCAAAAAAGAATGTTTCAAATCAAAAATAGGCGGTCAGGCACTTATTGAGGGCGTTTATATGCGCGGGATAACTACCGCTGCTATGGCGTGCAGGCTCCCCAACGGAACGATAGACGTTGAGGAATGGTCCGTGCGCAACGGCAGGAACGCTCCATGGTACAGGAAAGCTCCGTTTGTGCGTGGCTGTATAAATTTTGTATCGAGCCTTATCGAGGGGATCCGCTGCACGATGAGATCTGCGGAAAAGCAGATAGATGAGGACGAGGAAGAGGAAGAGGAGCCAAGCAAATTTGAACAGTGGCTCACCGATAAATTCGGCGATAAGCTCGTGAATGTGATAATGATAATTTCGGTGGTCATTGCATTGGCGTTTTCATTGATCGTTTTCAAGGGAGGTCCCATATTAGCCGCAGACCTTATTGAAAAAGCGGGAGCTCCGGAGTCTGCAAGACCGATCATAGAGGGATTTGTAAGATTGTTCCTGCTGGTAGGATATATGTATGCGATTTCATTTATGGGCAGCATAAAAACGCTTTTCAGGTACCACGGCGCCGAGCATAAAACTATCGCTTGCTATGAGGCAATGGAGGAGCTTACTGTGGAGAACGTCCGCAGATATACAAGATTCCACCCGCGCTGCGGAACGAGCTTTATTCTGATAGTTCTTATCATAAGCTTTATTGTGGGTATCTTCCTGCCGAGAGAGAATATGTGGATACGCTTCGGATTGCAGATGCTCTGCCTTATTCCGGAAGCTTCCGTTGCTTATGAGCTTATAAAATTAGCGGGAAGATACGATAATATATTTACAAGGATAATTTCCGCGCCGGGACTCTGGCTCCAGAGAATAACTACCAAGGAACCTAACGATAAACAGATAGAGGTCGCCATTGCAGCCCTTACTCCATGCCTGCCTAAGGAGGGTGAGGAGGATAAATGGTAAAAAATTTACGGAATATATTTCGTATAGCTGTTTACAAATCATAAAAAATAGTGTATAATATATTTTTAAGGTCAAATTTTTATAAGGAAGATAATTTATGCGTGTTATAACTGGCTCTGCAAGAGGACGGAGACTGAAAGCCCCGGAGGGCATGGACGTCAGACCTACTGCGGATAAGGTCAAGGAAGCCGTATTTTCCGCTGTTCAGTTCGATGTGGAGGGCTCGGCAGTCCTTGATCTGTTTTCAGGCTCGGGTCAGCTTGGGATAGAAGCTCTTTCAAGAGGAGCTAAAAGCTGCGTTTTTGTTGACAGCAGCAGGACTTCTATAGAGATCACAAAAGAAAATATTTCCGCTGCGGGATTTAAGGACAGCTCTACGGTGGTCAATTCCGACAGCGTAAGCTACCTGAGAATGTGCAGGAGCAATTTTGATCTTGCGTTTATTGATCCGCCGTACAGAAAAGGTCTTATAGAACAGGTCATGCCGCTGCTTTGCAGCCATATGTCGGAAAGAGGAGTTATTGTGTGCGAGCATGAAAAGGATCTTGAGCTTCCGGGAAATTTCGGCGGATCGTCAAAATACCGCACCTACAGGTATGGAAAGACGGAGGTCACGGTCTACAAAAAATCAATGCCGGAGGAATGAACGATTCCCTTCGCATTGTCAGAAAGGGACATTTAAAAAATGGAAAAGAGAATTGCTGTTTGTCCGGGAAGCTTCGATCCGGTGACTTTCGGACACAGAGATATTATACAGAGAGCTTCTGCACTGTTTGATAAGGTAATAGTCCTTGTATCGGTCAACGCTCTGAAAAATCCAAGCTTTACCGCAGTGGAAAGGGTAATGCTCATAGAAAAGGTCACAGCTGACCTTGATAATGTAGTTATTGACATCTGGGACGGACTTCTGGCGGACTATGTAAAGCAGGTAGGCGCTTGCGCTATAATAAAGGGTCTGAGGGCGGTAACGGACTTTGAGTACGAATTCCAGCAGGCTCTTGCAAATAAGATACTTTATGACGGTGCGGAAACGGTATTTCTTACTACAAGCTCAGAAAATATGTATCTTTCGTCAAGTGTTGTGAAGCAGATAGCTTCGTTCGGGGGAGATATAAGCCATTTCGTTCCGGAATGTATTCTTGAGGATATTAGATCAAGGCTTATCAAAAAGCCGTCGTAAACAGAAAGGATTGGTAAATATGATAATTGACGATATTCTTGATATGATGGACGATCTTCTTGATAATGCGGCTTCGGTGCCGTTTTCTGTAAAGAAATCCATTGTGGACTGCGATCAAATGCGCGATTATATCAATGAGATACGTCTTAATCTTCCGCAGGAGATCAAGCAGGCAAAGATGATCGTTCGCGACCGTCAGTCTATTATTACTGACGCAAATAAAGAAGCGGATACGATAATCCGCCGCGCTGAGGACAGAGCAAAGGTCATAGTTTCAAACGACGAGATCACCAAGGCAGCCAAAACAAAGGCGATGGATATTATCAATCAGGCTCAGGCTAAGGCTAAGGAGCTAAAAAGCGTGGCAAATAAATATATCGACGATAATCTTGTCAAGGCTGAGGAATGTCTCCAAGCAAATCTTACTTCAGTGAGAAAGACAAGACAGGCTATGAGGACCTTGCCGACACAGAACGATCAGTCCAAGCAATGATGATCCTCCGCGCCTGTATGGGACTGCGGGAGGCATCTTAATATTCGGATACGAGCAAGCTATGCGGTCGAACGCTGAAAAGCGTTAGGAAAGTCCGGGCATCACAGAGCAGGG
>CANQZS010000070.1 GCA_947628385.1 uncultured Clostridia bacterium | reverse complement strand
GAGTTTCGCCGCCTGCGGGCGGCGACCAAAGGCTCTGCCTTTGGAATCCGCGAGCTGGGCTCAGCTCGACCAGCTTTATATTTTGCGCTTCGCGCAAAATAGCAATTTAGTTCATCTTTTCTATTGCTTCTGCAGCGTAATCAAGGAAATCTCCTGTGAAATCTTCAATAAGCCCCATGTCACATAAATGCGTAATGTCCGGCGAGATCGGTATTCTCCCAAGAAGAGGTATGCCGTTTTCTTCACATATGGAATCTATGTGACTGTTCCCGTAAAGGAATATCTGCTTTCCACAGTCGGGACATTCTACATAGCTCATGTTCTCTACAACACCTACTATGGGAATATTCATCATGTTTGCCATGGATACCGCCTTGTTTACGATCATTGCTACCAGATCCTGCGGTGAGGATACTATCACTACTCCGTCAAGAGGTATCGACTGGAACACCGTAAGCGGTACATCTCCTGTTCCGGGAGGCATATCTACAAACATATAATCAATATCTCCCCAGACAACGTCCGTCCAGAACTGCTTTACAACTCCCGCAATGACAGGCCCTCTCCATATTACGGGATCGCTCGGATTTTCCAGCAGAAGATTTACGGACATTATCTTTATTTCATTCCTCGAATTTGCGGGAATGATCCCCTCAGGACCTCCCATCGCTCTGCCGCCGACGCCAAACATCTTGGGTATAGACGGACCGGTTATATCCGCGTCCATAATGGCAGTGCTGTGTCCCTTGCGCGAAAAAAGAGATGCGAGCATTCCGGTAACAAGGGATTTTCCGACGCCGCCCTTTCCGCTGATGATGCCGATAACTTTTTTTACCTTGCTGTGAGGATTAAGGGGCTCGATAAAGCTTTGAGGATCCGTTCTCTCACCGCAGTTCGCGCTGCATGAGGAACAATCGTGCGTACATTCGCTCATTTGAACATATCCTTTCAAATTAATTTTCGTATCCGGCTGCGGCAAAGTCCGGCGCATTCAAGCTCTAATGCGCGGAATTCCGGAAGAACGCTTTGTCCCTGCGCAGCGGAGCCGGAATTTCAGGCAGGCGATCCTTGCCTGAATTATATTATATCCCATTTTGCTCCTTATGTCAATGACTTGATAAAATGATCGCAGATAACAGCTGTATGCATTTCTATTAACAAAATATTTATTATTTATTCAGCTAAGTTGCACAAAATTTTCCAAACCCCTTTATTTTTTAAATATTGTATGTTATAATAATGAATAATAACAAAATTTTATTGTTGGGAGTGAATATCATGTCAGAACATACCGATCTGATAAACAGAAAGATGCTTGAACGTACCGCCGAAGCTCTGAGCGCAAACAATATGCTGCCGTTCATTGCAGAAAACAAGGAGGAGGCTCTTTCCGTTCTTAAAGGACTTCTTAAAGAGGGAGGAACAGTTTCCTGCGGAGGTTCTGCAACGATGAACGAGATCGGCGCCATGGAGCTTCTCCGTTCGGGAGCGTATAAATTCCTTGACCGCGAGGGAAGATCTCCGGACGAGGTGCAGAAAATATACCGCGAAGCCTTTTCCGCAGATTTTTATATAACAAGCTCTAACGCCGTTACCGAAAACGGCGAGCTTTACAATGTTGACGGCAACAGCAACAGAGTCGCCGCAATATGCTTCGGACCCGCTTCCGTGATCGTGATAGCCGGCAGGAACAAGGTCGTAAGAGATCTTGGCGAGGCTGTCCTCAGAGTAAAGCGCATGGCTGCTCCGGCAAACGCCGCAAGACTCGGCTGCGGTACATTCTGCCAGAGCAAGGGCGAATGTATGGCTCTCGCTTCCGGAGCCTCCGGAATGACCGACGGCTGCCGCAGCAAGGACAGGATATGCTGCTCCTACGTCGTTACCGCTCAGCAGAGGATCAAGGACAGGATAAAGGTCATTCTTGTAAATGAGGATCTGGGCTTTTAAGATCGGCTGTGATACGTGTAAATTCAATATATTATTAGATGTATTTTGTATACTTTGCATAACGGATATATAATTTTTATACAAAAATATCTGAAATTAATTAATTGTCAGGATCGTAAAAACGATGTATAATATAATTGTACAAAGGAAAGGCTGAATGTTACAGCAAAGCCCTTGAAACTCTCTCTTAAAATATTTTTTATTTATGTGAAAAACGGACATTTGCTCGGTGTCCGTTTTTTGTATTAAAGGCTGCCGCGCTAAAAATTTTTGCCGTTTGTATTTATATTCATTAATTATATATTGAAAATTCACAAATTCTGTGGTATAATGAAAGTGAGAAATTATATCCGGTATTTGAATTCTATCATGTCCAAAGGAGCTATCTCATAACTATGGCGGAGCTTGTATATAATGAACAGGGGCGCTTGCTCTTCACAGAGGAAATGCGTCAGGAGTATACAATACTTATACCGAATATGCTCCCTATCCACTTTACAATGCTGGAAAGAATTTTTAATAACCACGGATATAAGGTAAAGCTCCTCAGATCTATGGGCAGAAAGATCATAGACGAGGGTCTCGAAAATGTGCATAACGATACCTGCTATCCCGCTCTGCTTTGCGTAGGTCAGTTTATGGACGCGCTGAAATCCGGCGAATATGACGTGAACAAGACCGCACTTATGATGATACAGACAGGCGGCGGCTGCCGCGCTTCAAACTATATCCACCTTATCAGAAAGGCTCTCAAACGCTGCGGAATGGAGCAGGTGCCGGTCATATCGCTGAATCTTGCAGGTCTTGAAAAGAATCCCGGCTTCAAGCTTACGGCAAGTATGCTCGCTCAGTTCATTACAGGGATATGCTACGCCGATCTGCTGATGCTGCTGGCAAATCAGGTACGCCCGTATGAAAACCATCGCGGCGATTCAGACAGGCTTATCGAAAAATGGATAGATAAGCTCGTTGAAATAAAATTCAGCTATACCGCATTCGACAGGATCTCGGCTGAAATAGTGGACGATTTCAAAAAGATCCCGTATACTCCGGATCCGGATAAGGTGAAGGTCGGGATCGTGGGAGAGATATTTATAAAATATTCCCCCCTCGGCAATAACGAATTACAGAATTTCCTCGAAAGCGAGGAATGTGAAGTCTCATGCCCCGGACTTATAGACTTCCTGATATTTATGGGAGATCATCAGGTGGTGGAGACCAAGCTTTATCATACAAAATATAAAAAATATATTGCTTCATCGGCTGTAAAATCATTCTTTAAAATGATGCAGAATAAGATAATAAAAGCTCTGGAGGGAACAAGGTTCCGTCCGCCTGCAAAATTTGAGGAAACAAAGAAAAATGTGCTGCCGTTCCTTTCTCCGGCAAATAAAATGGGAGAGGGCTGGCTCCTGACCGCTGAAATGGTGGAGCTCATCAGCAGCGGCGTGAATAATATCGTCTGCGCACAGCCTTTCGGCTGTTTGCCTAACCACATCGTCGGCAAGGGAATGATACGGAAGATCCGTGCCGTTCACCCCGAAGCAAATATTGTGGCTATAGATTACGACCCCGGCGCAACAAAGGTCAATCAGGAAAATCGTATCAAGCTCATGCTTTCCGCTGCGAAAGCCCAGCTTGGAAAATCATAAATGAAAGGAACGTGAGGTCATGTCATTGTACGGTATAAATGCTTACACATCGAATTATAATTCGCTTTATTCCGGTCTTTATAACCGCAGCAAGTCCTATAGCACAAGCACGTCAGATCTGCTTGAGCTTGCTAAAAAAGCGGATATGGTCAGATCCCCGAGCTACAGGAAAAAAATGCTTGAACAGCTCAAGAATAACTTTTCCGACAAGTCAGATACGAGCGAGGTGGGAAGCTCCTCAAATGAGATGAAGCTTTCCTCGAATGCAAAGCAGCTCAGCGCCGACGCGCTCAGCCTTTCCTCCGGCGGATTCAGCAGCTGGACGAATAAGTCCGACGCTGTAAAGAATTTTGTGGATAAGTACAACAGCGAGATAGAAAGTCTTGCCGACGCGGAAACTACCGCCGATAAGGGACGTCAGTCAACACTTATCAATACTACCCAGAAGTACAGATCCGCACTGGAGGATATAGGAATTACTGTCGGAGAGGACAATAAGCTCAGCATTGACAGCAGCAAGCTGCTTAACGCTTCGGAAAGAAATGTCAGGTCTCTCCTCAGCGGAAGCTATTCCTACGGCTCGAAAATAGGCTACGATATGGGCGGAGTTTCGGATTCGGCTCTGGATCTGGTAAAGAAATTTGCCGAGAGCTACAACAACACCCTTGACAGCCTTGAAAAGTCCGACAGCGTTCAGGCTCTTGAAAAGGGAGTTTCAATGGTAAATACCACAAAGGCGTTTTCAAGGACTCTTGCAAAAGTAGGAATATCCGTAGGAAGCGACAACAGGCTCACTATTGATGAGGACGCCCTTAAAAAGGCTCCGGAGGAGACGCTGCGTTCACTGTTCTCAGGAGGATATTCATATGCGAACAAGATAGCAGACAAGGCTTCATTTATCGGACGCGCTTCCGCTCTTGAAGCGCAGCTTTCAAATTCGTATACATATAACAATAAGGGAGGACTTGACTTCTTTAGTCAGATGGCGGCAAGTCTCTTTGAAAATATGATCTGATCTCTTCATATGCTAAGCGAACCGCGCTTTCTTTATGGAAAGCGCGGTTCTTATAGACATTAAATAAATCAACAAAATTGCGGAACGGAGATCAAAAGGGGTAAAATAAAATGGCGGACGAACTCAATCTTCTAAAAAAGCATAAAAAAGGTATTCTGAGAATAGTATTCAGCAGGACGGGTATAGTTATCCTGCTGCTGCTTCTGGGAATACTTTTTTTCCTTGCAGCCCAGACGTTCTTTGCGGGACTTATATATAAGATACTCGGCGGAGTGGGGATATTCAATTTTATAGTTATCCTTGCTCTGATAAACAGCGATATGGATTCCTCGGCAAAGCTGACATGGATACTTGTAGTGTCGCTGACCTCGGTTTTCGGAACGCTTTTTTATCTTTATACAAAAACAAATATCGGCAGCCGCGCTGTAGGAGCGGGATATAATTTCCTGATAAAAGAGCATAAAGGTGATCTGAAGCAGTCTCCGGAGGTCATGGACAGGATCAGGGAGGAAAGTCCCGAAACAGCCGAGCTTGTTCACTATCTTCAGCACAGCGGAACGTTCCCCATCACGGACAAAAACAGGATAACATATTATCCCCTTGGTGAGGAAAAATGGGCGGCAATGCTTGATGAGCTGAACAAAGCCGAAAAATTTATTTTTATGGAATATTTTATTGTGGAAGAGGGCAGAATGTGGGGTTCGATACTCAATATCCTTGCCAAAAAGGCGGCGGAGGGCGTTGAAGTGCGGGTCATGTACGACGGCACCTGCGCTATCGCTCTGCTTCCGTACAGCTATCCTGAAATGCTTGAAAAGTACGGAATAAAATGCAAAATGTTCTCTCCCATAAGACCGTTTGTTTCCACGCATTACAACTATCGGGATCACAGAAAGATACTTGTCATAGACGGCAAGGTCGGATTCAACGGCGGCGTGAACCTTGCGGACGAGTATATAAATAAAGCTTCAAAATTCGGTCACTGGAAGGATACGGCTGTTAAGATCGAGGGCGAAGCGGTAAAAAATCTTACGCTGATGTTCCTGAATATGTGGTGCCTCGGAGAAAAGGATCCGGAATACAAAATGTATCTTGACGCGGACGCAGGAGCTTTTCCTGAGGAAAGGGGATACGCTGTTCCGTACGGCTTTAATCCCTTTGATAAGGACAAGGTAGGAGAAAAGGTCTATATGGATATTCTGAACAGGGCGAATTCCTATGTCCATATAATGACGCCGTACCTTATACTTGACGACGCGCTTATGAATTCGTTAAAATATTCCGCCGAAAGAGGAGTAGATACAAAGCTTATCCTGCCGGGAATACCGGATAAAAAGCCGGTATATGCCCTTGCAAAAACATATTTCAGAACGCTGCTCGATTCCGGCGTGGAAATTTACCTTTATACTCCGGGCTTTGTTCATGCAAAGATGTTTATTTCCGACGATAAAAAGGCTGTAGTCGGCACGATAAACCTTGATTACAGGAGCCTTTATCATCATTTTGAATGTGGTACCTACATATACGGCTCGGACGCCGTTGCCGAAATAGAAAAGGATTTTTCCGAAACACTGGCAAAATGCAAAAAAGTGACCTATGAGAGCATAAAAAACGAAAAGGCGGGCACAAAGCTTATCGGCGGCGTTATGCGCCTTATCGCGCCGCTGCTGTAGGAAATAAACAGGAACATAAAGAGGTGTGATCTCATGACTCTTAACGAGCTGAAAACAGGTCAGTCTGCCGTGATCTCAGAGGTCGGAGGAGAGGGCGCTCTCCGGTGCAGACTGTTGGATATGGGTCTTATCCCAAGAACTAAGGTAATGATAAGAAAGGTCGCTCCGATGGGAGATCCCATAGAGCTTTTCCTGCGAGGATACGAGCTTACCATCCGTCTTGAGGACGCGGAAAAAATCACTGTAATTATGGCGGAAACGGAGGAGTAAAAATGGTAATTGCTCTTGCGGGAAATCAGAACTGCGGAAAAACTACTTTATTCAATCAATTGACAGGCTCCAATCAGCACGTGGGAAACTTTCCGGGAGTTACGGTAGAAAAGAAATCCGGAGATGTGAGAGGTCTTAAAAACTGCGAAGCGGTAGATCTTCCGGGAATATATTCCATAAGACCGTATACCGGCGAGGAACGAGTAACAAGAGATTTTCTCATAGACGGAAAACCGGACGCGATAATCAATATTGCCGACGCTACCAATATCGAAAGAAATCTTTATCTTACCCTGCAGCTTATTGAAATGAATATCCCCATGGTGCTTGCGCTGAATATGATGGACGAGGTGCGGAATAACGGCGGAACGGTAGATGTAAAGGCTCTGTCCGAACGCCTCGGCATACCGGTAATACCTATCAGCGCGGCTAAGAACGAGGGTATCGACGAGCTTATCTCAAAAGCCGAGGAGATCGCTTTAAATAAGAAAAAACCAAAGCGCACGGATTTTTGCTCCGGCGCCGTACATAGATGTATACACGCGGTTTCGCATATGGTGGAGGATCACGCGCTTCTGGCGGGGATCTCGTCAAAATTCGCAGCGACCAAGCTCGTTGAGGGAGATCCGGACATCAACGGAAAGCTCGGACTCGGTCAGAACGAGCTTGAAATGATCGAGCACAGTGTGCTTGAAATGGAACAAGAGCTCGGCATGGACAGGAACGCCGCTCTTGCAGATATGAGGTACCGTTTCATTGAGGACGTTTGCCGCGACACGGTAGTGAAATGTCATGAAAGCAAAGAGCATATGCGCAGCGTAAAAATAGACAGCGTGCTTACGAATAAATATCTTGCGATACCGCTTTTCCTGTGTATAATGCTGCTGGTGTTCTGGATAACCTTTGGCTCGGTAGGCGCATGGCTTGGCGACGCGTTTTCCTATGTGATAGACCGGGCTTCGGAATATGCCGACGGAGTTCTTACCGCTTACGGACTGAATCCGGTAGTAAAAAGCCTGATAATAGACGGAGTATTTGCCGGCGTGGGAAGCGTTCTGAGCTTTATGCCGACGATAATAACGCTTTTTTTCTGCCTGTCGATACTTGAGGACAGCGGCTATATGGCAAGAGTTGCCTTTGTAATGGATAAGCTGCTGAGAAAGATAGGACTTTCGGGACGTTCCTTTGTGCCTATGCTTATAGGCTTCGGCTGCAGCGTTCCGGCAATAATGGCAACAAGAACGCTGTCATCTGAGCGTGACAGAAAAATGACGGTATTTCTCGTTCCGTTCATGAGCTGCAGTGCAAAGCTGCCGATCTATGCGGTGTTCACGGCGGCTTTTTTCCCGAAGTACAAGGCTCTTGTAATGCTGCTGCTTTATGTTTCGGGAATGATAGTGGGAGTGATCTGCGGACTTATCATGGATCATACAAAATTCCGCGGAAAGCCAGTTCCGTTCGTAATGGAGCTTCCGAATTACCGTATGCCGTCTGCGAAAAGCGTTATCCTGCTCATGTGGGACAAGGCTAAGGATTTTATTGAAAGAGCGTTTACGGTAATATTTTTTGCTTCGATAGTTATATGGTTCCTGCAAAGCTTTGACGCTAAGCTGAATCTTGCGGAGGACAGCTCCAAAAGCCTGCTCGCCATGCTGGGAGCGGCTATAGCTCCGGTGTTCAAGCCTCTGGGATTCGGAGACTGGAGAGCGGCTACTGCGCTTATCACGGGCTTTACCGCAAAGGAAGCGGTGGTATCTACACTGGCGGTGCTTACCGGCTCTGATAC
>CANQZS010000069.1 GCA_947628385.1 uncultured Clostridia bacterium | reverse complement strand
TGTAGCTCAGAAATGAGTGCGTGTAAACCATAGCTGGCTTGCTGTGGATTTACCGACTAATTTTATTGTAACAGGAGTATTGACATGGAAAAGATAAGACTTCAGAAGATAATTTCCCAAAGCGGTATGTGTTCCCGCAGAAAAGCCGAGGAAATGATCGCTCAGGGCAGAGTAAAGGTCAACGGCAGAACTGCCGGATTGGGAGACGGAGCTTCCGCTAAGGATATTATCACTGTTGACGGAGAAAGGATATTCTTTTCGGAAAAACGTGAAAAATATTATATTATGCTGAACAAGCCCAGAGGGTACGTCACTACAATGTCTGACGAGCTTGACAGGAGATGTGTTACAGAGCTGCTTTCGGGATTTCCGGAAAGAGTTTATCCTATAGGGAGACTCGACCGCAATTCCGAGGGCTTGCTTTTGTTTACCAATGACGGCAGATTCGCTAACGATATTATGCACCCAAGCAGACATATCTCAAAAACGTACAGAGTTACCATTCGCTCCTCGGTAAGCGATGAACAGCTTGTTTCTCTTGCCGAGGGAGTCGAGATAGACGGTAAAAAAACTCTTCCGGCAACAGTAAACGTTCTTGCTCAGGAGAAAGACAGGACCGTTATACAAATAGTTATCCGCGAGGGCAGGAACCGTCAGATAAGAAAAATGTGCGAGGCTCTGGGTCTTGAAGTCGCCAGACTGAAAAGAACGGCTATAGGTCCCGTAAGGCTGGGAATGTTAAAGCCGGGAACGTATAGGGAGCTTACCTCTGAGGAGCTTCGTGCGCTTCGCAATGCCGTAGGAGATGGCAATAAATAGCATAAGCTCTGCACGAAATATGAATTTTTTGAAAAAACATATAAAATATTTGTTATTATCTTGTCTTTGACGGAAAAATGTAGTATAATTATTCTGGTTTATTTTTTTATATCGAACGGAGGAACTTTTATGATAACTGAAAGTCAAAGGGTCAAATTTGAAGCGTATAAAGCTTCTTCTGGTTCCGGAAAAGCATTTGACAGACTTGCGAAGCTGTTTGACGACGGCGCGTTCACGGAAATAAACGCCGGAGTAAAGCACAACGGCGAGTCTGCCGGCGTTATTGCTGCTTACGGATATGTGGACGGAAGCATCGTCTATGCTTTTTCACAGGATAAGACTGTTAAAGGCGGTGCGGTAAATGTTCATCACGCTGCAAAAATATGTAAAGCTCTCGACCTTGCGTCAAGGACAGGCGCGCCGGTTGTGGGAATATATGATTCTAACGGTGCTTTTATTGATGACGGAGCAGAGGCGCTGAAAGCTTACAGCGATATACTTACTCAGATAAACAATCTTTCAGGAGTCGTTCCGCAGATCTCCGTAATTGCGGGTACCTGTGCCGGAAGTGCTGCAATGGCTGCTTGTTCAGCGGATATTGTTGTTATAACAGATGAGGGCGAGCTTTATACAGATCCTAACTGTGTAAAAAAAGGCGGCGATGCCGTAAAGAATGGCACGGCGGCTGTTTGCGCAAAGGACGATACGGCAGCTATGGAGGAGGTCAGAAAGCTTATTTCCGTTCTTCCTCAGAATAACATCTCCGTTGCTCCGATGTTTGAATTCGACGCTCCGAGCGGCGCCGCAGACGGATCGGCTGAGAAGATCGCAAAGGCTGTTGCAGATCAGGGAAGTATCATCGAGCTTTCGGACAGCTTCGGAGATTCAGCATATACCGCTTTTGCAGCTATAGGAGGTTCGGTAGTGGGGATCGCCGCTACAAATAAAAAGGAGGGAAAGCTTTCCTCTGACGATTGCTCCAAGCTTGCAAGGTTTGTAAGAACGTGCGATGCTTTTACCGTTCCGGTGGTAACATTCATAGATACCGAGGGATTTTCTCCGGAGACCGGAGTGCGTGACATGGCTAAGCTTGCAAACGCTTATGCCGAAGCTACTGCTCTGAAGATCTCCATTGTAACGGGCAAGGCATACGGAGCGGCAATGTCAGCTCTCGGCTCAGGAAATGCCGATGTTACTTATGCTTATCCGGACGCTGTGATCTCTCCTCTCGCTCCCGAAACGGCAGTCGAATTCCTGTGGCATGACAAGCTCAAAGGCGCAAAGGATCTTGCTGCCGAAAGAACTAAGCTCGCCGAGCAGTATGCTGAGGAAAACGCGTCTGTGTTCAATGCTGCGGAAAAGGGCTGCATTGATGACATAATCACTGCTGACGAGGCAAGAGAAAAAATACTTGCGGCTCTTGAAGCAATGTCAGGAAAGCGCATGAACAAGCGTCTGCCAAAGAAGCACAGCAATATGCCTTTCTGATAAAAACATAAACATAAATAAAATTTAATGAATGGTGGTATACAGTTATGAAAAGATTCAATATTACCGTAAACGGCAAGGCTTATGATGTAGCGGTCGAGGAGGTTTCCGGAGGAGCTGCTCCCGCACCGGCAGCCGTCGCTCCCGCAGCGCCTGCTGCACCTGCGCCAAAGGCTTCCGCACCGGCAGGAGGTACTTCTGTAAATGCTCCTATGCCCGGAACTATCCTTGACGTTAAAGCAAACGTCGGAGATACCGTAGCTGAGGGTCAGGTGCTTATGGTGCTTGAAGCTCTTAAAATGGAAAACGACATCGTTGCTCCTAAAGCCGGAAAGGTCGCTTCGATCAACGTAAAGAAAGGCGATACGGTCAATTCCAACGATCTCCTCGCTTCTATTCAGTAAGCTCAGAAAGGATTGGTAAAAATGGCTAAGATCAAGGTTACCGAGACTGTTCTGCGTGACGCGCATCAGTCACTTATTGCTACAAGAATGACTATGGACGATATGCGTCCTATCCTCTCAAAGATGGATAAGGTAGGATTTTATTCCGCAGAGGTATGGGGCGGAGCAACATTTGACTCCTGCCTGAGATTCCTTAATGAAGATCCGTGGGAAAGGCTCCGGATAATAAGAAAGGAAATGCCTAACACAAAGCTCCAGATGCTTTTCAGAGGTCAGAATATGCTCGGCTATCGTCATTATGCGGACGATGTTCTGGAATATTTTGTTCAGAAGTCGGTGGCAAACGGTATCGACATTATCCGTATTTTTGACGCGCTCAATGATATAAGAAATCTTAAAACGGCTATTTCCGCTGCCAAAAAAGAGGGAGCGCATGCTCAGGTCGCGATCTCATATACATTGGGCGAGGTTTTCACGACCGATTATTATGTAAATTATTGTAAGCAGATCGAGGAGGAGGGCGCTGATTCCATCTGTATCAAGGATATGGCTGCGCTTCTGACTCCTTATAGGACTGCGGAGCTTGTAAAAGCTATAAAATCAGCGGTAAAGATCCCTGTTCAGCTTCATACTCACTATACCTCCGGTCTGGCTTCAATGTGCCTGCTGAAAGGTATTGAGAACGGTGCGGATATGATAGATACGGCTATGTCTCCGCTTGCTCTGGGAACCTCTCACGCTCCTACCGAGTCAATGGTAGCAGCTTTGCAGGGAACCGAGTATGACACAGGTCTGGATCTGGTGCTCCTCACCGAAATAAGAGACTATTTTATGGGACTCAGAAAGAAATACATTGACAGCGGTCTGCTTGATCCTAAAATGCTTGCCGTTGACGCAAATGCGCTTATTTATCAGGTTCCCGGCGGAATGCTTTCCAATCTGCTTTCACAGCTTAAACAAGCTGGCAAGGAAGATAAGTTCAACGACGTTCTTAAAGAAGTTCCTAACGTTCGTAAGGATGCGGGCTATCCTCCGCTTGTAACGCCTACTTCCCAGATCGTGGGAACGCAGGCAGTGTTCAACGTTATAAACGGCGAACGCTACAAGACCGTTACAAAAGAATTTAAGGCACTTGTTAAGGGAGAATATGGAAAAACTCCGTCACCCATTGATCCGGAATTTAGCAAAAAGATACTCAAGGACGAGAAACCCATTACCTGCCGTCCTGCCGACCTTATCGAGCCGGAACTTGAAAAACTCAAGGAAGAAGCTTCCGAGTGGACGGAGCAGGAGGAAGACGTTCTCAGCTATGCAATGTTCCCGCAGGTAGCTCCTAAGTTCTTTGCCAAGAGACGCGATGCGAAATACGGTGTTGACAGCGCGCATGCCGATGCGGAAAACAAAGTACACCCAGTTTGATAAAATTGATCCCGAAGCAATGCTTCGGGATCTTGTTATATAGGATAATTTTGGTATTGTTACCATATTGTAACCTTTATTTTCCATATAAAACTTGATATTTATGCAAAAAAATGGTATAATGTAAGAAATTGTTCAAGGGGGCAAATGTATTGCTGTTGATATGCAGCAGATCAGTATATATTCCTTATTCTGGGAATTACTGTTGCCGTTCTGGTACAGATACTGAGAAAATTGGGATAAAACTTGCTCAAATGCGGATTTTTACGGAAAAACACTTGATTTTCATGCTGTAAAATGGTATAATAAAATGTAAATGTTTTAATTGGCAGAAAGGATCGCATTTCAATGATAAAAAGTATGACAGGCTACGGCAGGAGCCAGCAGATGATCGACGGCAGAGATATTACCGTGGAAATAAGATCGGTAAATCACAGGTATTTTGAATATTCCGCAAGAACTCCCAGAGCCTATGGCTACCTTGAAGAGAAAATGAAAACCTTTTTACAGGGAAGTATTTCACGAGGCAAGGTCGATGTAGGCGTTTCCGTTATAAATATTGAAAGTAAGGAAGCTCTTATAGAGGTAAACAGATCCATTGCTAAGGGATATGTCTCCGCGCTGAGAAATGCAAACGAGGAGCTCGGTCTGCACGATGATATAACTCTTTCCAAGCTTATGAGGCTTCCGGATATATTCAATATCGTCAAGGCTGAGGAGGACGAAGAGGTAGTATGGAAAAGCGTTAAAATAGTTGCAGAAGCAGCTTTGGAAAATTTCGTTTCCATGCGTACAGCCGAGGGCGTAAAAATGAACGAGGATATAAGCTCCCGTCTCGATTATATAGAAAAACTCGTTGAGAATGTTGAAAAGCGTTCGCCGGAAACCACAAGGCTGTACAGGGAAAAGCTTTACAATAGGATAAAGGATATTCTGGAGGATAAAAATATCGACGAACAGAGAATACTTACCGAAGCGGCTATATTTTCAGAGAAAACTGCCGTCGATGAGGAAACCGTAAGGCTGAGGAGCCATATCCACCAGTTCAGAGAGCTGCTTGGAGCAAAGGAGCCGGTCGGCAGAAAGCTTGACTTCCTTATTCAGGAATTCAACCGTGAAAGCAATACCATCGGTTCAAAGGCACAGGATATTGAAGTTACCAAAACTGTGGTAGAGCTTAAATCAGAAATAGAAAAGATCAGAGAGCAGATACAAAATATTGAATAACAGGAGCGTTTTATGAAGCTTATAAATATAGGATTCGGAAATATGATTAATGCGGGACGGCTCATTGCTATAGTCAGTCCGGAATCGGCTCCCATAAAGCGTATCATTCAGGAAGCCAAAGAAAAGAGCTCTCTTATAGACGCTACTTACGGACGAAGAACGAGAGCGGTAATAATCATGGACAGCGATCATGTGATACTTTCCGCCGTTCAGCCTGAGACTGTGGCAGGCAGACTCGGTATTGATGAGGAGGAAACAGAAGATGAATAAGGGATTGCTTTTTGTTGTTTCCGGTCCATCAGGCTGCGGAAAGGGAACTGTTCTGGCGGAAATATTAAAGGACGATAGGATCTTTTACTCGGTCTCCGCTACTACGAGAAGTCCCAGACCCGGAGAAGCTGATGGCGTAAACTACCACTTCCTGACAAAGGAACGCTTTGAGGAGCTTATCGGTCAGGACGGTATGCTCGAATATGCCGAGTACTGCGGAAACTATTACGGAACTCCAAGAAAACCCGTTGAGGATATGCTTTCCGCAGGAAAACACGTGATACTTGAGATCGAGGTCCAAGGAGCGATGAAGATAATGGAAAAATGTCCGGAGGCAGTGTTTATTTTCATTCTGCCGCCGTCGCTCAAGGAGCTTCGCAGACGTCTTAACAAGCGTGGGACCGAGACGGAGGACGTTATTGAAAAACGGCTCGGAGAGGCTGCCGGCGAAATAAAGAACGCCTGCAAATATGATTACACTCTGATAAACGGCGAGCTTTCCGCTGCGGTAGACGATCTTAAAGCCATTATCAGAGCGGAAGAGCTGAATGTAAAAAATTATCCAAATTATATTGATGAGGTGCTTGAAAATGCTTAGACCATCTATTAACCAGATCGCTACAAAAAATGAAAGCTACTATTCCGTAGTTCTTGCAGTTGCAAAGCGCGCAAGGGAAATTGCAGACGAGCTTTATAACAATAATCAGATACTTGAAGAGAAGCCGGTAAAAACTGCGGTAGAAGAATTCGCAAGCAGAAAATATTCCTTTGTTGAGGGCAGCGACTCAGATAAAGAATGATTCCTTGAGGTGATAGGATTGCTGAATATAAAGCATCTGGCGGCAGTAGCAGTCAACGCGGCTTCCTACGGGTATGACAGAAGATATAAGTACGTTATACCTATGGATATGGAAGGGAAAGTCTTTGCGGGTGCAAGAGTTCTCGTTCCGTTCGGAAAGGGCAACAGAAAGCGCGTTGGGATCGTTGTAATGGTCACTGACGCTGAAAATGAGGATCTCAGCAAATTCAAGCCTATCAGAGCTGTCATTGATAAAGAGCCTCTCCTTAACGGTGAAATGCTCGATCTTATGATGTGGCTGCGCCAGACAACTCTCTGCACGTATTTTGAAGCTTTCAGAACGCTGATACCTATAGGAATGGGAGTCAATTTTACGCAGAAATATTCCTTGAACGAAAGCGATGAGCTTTCGGAAGAAGATCTGTCCGAAAAGGCTGCGGAGCTTTTCCATATGGCTGAGGAGGATATTTCAGTACTTGAAAATGCGGAGCTGCGGCTTCTGAATGAGCTTTCCGAAAAAGGTTTTATTACGGAGCATGACGAATTCAAAAGACGTGCAAAGGATGAAACTGCCAAAATGATACGGCTTTCGGATAAATTCCTTGATGGGAGCATCAAGGCAAATTTATCGCCAAAGCAGAAAAGAGTTGTTGAGCTTCTGGAAAAAGTAGGCTCAGCTTCAAGAAATGAAATATACTATTTATGCGGGGTAACATCTGCGGTCACAAAAATTCTTTTTGAAAACGGAGTGCTTGAAGCTTATGAATTCGAGATAATCCGCAATTCAGGCGCAGAGGCTCGCAGCGATCCTAACGATATAATCCTTTCATGTGAGCAGCAGGAGGTCTTTAACGGGATCTCCTCACTCATTGATAAACGGACTTCCTGTGCGGCTCTTTTATATGGAGTCACGGGAAGCGGCAAAACTCTTGTTTTTGCCAAGCTTATACAGCATACTCTTGAGCTTGGCAGAAATGTTATTATGCTGATACCGGAAATATCGCTTACTCCTCAGGTGGTGGAGCGGTTCCGGTCGCTTTTCGGCGATCTTGTGGCAATGATCCACAGCAGCTTGTCAATAAAAACCAGACTTAACGAATATAAGCGCATAAAAAGCGGGGCTGCAAGGATAGTTGTAGGAACAAGAAGCGCGGTTTTTGCTCCTCTTGATAATATAGGACTGATAATTATTGACGAGGAGGGCGAACGGACATACAAATCCGAGGCTTCTCCGAGGTATAACGCTAAAGAAGTAGCAAAAAAAAGATGTCTTACACATGACGCTTTAGTCCTTATGGCGTCCGCAACACCGTCTGTTGAAAGCTTCTATTATGCTGAAACGGGACGATATAAATTCTTTGAACTGAAAAAAAGATATTCCGCAGATAAGCTTCCGGAGGTAGAGATAGTCGATCTGGCTGTGGAGCCTCTTTACGGGAATTCAACGATATTTTCCGAAAGGCTAGTCAATGAGATCAGCTCTAACCTTGAAAGAAATGAGCAGACAATTCTTCTCCTTAACAGGAGAGGTTATCATACGTACATAAGCTGTGTTGATTGCAGAAAGCCTGTAATGTGTCCTAATTGCAGCATACCATTGACTTATCATAAGGTAAATGACCGGCTGATCTGTCATTACTGCGGTCATACGACCGAAATGGTGGATAAATGTCCGGAATGTGGCTCGGAACACATTAAGCTCTCAGGTATCGGCACGCAGAAGGTCGAGGACGAGATAGCGTCACTTTTTCCGAGTTCAAGGATACTCAGAATGGACGCTGATACCACCTGTTCAAGGTATGCCTATGAAAAAAGCTTCAGGGCTTTTGAAGCCGGAGAATATGATATAATGCTCGGAACTCAGATGATAGCAAAGGGACTTGATTTCCCGAATGTAACGCTTGTTGGGGTGCTGTCAATAGACAAAAGCCTTTTTGCAGGAGATTTCAGGAGCTATGAAAGGACGTTTTC
>CANQZS010000068.1 GCA_947628385.1 uncultured Clostridia bacterium | reverse complement strand
TCGGTAATTGGGTGTTCCACCTGAATACGCGTGTTCATTTCCATAAAATAAAAATTCTGCTTGTCGTCCACAAGGAATTCTATCGTTCCCGCATTATAATACCCGCAGACCTTTGCGGCGGCTACGGCAGCTCTGCCCATTTTTTCGCGCAGCATGGGAGTCATAATGGTCGAGGGACTTTCCTCAAGGACCTTCTGGTTACGTCTCTGCATGGAGCAGTCGCGTTCGCCAAGATGTATAACGTTCCCGTGCTTATCCGCAAGTATCTGGAATTCTATATGCTTTGGGTTTATAATGAATTTCTCCATATATATGCTGTCGTCGCCAAAGAAATTCAGAGCCTCCTGCTTTGCGGCGGTTATCTGAGCTTCAAGGTCGTCAGGCGATCCCACAAGACGTATACCGCGTCCGCCGCCGCCTGCCGACGCCTTTACCATAAGGGGGAATCCTATCTCCTCCGCAAGAGCGGCAGCCTCCTCCATTGATCCCACTGCGCCGTCGCTGCCGGGAATGACCGGAACTCCCGCTTTTTTCATAGCGGACTTAGCCGCGGCTTTATCTCCGAGCATTTCTATTGATTCCGGAGAGGGACCTATAAAGGTTATCCCGCACCGTCCGCAGTTGCGGGCAAAGGAGGCGTTCTCAGAGAGAAAGCCGAAGCCCGGGTGAACGGCGTCCGCGCCTGTGATCTCACAGGCGGCTATTATAGCCTGCTCGTTAAGGTAGCTGTCCTTTGTGGCAGGACCTCCTATGCAGACGGCTTCGTCGGCGATCTGGGCATGGAGAGCCGTTCTGTCGGCGGTCGAAAATACTGCCACGGTTTTCAGACCAAGCTCTCTGCATGCTCTTATGACTCTTACGGCAATTTCGCCGCGATTGGCAATAAGAACCTTTTTAAACATTATGATCCACCCTTTATTGGAGTTGAAAGTTAAGGGCTGAGTGTTGAGATATTTCGGATATTGTATGTTCTGTGATACGATTTTTGATCCTCAACACTATCAAGCCTATTTTATAGCAAACGAGATCTCCGCCGAAACGGCTTTTTCGCCGTTTACAGTGGCAATAGCCTTTCCTATGCCTACGGGACCCTTGACCTTGACGATCTCGACCTCTATGCGGAGCGTGTCTCCGGGAACTACCTGACGGCGGAACTTAGCTTCCTTAACGCCGCCGAAAAAGCCTATCTTTCCCTTGTTTTCGGGAAGAGCGAGCATTGCCACGGCTCCCGCCTGAGCGCACATTTCCAGCATGAGAACGCCCGGAACTACCGGATAGTCCGGAAAATGTCCCTTGAACCAGAATTCGTCCGGAGACATATATTTGGACGCTACAACGCGTTTTCCCACGTCCATTTCCTCAATAGAATCTATCAGCAGAAACGGATCTCTATGGGGAATGATCTCCTTGATCTGTTCCTTATCCATTACAGCCATGAAAGTATCCTCCTTATTTTATTATCATAACAGGCTGATCGTACTCCACAGCCTCGCCGTTTTTAACGAGGATCTCGGCAACAACGCCGTCGAAATCGCTTTGCACCTCGTTCATGAGCTTCATTGATTCGATTATCATTACCACGTCGCCCTTTTTGACCTGCTGTCCCACCGTTACAAAGGGCGGCTTATCCGGAGCGGACGCGGCATAGAATGTACCGACTATAGGCGATCTTACAACATTCCCGCTGAAGCTCTCGGTCTTTGAGGGAGCTCCTGCTTCGGCGGCGGGAGCGCTTGCCGCTGCGGGCATGGCAGGCATAGGCATTCCCATCGGCGGCGGAGGGGGACACTTTCTGCCCTTGAGGGTTATCATTCCCTCGCCGTCGGAAATGGTTATCTCTCCAAGCTCCTTATCGTTTACGATGTCCGCGAGCTTGGCAATGGTGTCAAGATCAACATTCAGAATTTTATCGCTCATTTTATTATATCCCTCCGAAAGATCAGTCTTTGTATTTTACTATGCAAAGCGTGGCGTTATGCCCGCCGAATCCGAGACTGTTGGAAAGAGCAGCGTTTACGGGCATTTCCCGTCCGCTTTCCGTGCAGTAGTCAAGGTCGCATTCGGGATCGGGAGTTTTGTATCCGATCGTTCTGTGAACGTAATCGTTCTTTACCGAAAGCGCGGTAACGATAGCTTCCACCGCGCCGGCTGCGCCGAGCAGGTGACCCGTCATGGATTTTGTGGAATTTATAGCTACTCTGTGAGCCTTTTCCTCGCCCAGAGCTTTCTTTATTGCAATGGTCTCGTACTTGTCGTTAAGACCGGTAGAAGTGCCGTGAGCGTTTATATAATCTATATCCTCCGCAGTAAGACCGGCTTCCGTGTAAGCGTTCACCATTCCTCTTGCGGCGGCGTCTCCCTCGGGAGAGGGGCTTGTCATGTGATATGCGTCGCCTGTGGCGCCGTAGCCGGCGATCTCGGCGTAAATTTTTGCGCCGCGGGCTTTTGCGTGTTCAAGCTCTTCAAGTATAAGCGCGCCGCAGCCCTCGCCGAGAACGAAGCCGTTCCTTTCGCCGTCAAAGGGTATGGAGCACCTGTCAAGGTCGTCCGAGCGGGTAAGAGCTTTCATATTGTTGAATCCTGCAAGAGCGAATTTTCCTACGCAGGATTCCGCTCCGCCGGCGATACAAACGTCAAGGTAGCCGTCCTTTATCTTTCTGAATGCTTCGCCTATGGCATGAGCCGATGAAGCGCAGGCAGTGGTAGTGCAGTAATTATCGCCCTTGAAGCCTGTCTGCATAGCGATGGTGCCCGCAGCCATATTCCCGATCATCATAGGCACGTAGAATACCGAGATCCTGTCCGGTCCTTTTTCAAGGAATTTGTCATGCTCCTGAAGAGTCAGGTTAAGACCGCCGATACCGACGCCGAAAATAACTCCCGCCCTGAACGGGTCAACGTCCTTGAAATCCGTGCCGCAGTCAGCAAGAGCGTTCTTTGCGGCAAATACCGAAAACTGCGTAAAACGATCCATTCTGCGGATCTCCTTTTTATCCGCATAGCCCTCACAGGAAAAATCCTTTGCTCTTGCGGCGATCTTGACTTCAAAGTCGCCGCCTGTAATATCGTCAATATATCCGAAGCCGTGCTTTCCGGCTTTAAGGCTGTTCCATAGCTCGTCTATGGAATTTCCTACCGGAGAGACTACGCCCATACCGGTTATAACTACTCTTTTCATATATAAAATACTTTCCTTTCCAAACAACATTATCACATTGACAGTCCGCCGGAGATCTCTATTACCTGTCCGGTAACATAGGACGAATCCTCCGAGCAGAGGAACGACACTACGCCGGCGATCTCGTCTACGGTGCCGTAGCGCTTCATAGCGATAGCTTCGAGAATTTTTGCCTTTTGCTCGTCGGTGAGCTTATCGGTCATAGGCGTGCTGATAAATCCCGGGGCTACCGCGTTTACGTTTATGTTCCTTGAGCCAAGCTCCTTGGCTATAGTTTTGGTCATGCCGATAACAGCCGCTTTTGAGGCGGAATAGTTAATCTGCCCGGGATTGCCGTAAAGACCTGCAACGGAGGCAAGATTTACTATCTTTCCGTGCTTTTGTTTTATCATAACGTTTCCCGCGAGCTTCATCATATTGAAAACGCTTTTCTGGTTTACGGAGATCACCGTATCGTACTGCTCCTCAGACATTCTTGCCATAAGACAGTCTCTTGTTATGCCGGCGTTATTGATAAGGGCGTCGATAGTCCCGAAGCGTTCCTTTATGGCTTTTACCATGCTTTCGCACTGGTCGTAGCGTGAAACGTCCGCGCAGAATATCTCAGCCTCCACGCCGAGAGCGCGTATATCGTTTACAATGGTATTATTTTCAAACATACCTTCATTGAGGTCGTTGAGCGCTATATTGAAGCCGTCCTTTGCAAGACGGAGAGCGACAGCCGCTCCTATGCCCCTTGAGGAGCCTGTTATCACAGCGGTTTTAGACATATTTCATATTCCTTTCATAAATAAAATTTTATCATGCCGCAAAAAAGGCGTTCCCGAATGTGAGGTGAACGAGCGCCGTTCCTTTACCGGAATGAACATTTCCATTTCCGGAGGAATATTTTCGCGCCGTATGTCAATTGAGCGGGTAAACTGCCGGCATCTGGATTCAGACAGCTTTTTGACGGCGGTCTCCATTCTGCGCAGGCTGATCCTTACCGAAATGCTGCCATGGACGGAATACACGCCTATTGCTGCAAGTATAACAAAGAACCGGCTGTTTTTGTCCCATAATGAGAATGTAAGCAGAACGCTCTGGATTATCAGCAGCACGACGCTTTTCTGGATAAGCGCTGCGGCAGCTCTTTCCAGATACGGTACCGCAATATCGCAAATATCCGTACAGCAGTATTCTATAAGCAATCAATGTGCCTCCCTTTCGGAAAAGATCCTGACGATCCCGAGGATCAATATTCCGTAATGATCGCGCCGAGGGTAAGTCCCGCGCCGAAGCCTACGAGACAGAGCTTGTCTCCGCGTTTTACCTGTCCCGAGGTTATCGCCTCGTGCAGGGCTATAGGTATGGACGCACTGGAGGTGTTTCCGTGTTCCTTGATATTCACGACGAATTTATCCATCGGAACGCCGAGATTCTTAGCGGCAGCTTCGATGATCCTGATATTTGCCTGATGAGGAATGAACCAGTCGATGTTGTTTATATCCATGTTTATTTTTTCCGCAGCTTTTTTTGCCGCAGAGGGGAGAGCTTTCGTGGCGAATTTGTAGACCTCCTTGCCGTCCTGAAAGAGGAATACCGATCCATTGGCGAACTCGCCTGTTTCGATGCTGTCCGTCTCGGCAGTCCTGAACGGGTGCAGGACCTTATGATTTTTTGCATAGAGGAATTTTGCGCCGTTTCCGTTTGCTCCGATATAGCTTGAATATAGCTTTTCCGAGCGGGTGACCACAGCCGCCGCCGCGCCGTCCCCAAAAAGTATACAGGAGGAACGGTCGGAATAGTCGGTTATGTTTGAAAGCTTTTCATTTGACACCACAAGGACGTATTTAAGTTCCGGATCGGTCTGGAGGTACCTTTTTGCAGCGTCGAGCCCGTAAACGAAGCCTGAGCATGCTGCTCCCAGATCGAAAGCAGCCGCGTTTCCGGCGCCGATCCTGCTTTGGATAACGCACGCCATTGACGGTGTTGAAAAGTCGCTGGTAATAGTAGTATCTATTATCAGACCGACCTCCGAGCCGTTTATCCCTGCGGATCTCAGGGCTTCCTCAGCCGCCGCCGCGCCCATTTCCCAAGTAGCCTCTCCGTTGGCAATGCGTCTGGATCTTATTCCCGTGCGGGAGAATATCCACTCGTCGCTTGTATCTACCACCTTAGCAAGGTCATCGTTCGTGACGCTCAGAGATGGGCAGTACGCTCCTGTTCCGACTATTTCAATACCAAACAAATCCATGCCCTCCATGTTCCTGATTTTTTAAACAATACGGAAAAATACCGTTTGATACTATTGTAATTTTTAAACATATATGGTATATTATATATAACTGCTGCTGAATATCTCAGCGGTCACGCAAGCAGCATATATTACTATTGTAATATTTTTCGCTCCCGTTGTCAACGATTTAAGAAAATAAAAATTATTTTCGGTAAAATATTTTTGAAAGGAAAGGGAAATATGTCAAAAACTGTATTTTTATTTTCGGGACAGGGTTCCCAGTACATAGGAATGGGAAAGGAGCTTTGTGAAAAATATCCGCAGATCGACGTTTTTGCCCGTGCGAGCGAGATACTTGGGTTTGACCTTGCGGAGAAAATAAACGGCTCCTCTGAGGAGGAGCTTTCAAAGACGATCTATTCTCAGCCTGCCATAATGGCGGTATCTTTGACCGCGTTTGAAGCAATGAAGATAAACGGCATAGGCTTTTCCGCGGCGGCGGGACATTCTCTTGGCGAATATGCGGCAATGGTAGCGTCTGGGATACTTTCCTTTGAGGACGGTTTCAGGGTGATAAAGGCGAGAGCGGAAGCCATGCAGAGGGCAGCCGAAGCTTCGGACGGAGCCATGTATGCCATTATCGGAATGACTGCCGAGGAGGTAGAGGAGATCTGTGCCGGAACGGACGGTTATGTAGTTCCGGTAAACTATAATTCCAGTTCGCAGACTGTGATTGCCGGAGAAAAGGCAGCGGCTGAAAGGGCTGCGGCGAGGTTCGGAGAGCTTGGTGCAAAGGCGATCAGGCTTGGGGTCAGCGCGGCATTCCATTCAAAGCTCATGCAGCCGGCGGCGGAGGAATTCGAGGCGGCATTAAGGGGAATGGATCTGACATTCAGTGAACCGGAGGTAGAATTTTATTCCAATCTTACCGGAGAGCGGCTCACGGATCTTGGCGATATGCCGGAGAGGCTTGCGAAGCACATAGTATCGCCTGTAAGGTTCACTTCTGAGCTTAATGCGCTTCAAGCGGCGGGATATGAAAATTTTGTAGAGCTTGGACCTAACAAGGTACTGACGGGTTTGGTAAAAAAGACTCTTAAGGGAGTAAACGCGGTCAATGTAGAGAATGAAAAGACTCTTGAAAAGGCTTTGGAGCTTTTTAAATAAAAAATAATGAAAGCAATTTTGCGCGAAGCGCAAAATTAACGGGCGGCAAATTGCCGCCCGCTGTTGCTTTATTATGCGCTATTTCGTCTTCGTCGGCTGCTGTACACTGTTGGCAGCAAGCTCCTTTATGGACGTTACCATTCCGGCAAGCCCCTGTATCTCGGAGGGAATGATTATCTTTGTCGCTCTGCCGTCAGCCGCCTTTGCAAACGCTTCAAGACTCTTGAGAGCAATAACATTCTCCTTGGGATCAGATTGGTTCAGCTTTACAAGACTCTCGGCAAGAGCATTCTGAACAAGCTGTATGGATTCCGCTTCACCCTGAGCTTCAAGTATCTTCTGCTGCCTTACCGCGTCAGCACGGAGGATCATTGCCTGCTTTTCAGCCTCGGCACGAAGAATCTCAGCTTCCTTTTCGGCTTCCGCACGGAGGATCTTGGATTCCTTTTCACCCTCGGCTACAAGTACCTGCGACTTCTTTTCACCCTCAGCCTGCAGGATCTTCTCACGGCGTTCACGCTCAGCTTTCATCTGACGTTCCATGGAATCCTGTATCTCCCTCGGAGGAATGATGTTTTTAAGCTCTACACGGTTCACCTTGATGCCCCAAGGATCGGTAGCGTCGTCAAGGATCGCCGTTATCTTTGCGTTTATCACGTCTCTGGAGGTGAGAGTCGCGTCAAGCTCAAGCTCGCCGATTATGTTTCTAAGAGTGGTGGCGGTAAGATTCTCGATCGCGGAGATAGGTCTTTCAACGCCGTAGGTATATTGCTTTGAATCGGTTATGCGGTAGAATACTACGGTATCTATCTGCATAGTAACGTTATCCTTGGTGATTACGGGCTGAGGCTTGAAATCTACGACCTGTTCCTTTATAGAGACTCTTTTTGCGACCTTTTCAAGGAACGGCAAAACGTAGTGAGGTCCCGCATGGAGGGATCTGGAATATGTTCCCAGACGCTCTATAACATATTCCGATGCCTGAGGGACGAATTTTATTCCCGAAATGAGAATGATTATAACGAGGATCACAAGACCGATCAGAATGAACTGCATAAAAACGACATCCTTTCAGAAAAAATCAAAGTCTGATATTATTGCTTCTGCGGAAGCTTCTGCTCCGCTCTTTCAACTACGACTCTTGAAGAGCGTATTTCCTTTATTATCACCGATTCGCCCTCGGATATACTTTCTCCGTCGGCGGATACAGCCGCCCAGTCAACTCCGCCCAGACGGACGCGGCCTTTTCCCAGCGGGCTGTTTATAGCTTCGATGACAACGCCTGTTTTTCCGATCTCAAGTTCTGAATTTGTAGGAATGAACTTATTCGGAAAAAGCTTTTTCAGCAGCGGGCGTGTAAAAATGAGCAGAATTCCCGCCAGAGCGGAAAAGACTATGAGCTGCACCGTTATATTTGCGCCGAGAGCTGCTGCGATAAGTGCGCCGAGGGCGCCTGCTGCGAACCAGACGGATACGAGAGCGAAAGTAGCGGCTTCGAGGATAAGGGCTGCTGCAAATATCACCAGCCAGAAAATTACCATGAGCATACCTCCTTTACGACTGTTGCGTCTAAATATATAATAACACATTATTAAAAAAATTTCAATACCTTATTTCCGGAAAAATAAAACAAAGCGTAATTATGAATTATGTATTCAGTCTGTCGAAAAAGTGATTACTATTTTGCGCGAAGCGCAAAATATAAAGCTGGTCGAGCTGAGCCCAGCTCGCGGGGTCAAGGGGCGGAGCCCTTGCCGCCGTCCGCAGAGCGCGGAATCCTCTGCTTTAAGAGCTCCGCAAAGGGTGAATTGAAGCCGCAAAGCGGCTTCAAGAGGGG
>CANQZS010000067.1 GCA_947628385.1 uncultured Clostridia bacterium | reverse complement strand
ACCCTTTGAAACATGAGCCGGATTCTCGATCTTGATGTTATATGTAGCTCCCCTGTAGGATCTGGAAACACTGTAGCCGTCCCAAGCCTTAGGAATGGACGGATCTATCTTCAGACCATCATAGGACGGTATGATACCAAGGATATACTGAGAGATCGCTACAAAGTTCCATGCCGCAGTACCTGTGAGCCAACTGTTCTTTGCCTCACCAAAGCGCTTAGCGTCCTTACCGGCGATCATCTGAGCGTAAACATACGGTTCTGTCCTGTGGAGCTTTTCGTCCTCCTGATATGCAGGAGCGATCCTTGTATAGTAATCGAACGCCGTATCTCCCATTCCGGCATGAGCGGCAGCACACATGATCCAAGCATTGTTATGGCAGAATATACCTGCGTTCTCCTTGTATCCTCCGGGATATGTGGAGATCTCGCCGTACTCAACAATGTACTTGGTGAATGCGGGATTGTTGAGCACAAGACCATGCTCCGTTCCGAGATACTTGTCAATGCTTGCCATAGTTTTTTCGGTGAATTCCTTGCCGCCGACATCAGACATCACGCAGAAGCCCTGAGGTTCGATGAAGATCTTGCCCTCGGCATTCTCATGTGAACCGACTTTCTTTCCGTAAGCGTCATAAGCACGGAGGAACCATTCGCCGTCCCAGCCGTATTTAACGATAGCTTCTTTCATCTTGTCGATCTCAGCCTGTGCCTTGTCCGCTTCGGCATTATCGCCCATTCTGCGGCAAAGCTCAACATACTCAGGTCCTATATATGTGAACATTCCCGCGATCATAACGGATTCTGCGGTCTGCTCGTTAAGGGGCTTTCCTGTTTCGGGATCGACCTCCTTGGCAATGTTGCTTGCAGTATTCTGGAAGCTTTCGCCGGGAACGCGTGAGAAGCAGTTAAGATTCAGGCAGTCGTTCCAGTCGGCACGTCCGATAAGCGGAAGTCCGTGAGGACCCTTGTTGTTCACAACATGGTAGAAGCTTCTCTTCAGGTGGTCAAGCAGCGGCTGGGCAAGAGCGGGATCGTTCTTGTAATCGACCATTTCCTTGAGAATATCGTAATCTCCTGTCTCCTTGATATAAGCGGCGGTGGAAAGGATCATCCACAGCGGATCGTCGTTGAAGTTAGTTCCGGCAGCGTCGTTGCCCTTTTTGGTAAGCGGCTGATACTGATGGTAGTTTCCGCCGTCCTCAAGCTGAGTAGCGGCAATATCGAGTATCCTCTCTCTTGCTCTTTCCGGTATCTGATGAACGAATCCCAGCAGATCCTGATTGGAATCGCGGAATCCCATACCTCTTCCGATACCGCTTTCAAAATACGATGCTGAACGCGACATATTGAACGTTACCATGCACTGGTACTGGTTCCAGATATTTACCTGTCTGTTGAGCTTCTCGTCGGGAGAAGTGAGAGTATACTTTGCAAGCAGCTCGTCCCAGTCTTTCTTGAGCTCGGCAAGAGCAGCGTCAACCTTTTCGGCTGTGTCAAATTTTTTCATCATTTCATAAGCCTTGGACTTATTCATGGAGCCGTCCGCATTGAACTTTTCGGGATAAGGGTTCTCCACATAGCCAAGCATGAAAACGAGAGTTTTCTCTTCGCCTGCCGCAAGTGTGATCTCCTTATAGTGTGAAGCGATCGGCGACCAGCCGTCAGCAACGGAATTTGCGGGCTTGCCGTTCATGACCGTCTCAGGGTCGTGGAAATCGTGATAAATATCCCCCATGAACGTCTCGCGGTCGGTATCGTAGCCGTCTACCGTATCATTTACGGCATAGAAAGCGAAATGATTTCTTCTTTCCTTATATTCAGTCTTGTGATAAATAACTGCGCCGTTTCTTTCAAGCTCTACCTCGCCTGTATTGAAATTTCTCTGGAAGTTGGTGGAATCGTCCTGAGCGTCCCACAGGCACCATTCGATAAATGAGAACAGCTTAAAGCTCTTGGAAGCGCCGCTCTCGTTTTTCAGAACGACCTTCTGGATCTCTCCTGTGAAATTATTCGGAACAAAGAAAGTGACCTCCGCAGAAAGACCGTTTTTCTTTCCGCTTATCACCGTATAGCCCATACCGTGGCGGCACTTGTACTCGTCAAGCTCGGTCTTTACAGGAGCCCAGCCGGGGTTCCACACCGTACCGCCGTCGTTTATGTAGAAATAACGTCCGCCTGCGTCTGCGGGAACGTTGTTATATCTGTAACGGGTAATTCTTGCCAGACGGGCGTCCTTATAGAAGTGGTAGCCGCCTGCCGTATTGGAGATAAGAGCAAAGAAATCCTGAGTTCCCAAATAGTTTATCCATGGATAAGGGGTACGGGGAGATGTGATGACGTATTCCTTATTTGCGTCATCATAAAAGCCGAATTTCATCTGAAAAACCATCCTTTCTGCTTGACCGCACAGGAAAAGCCGCTGATACGGTCGTCAATAAAAATACTAAGGAACGCTGACTTGGTCAGCATTTTCCTAACAGTGATGTTTCAAACATTACACTATTGGCATTATTATACCATATCCTCGGCTTTTTAGCAATAGCGGACGGAAAATTTAATTCCCTTTCGCTATACAAATTTTTCATAAAATTTTCGTGAATTTTAACAAAATTATCATTGCTGTTTGACAAGCTTTGTAAGATTTGTATATTCCGGACGGAGAAGCTTATAGACCTCAACGCCCTTTTCCATTCCGAATATTGACAGCAGTCCCCTGTAGAAATGCTGCTTTCCGGCAGCCTTTTCAAGGAGATCCATGATCTGGCGGAGCTCATTTTCCTCAGCCGTGACCTCTCCCCTGACGAGAGCGGCTTTGAGCGCCGACAATGGAACGTCCTCCTGCGGTGTTTCATGCGGAGCTGTCTCATTCTTTGAGCGGGAATTGTTTCCCTTAGGTCTGCCGCGTTTTTTACGTGCAGGTCTTTCCTCGGAGCTGTCCTCCTCGGTATGTTCAGTCTCCGGTACGCTGTCGGACAGCGATGTGCGCGGAGCGGAGACCGGCGTGCTCCTGTTCTGCAATATTACCGTTTCCTCCTGAACGATCTCCTCCTGATCGCTGTCATCAGTCCTGATGCGCTCCTTGCTGAGTCCCTGCTGTATCTTTGCCGCAAAAGGTCTTTCCGGCAGCAGAGAACGGTTTATAGACGGCGCACCTTGTATCGTTATTCCCGAAGCAAGACCGTTTCTTTCCCAAAAGCCCTTGACATATTCAAATCCTCTGTCATTGCTTATTATGCAGAAATTTTTATCATCGCCCTTGCTTATAAGGTAACCGAGAAAGCTTGAAAGCTGAAAATCCAGCGCGTTTTTCCCGCCGCTTGCGACATTGTAATATATTATTTCCGCAGGACTTGAAAGCAGGTTCAGATGCGCTGCAAATGAAAGGCTTGAAGCGTTCACCGTATAGAAAATATACACCTTGTCGTCCTTATTTAGCTTTTGTATCCCTGAAATGCCGGCAGAGTTTACATTTTCAAAGTCCACCAGATAAACCATATTACCTATCCTTTCAATTTGTTATTATATCGAAGCAGCCATGCTTCCTGATCGCCGAAGCAAGGTACAGCGAGCCTGCGATCATCACCATTCCGTCCTTTCCCGCAAGAAAGACCGCTCTTGAAACAGCGTCCTTTATGCTTGAAACTTCCCCCTCGGAAAACATTTCCGCCAGCTTAGGGGCAAATACCGTTTTCGGAGCAAATCCATCAACGCAGATCGCCCTGTCGATATATCTGCTGATATATCCTATAGCAGTCCGCCAATCCTTGTCCTCCATCATTCCGCAGACCATTATTTTAGGGATCTTGGGGATAGTCCTTATGAAATCCGCAAGAGTCCTCATTCCGTCCGGATTATGAGCGCCGTCTATCATTATGAACGGCTTGTCCTTACGGATTATCTGGCACCTGCTCGGCACCTCAGCGCATTTTATTCCCTCATAAATATTCACATAGGAAAGCCTGTCCCAGCCGTTTTTTCTGAGCGTATCCAGAACCTCTATCGCCGTAAGAGCGTTATCTATCTGGTGCCGTCCCAGCATTGAAACTATGTAGGTCATTCCCTTATATGTGAACCGGCTTCCCGTATAGTCGCACTTTTCCACAGTCAGCCTGTCGATATTAGGCGTAACAAAGCAGGAACCGTGCTGCATAGCCGTGCTGTATATCACCGTATAAGCCTCCTTGCTCTGGGACGGTGCAAGCACTACCGGACAATTCCGCTTTATTATCCCCGCCTTTTGTCTGGCGATCTTTTCTATCGTATCGCCGAGTATAGCCGTATGATCGAGAGAAATGGACGTTATTACCGATACGCAAGACTCTTCTATGATATTCGTACAGTCGAGAAGTCCCCCTATACCGGCTTCAAGGACGACAATATCACATTCCTTTGACGCAAAATACAAAAACGCAATTGCCGTAGTTATCTCGAATTGCGAACATTCCGTACAAAGACCGTCAATGATCGGCTTGATACGGTAAACTATCTCCGTAAGCTCATTATCCGAGATATTCACCCCGTCTATCCTGATCCTGTCGTTATAAATATTTATATATGGCGAGGTGAATTCTCCTGTTCTGTATCCGGCTTTTGTAAGCGCTCCCGCAGTCATTCGCACCGTAGATCCTTTTCCGTTCGTTCCCGCCACGTGGACAAATTTGAGCCTTTTCTGCGGCTCTCCGAGAGCGCGCATTATCCGTGCGAACCTGAGAAGGTCATTTACCGGCGTTCCGAGCTTGGAAAAGCTGCCGATATATTCCATTGCTTCGTATATATCCAATTTTGCCGTCCCCCTCGTTAAAAGCTGTAGAAAGAGCAATTTTCCTGCCGCCATAGATCACAGCAGCTCCGGCAGAATGTTTTATTTCGGAATTTGCGGTTAAAATTCCGCCGCAATATATCGTCATATGTGGAGAACTGCCGACGCTACGGAGAAATATATAAGCAGCGAACAGGAATCCACCACGGTCGAAATAAGCGGATTCGCCATTATAGCGGGGTCGAGCCGCAGAGCCTTTGCAAGCATCGGAAGAGCCGCTCCCACAAGCTTTGCTATTACCACCGTTCCTATAAGCGAAAGAGCAATTACCAATGCAAGAGACGGATCCTTATACACAAGTAAAACTCTAAGCCCGTTTACTACCGCAAGCGTGACCGCACAGACTATCGCAATGCGGAATTCCTTGAAAACCACTCTGAAAAAATCCTTTAAACGTATTTCCTCAAGAGCCATGCCGCGGATTATCAGCGTCGAGCTCTGAGAACCGCAGTTTCCTCCGGTGCCCATTATCATAGGCATAAATGAGACCAGCATAGGTATGACCGCTATCTGAGCTTCAAATCTTGAAGAGATCCAGCCGGTAAGGGTAGCTGAAAGCATCAGTATCAGCAGCCACGGGATACGGCTCTTGGCGTGCCTTAGCACCGACGTTTTGAAATATTCGTCATCTGCCGGAACTACCGCAGCCATCTTTGCAAAGTCCTCGGTGTTTTCCTCTTGAAGAACGTCCATAGCGTCGTCGAATGTGATTATTCCGACGATGCGTTCCTCGTTATCGACCACGGGGATAGCGGCGAAGTCGTATTTAGACATTGTTCTTGCAACGTCCTCTCTGTCGTCGTGGGTATTGACTGAGATAACGTTGGTTTCCATAATATCCTCGATAAGCGTATCCTCATCTGCCACCAGCATATCAAGAAGAGTCACTATCCCCACAAGTCTCCTGTGTGAGGAAAGCACATAGCACGTGTATACGGTCTCCTTTACAAGACCGATCTTTCTTATACGTTCAAAGGCTTCCTTAACGGTAATATCCCTGCGGAAGTACACAAACTCCGTAGTCATTACCGAGCCTGCGCTGTCCTTTGGATAATTCAGGAGCTGATTTATCTGCTTTCTTGTATCCGCGTCGGTATTGCGCAGGATACGTGAAACTATATTCGCAGGCATCTCTTCGATCATATCTACCGTATCATCGAGATAAAGCTCGTCGATGACGTCACGCAGCTCCTTATCCGAAAAAGCGTTTATAAGGATCATCTGCGTATCGCTGTCCATATAGGTGAACGCCTCAGCCGCCAGCTCCTTAGGCAATATGCGGTAAAGCAGTATCAGCTTTTTATCATCGAAGCTGTCACTGCCGTACATTTCCTCAACAAGAGCGGCAATATCCGCGGGATTCATCTCGCTCAGCCCGTTTCTGAGACTAAGCAGCTTCTTTTCCTCAAGAAGCTCAACAGCGGAATCCTTGTCCATAATAATTCCTCCTATTCGATGCTATCGGAACAGAAGGCATAAAACTTTTTATTTCTCAGGCGGTGAAGGGACGGCAAACAGCGTCCCAAGATCCGAGCTTAAGACTTCGGGGTTTTATGCCGTTATTACTGCCTGCGTCCATAAATATCACCGTTCCTTTCATATCATTTCTGATCCGGACGTTTGATTCCCAAGCGTCCGCGTACACAATATATTATACACATTTTCATACTGAATGTCAATAAAAATTTCTTTACCGGCAATATATCAGCAAAGCGTCCGCCAGCGCTGCAAACTCATCAAGGGAAAGCTGCTCCGGACGGATATTCATTGAGAGTCCCGTTTGTTTTATTGCTTCCGACACGTCGTTCTTTGGGATACCGAGGGAAGCGGAAAGGCTGTTTGCAAGATTTTTCCTGCGCTGTGAGAACGCTCCTCTTACCGTCCTAAAGAAAAATTTCTCATCATTTACAGATACCGGAGGCTCTCTGCGCACATCGAGCCTTATAACGCAGGAATCAACGTTCGGAGAGGGCATAAAGCTTCCTCTTGAAACATCAAAAAGCAGTCTTGGCTCGGAAAAATATCTTACCGCCGCCGTAACGGCTCCCGCGTCGCGCGTTCCCATTCCGGCGCATATCCGCTTTCCGGCTTCCTTTTGTACCATTACCGTTATCGAATCAATAGGGAGCCTGCTTTCCAGCAGCAGCATTATTACCGGAGACGTGATATAATACGGGAGATTTGCACATACGGCGACCTTCGATCCCGAAAAATTTTCTCTTATTATCGCCGCAAGGTCAGCTTTCATTACGTCCTCATTTATTATTGTTATATTGTCATGCTCCGCAAGAGTTTCATTCAGTATCGGAATGAGCCTGCCGTCTATTTCTACCACTGCGACCTTATCCGCACGCTTTGCAAGCTCATGGGTAAGCACGCCTATACCCGCTCCTATCTCTAAAACTCCCCAGCCGGACGCCGCATTGCCCATTTCCGCTATTTTAGGGCAAACGGACGGATTTATAAGGAAATTCTGTCCCAGACCCTTGCTGAATGAAAAGCCGTAGCGTTCAAGAATGTCCTTTATAACGCCAATATTTGTAAGATTCTCCATAAAATTCCTTTCAAAGCAGATATGCGATCGCAATAAACAGCGGCTGATGAATTATATACAGCCACAGCGAATATTTCCCGCAGAAATTTATTACCGGAAGACTTGCTTTATAGAAAAATTCCGGAAGCTCCCTTTTTGCAAATATATCCGAAAGCCCCGTTCCCGCAAGGAATATAAACCCGAACGGCACCAGCGGGAAATAGTCCATAGAACGGAAATTCTCCGAAGTTATCCCTATCGGGTACAGATATTCTATATTGTCCGGAATATTCAGCCTTACGCTGTCAAATATGAAAAACAGGCTTTTCTCGCTGTGAAAATTGAAAAATATCACCGAAAGCGCGGCAAACACAGCAAATACCGCAAGCTGCGGAAACCTTTTCATCACCGGAGATATTACCCCGTATATCAGCATAGACGCTCCGAAGCAGGAAAGCACTCCGAACACTATAATGTTATCCGGCATGAACGCCGCCGTAAAAAGCGTAAGCATCTCTCCCAGAATAAAAAGAGTCGCTCCCCGCCGCAGTACATTTCCCGAAAATCCCGCGCAGATCCCAGAAACGGAGAAAAGTATTATCAGGAAAAAATTATGTATGATGTCCATTCCGTCCGAAAAGAAAAACGGAATATCCTTACCCGCAAAAAATATAAGATCGTACATCATATGGTAGATCATTACGAATATTATCGCCGCTCCTCTCAGTGTATCGAGGATCCCTACCCTGTTTTTTCTGCCTATGGCAGTATGTGCAGCTTCCGCAGTCTTAATTTCATCATTCCGGACGTCTGCTCCGCCGGCAAGCTTCAAAGCCATTCCTGACCTCCTCCGTGATCCGTACCGATCCGGATCTACAAATTCCCGCAAATCTTTATTAATTATATCATATTATATCGTGTTTGTAAACAAATCCTCCGCAAATACTTGCAAAAATAAATAAAATATGATATAATAACTTCAGACTATAGAAAAACATATTAAATTGATTTTGAAACAGTCCACCGGACTGTTTCAAAAGGCTTACATAATATATGCCGTAAGTTTAAGGGGGCGCCCTCTATCGCAGGGCAGCCCCCTCTTGAAGCCGCTTTGCGGCTTCAATTCACCCCTTG